>NZ_VFTK01000002.1:0-299092 GCF_006439495.1 Mesorhizobium sp. B3-1-8
GATCCCCAAAAATCAGTGTTGAATCTGATTTGCCGGCCCGTGGGAATCCCAATTCCTTAAATCGTCACTACGGCCTAAAATGAAAAAGCTCATCCTTCAGATGCAGATGTCGGTCGACGGCTTTGTCGGCGCGGACGAGGGGCGTCGCTGGCAGCTCTGGGAATGGGGCGATGACAATGCCTGGGACGAAGAACTCAAGCAGGATTTCAACGCTATCTTCCAAACAATCGACACCATCCTGTTGAGCCGCAAGATGGCCGAGGAGGGGTATCTGACCCATTGGGGCAACGCGGCGAGAAAATACCCGAAGGATCGCTTCTATGCCTTCGCGCAACGCATCGTCGAGGCTGAGAAGATCGTGGCGAGCGACAAGCTCGAGGCTTCGCGCTGGGAACGCACCCGCGTCGTCAGTGGCGACCTGCCGCGCGAGGTCGATGCGCTGAAGCAGGGCGCGGGCGGCAACATCGCCGTGTTCGGCGGCGCGGGCTTTGCCGCCGCGCTGATCGCCGCCGGCCTGGTCGACGAGTTCCAGCTCTTCATCAATCCGGCGGTTCTGGGCAGCGGCCGCCGCATCTTCGAGAAGGGCGGTTTTGCCAAGCTGAAGCTCCTCGGCTCGAAGCCCTATGCCAGCGGCATGGTGGTGAGCCGCTACGCGCCGGCACAATGAGGAGCGACACCGAGGTCGCGCCGGCTTGAATCAATCCGTCAGTGCGTCTTCTCAACCGCCTGTTTGGCCGTGCCTTTCGCGCATCGGCGGCGAGCCGCCTCCGCTGACCAACCGCAGGTGCGCGCCTCGCCGGCCGGGCCGTGGCCAAACCGCCTGGTCGTTGCCCGCCGCGACGAACCAGCGGGCCTCGCGCGATGTCAGGCCGATAAGCACCCGGCCGGCATATTCGGCCGGCGCGCCATTGCCCGCATCGAACACCGCCCAACTGCCGCCGGGCGGCTCCTGCACCGCGACGAACCTCATCGCAGACTCCATCTGTGAAGAGGTGGGCAATATAGCAGGCGCGACTTGGCGTTCCTATGACGTGGCTCACATTGGCACACTTTTGCGGTGGATAGCACGGCTCCGGCAGCAAGCAGGCCGTGTGTTCCACCAGTCTCCTTGGCTGCCGGTCGCCCTATTGACCAGCCTGGTCAGCGTCGGTCAGCGTGCCGAGGAAGGCGACGATGTCGTCGATCTCGGCGTCGCTCAGCGCCGGCTTGTCGCCCGGCTTTTTGCGGTTGAAGGGTGGGTCGGTGTTGAGGTTCGGCCAGTAAGCCTTTGGCAGATCGTCGAATTTGTCGACCGTGCCGTCCGCCTTCTTCGGATACCAGCGCCCGGGATCCGTATCGCGGCTGGCGTAGAAGGCGACCGCCTCGCGCAGCGAGTGGAAATAGCCGTTGTGGAAGAAGCTCTTTCGCAAGGCCACGTTGCGCAGGGTCGGCGTCTTGAACAGGCCGCAATATTCGGCGCGGCCTTTGAAATCGGTGCGCAGCGGTCCGCACAGGCCGAGGTCGACATAATTGGGATCGGCGTTGGCGGGGATCGCCGGATTGCGCGGCACGGCGATCGCGATCAGGCCGTAGTCGGTGAACTGCGGCGGCTCGCCGTCATTGGCGGGCTCGCTGAGATGGCAGCTCGCGCAATTGCCCTTCGCTTCGTCCTCGAACAGCATGCGGCCGCGCAATTCCTGCGCCGAGAGCTGCGCCTTGCCGGCGAGGAAAGCATCGTAGCGGCTGGAATAGGGATAGAAATCGGCGCTGCTCTGCTCGAATGTGCCGAGCGCTTCGACCGCGGCGTCGAAGGCATCCTGCGGGTGCTCGAACACATCGGCGCCGAACGCCGCCTCGAAGGCGCCGGCATAGGGCGCCTTGCGCAGCGCCGCGACCACCTCGGCCTCGTCCTTGTTGCCCATCTCGAAGGGCGACAGCAGCGGGATCCTCGCCTGGTCCTTGCCGTGGTCGGCGCGGCCGTCCCAGGTCAGGCCGCCGGTCGGGCCATTGTCGACGCTCTCGTCGCCTTCGTCCTCGGAGTCGTAGAAATGCTCGGTGAAGGCAGGCGCCGCCTGCAGGTAGCGCAGCGACGGCACGGCGCGAACGCCGGGCTGGTCGAGCTTGGCTCCGCCCATCTCGACGGGTGCCGCCGAGGCCGGCCCGAAGGCGTGATTGGGATCGTGGCAGGACGAGCAGGCCTGCTTGCCCGAGGCGGAGAGCGAAGGGTCAAGGAACATCTGCCGCCCGAGCGCCGTCAGCGCGTCGGCGCGGGCGAAGGCTTCCTGGCGCGACATCGGACCGGGGTGGACACCGGACCGCTCCGCGGTGCTCGCAGGCGCGGTCAAGCCGACGATCGAGGCCGCCAGAAGGGTGATCGCGTGATTTTTCCGTCCCATCGTCTGTGGCGACATCCCTGATTTCCTTCGCCCGATTTCGTTCGCGACGTAAGGATCGAGTGCAACGGATTGATGACTGGCTTTCTCGCTCACGAAACCGTGTTCGGACACTGCGGAAATGTCACATGGGTGACAAGGCTCCGAAGTAGCTCGGCATTGATGCAGTTGCGTTCCTGCATTGCCGTCCTCCAGCCATTCCCAAGCCACGAGGCATTTCCCGATGACCCGATTCTTTCTCTCCCCCCGGTCCTTCCTCTCGCTTTGCCTTGCCTCCACGGCGCTGGCATCGTTCTCCGCTGCTGCCCACGCGGCTCCTCCCGGCTACGACAAGATCGACACCGTCGTCGTCATCTACGCCGAGAACCGCAGCTTCGATAACCTCTACGGCGCCTTCCCCGGCGCCAACGGCCTGGCCAACGTTTCGCCCGACCAGGCGCGTCAGCTCGACCGCGACGGCAAGCCGCTTTCCGAACTGCCGCCGGCCTGGGGCGGCTTGACCGGCAAGGGCGTCACGCCGGCGGTGACGGAGGCGCAGAGCGCGCATCTGGCCAACGCCACCTTCGCCATCGACGATCCCAAGGGCTTCAACGAGGGCACCAACGTCGTCACGCACGACCTCTGGCACCGCTTCTACCAGGAGCAGATGCAGATCGACGGCGGCCGGAACGACAAGTTCGTCGCCTGGGCCGATTCCGGCTCGCTGGTCATGGGCCACTATGACGGCTCCAACCTGCCAATGTGGGCGATCGCCAAAAAATACGTGCTGGCGGACAATTTCTTCCAGGGCGCCTTCGGCGGCTCCTTCCTCAACCACTTCATGCTCGCCTGCGCCTGCGCGCCCCACTATCCCAATGCCGACACCAGCCCGGTGAAGGGCCAGATCGCCGTTGTCGAGCCGGATGGCGTGACGCTGAAGCCGGCCGACAACTCGCCCGCCTCGGCGCTGGGCGGCGTGCCGAAATTCGCCAATGACGGCGCCATCACGCCCGACTTCTACGCCGTCAACACCATGCAGCCGCCTTACCAGCCGAGCGCCAACAAGCCGGCCGAGGGCGGCGACGCAGCACTTGCCGATCCGGCTGCGCCCACCACGCTGCCGCCGCAGCACGAGATCACCATCGGCGATCTGCTCTCGCTCAAGGGCATTTCCTGGGCCTGGTATGCGGGCGCCTGGCAGGCGGCGCTCGACGGCAAGAACGCCACGCCCGTGCCGAACTTCCAGTTCCACCACCAGCCCTTCAACTATTTCGCGGCCTATGCCCCGGGCACGGCCGCGCGGGCCGAGCACATCAAGGATGGCGGCCTTGACGGCGTGGAGTTCATCAAGGCGATCGACGACGGCAAGCTGCCGTCCGTCACCTTCTACAAGCCGCAGGGCAACCTCAACGAACATGCCGGCTATGCCGATGTGACCTCGGGCGACCAGCACTTGGCCGACCTCGTTTCGCATCTGGAGAAGAGCCCGCAATGGGCCCATATTCTGGTCGTCATCACCTATGACGAGAATGGCGGCTTCTGGGATCACGTCGCGCCGCCCAAGGCCGACCGCTGGGGCCCGGGCAACCGCATCCCGGCCTTCATCATCTCGCCCTATGCGAAGATGGGCACGGTCGACCACACCCAATACGACACGACCTCGATCCTGCGTTTCATCACCGCCCGCTACGACCTGCCGGTGCTGCCGGGCATCGTCGCCCGCGACAAGGCGCTGCGCAACAACGATCAGCCGCCGATGGGGGATTTGACGGCCGCGCTCGATCTGACGAAGTAGCGTTTCAGAACTGGACACCTCTCCCCCGCCAGAGGCGGGGGAGAGGTGTCCGCGAAGCGGACGGAGAGGGGGCCTTCGTAGGGCGCTCCCCCTTTCCGTCTCGGCTTAGCCGAGCCACCTCTCCCCCATTTCATGAGGGCGAGGAAACGCCAATCGCCCACGGCCTGCCTCGGCGATTGCCTCAGTGAATTCCCGTCCGCTATCAATGTCTCCGAATTGGAGACCACGCGATGGCAGACCTGAAAGTCAGAACCCGAAACGCCGGCGCGCTCGCCGTCCTGCCGCCGGGCGGCCTGCCGGTGGTCACTACACCGACCGGCGGCACCGTCGATGTGGTCACGCAGGTCAGCGCGTCCGGCTTCAGCCCGCTCGACCTGCTCTACGCCTCGCTGGCTGCCTGCATGGTGCTCAGCGCCCGCATCGTCGCCACCCGTCTCGGCGTCGCCGACCGGCTGGGCGAGATGAGGGCGGATGTGACCGGCGACAAGGCGAAGGACGAGCCGTCGCGGCTGGAAACCTTCAATATTCGCCTGACGATCGCCGGCGACCTCGACGCCGCGACGAAAGAACGGATCCTGGCGGATGCCGAGGATATCTGCACCGTCTCAAACACGCTGCGCGGCGCGCCGGCACTTCACGCGAAGCTCGGGTGAGGCCGATGGCGCATCTTTCGCCGATCGACTACGCCACCGCTTCCGCCGAGATCCGCGCCGAGCACGACCGCGAGCTCGCGCTGCGCGGCCGCATGACAAACATGAAGCGCATCCTGCTTCACTCGCCGGCCGCCCACCGCATCTACGCCGAATGGTTCACGCTGCGCGATCTGCTGAAGCCAACGCTCGACGACCGCGCCATCTGGCTGTTCTCGAAGACGATCGCCGAGGCGATGCGCGCCGAGATCCCGGTGACCTTCTTTCGCCGCGCGCTGATCGAGAACGGCCTCGATCCGGAGGCGATTGAGCCGTCGACCGACGAGGCGCTGCTGATCGGTTTCGGCAAGGCGGTTGCCGCCGACGCCAATGCCGTCCCGGACGAGACCTGGGCCGCGCTCAAGGCGCGCTATGACGAGGCGTTGCTGGTCAATCTCGTTGCCTTCGCCGGCATCATGGTGGCGACGTGTGTGTTTACCAATGCGGTGAAGGTGGACCTCGATCCGGAGCTGGAGGCGTATCGCCAGCAGTGAAGCGCGTTTTCCCTTCTCCCCCTTGTGGGAGAAGGTGGATCGGCGCGCAGCGCCGAGACGGATGAGGGATGTTCCAGCTTGGCGAGAGGCTTGAAATCGCCGCCGCCTCATTCCTGCCAGCACTCCTCATCCGACCTCGCTTAGCGCGGCCACCTTCCCCCACAAGGGGACACAAGGCGAGAAGGGTAAAGTCGGCGCCCACCTCCGCAGGAATCGGGTGGCCCCCGCATCGCCTTCGCCCCACTTTGATGGCAAGCAAGGAGGCAACCCATGACCATCCATTCTCTGAACACCAAGCGCGTCGGCCGCTCCGCCGAATCCCGCGTCGACGCGCAAAACTGGCATGCGCTGGTGTCTGATCTGAACGCCCATGGCTGCGCCGTCGTGCCCGGCCTGCTCCCGCCCGAGGAATGCGCCGATATCGCTGCGCTCTATCCGCATGAGGAGCATTTCCGCAGCCATGTGGTCATGGCCCGCCACGGCTTCGGCAAGGGCGAATATCGCTATTTCCGCTATCCGCTGCCTGACCTGATCGAGGGACTGCGCATCGCGCTCTATCCGCGCCTCGCCACGGTCGCCAATGACTGGAACGAGAAGATGGGCGTGGCGCAGCGTTATCCGGCCGAACACGCTGCCTTCCTGAAGCGCTGCCACGACGAAGGCCAGGTGAGGCCGACGCCGCTTCTGCTGCAATACGGCCCCGGCGACTTCAACTGCCTGCATCAGGATCTTTACGGCGCACTCGCCTTTCCGCTGCAGGTGGCGGTCCTGTTGTCCGAGCCGGGTGAGGATTTCACCGGCGGCGAATTCGTGCTCACCGAGCAGCGCCCGCGCATGCAAAGCCGCGCCGAGGTGGTGCCGCTGAAGCGCGGCGATGCGGTGATCTTTGCGGTTCACAACCGGCCGGTGCAAGGCACGAAGGGGTACTATCGCGTCAACCTGCGCCATGGCGTGAGCCGCTTGCGGTCAGGGCGGCGGCATACGGTCGGGATCATCTTCCACGACGCGAGGTGAGTAGGCAATAGGCAATAGGCAATAGGTTACGTCGAGGCCGAGAAGCGATGAGGGGTTCCTTTATCCCGCGCATTCGATTATTGGCCCTACTCCCTACTCCCTACTCCCTACTCCCCACTCCCTACGAGCCCATGATCCGTCTTGAAAATATCGGCAAGCAGAACGGCCGACAGATCGTCTTCATCGAAGCCTCGGCCGCCTTGCAGAAGGGCGAGAAGGTCGGACTGGTCGGCCCGAACGGCGCCGGCAAGACGACGTTGTTCCGCATGATCATCGGCCAGGAGCAGCCGGACGAGGGCCAGGTCTCGGTCGATCGCGGCGTCACCATCGGCTATTTCAGCCAGGATGTCGGCGACATGGGCGGTTTGAGCGCCGTGGCAGAGGTCATGGAGGGCGCAGGGCCGGTCAGCGCGGTGGCCGCCGAGATGCGCGAGCTCGAACATGCCATGGGCGATCCCGACCGCGCCGACGAGATGGACCAGATCATCGAGCGCTACGGCGAACTGCAGCACCGCTTCGAGGAACTCGACGGCTATGCGCTGGACGGCCGCGCCCGCGAGGTGCTCGACGGCCTCGGCTTCAGCCAGGAGATGATGGACGGCGACGTTTCGAAACTCTCCGGGGGCTGGAAGATGCGCGTCGCGCTTGCCCGTATCCTCCTGATGCGGCCCGACGTCATGCTGCTCGACGAGCCGTCGAACCATCTCGACCTCGAAAGCCTGATCTGGCTGGAGAAATTCCTCAAGGATTACGACGGCGCGCTGCTCATGACCTCGCACGACCGCGAGTTCATGAACCGCATCGTCAACAAGATCATCGAGATCGACGCCGGCGCACTCACCTCCTATTCCGGCAATTACGAATTCTATCAGGAGCAGCGCGCGCTGGCCGACAAGCAGTTGCAAGCGCAGTTCGAGCGCCAGCAGGCGATGCTGGCCAAGGAAATCGCCTTCATCGAGCGTTTCAAGGCGCGCGCTTCCCATGCCGCCCAGGTGCAGAGCCGGGTGAAGAAGCTCGACAAGATCGACCGCGTCGAACCGCCGAAGCGGCGCCAGACGGTGGCCTTCGAGTTCCAGCCGGCGCCGCGCTGCGGCGAGGACGTGGCGACGCTGAAGGGCATCCACAAGGCCTATGGCAGCCGCAATATCTATTCGGGCCTCGACTTCCAGATCCGCCGCCGCGAGCGCTGGTGCGTGATGGGCGTCAACGGCGCCGGCAAGTCGACGCTTCTGAAGCTGGTCGCCGGCGCCTCCGAGCCGGACGAGGGCTCCGTCGCGCGCGGCCCGAGCGTCAAGATGGGCTATTTCGCCCAGCATGCCATGGAACTGCTCGATGGCGAGCGCACCGTCTTCCAGACGCTGGAGGACTCGTTTCCGCAGGCCGGTCAGGCGCCGCTGCGCGCGCTTGCCGGCTGCTTCGGCTTCTCGGGCGACGAGATCGAGAAGAAGTGCCGGGTGCTGTCGGGCGGCGAGAAGGCGCGGCTGGTGATGGCGCTGATGCTGTTCGACCCGCCCAACCTGCTGGTGCTCGACGAGCCGACCAACCATCTCGACATCACCACCAAGCAGATGCTGATCGAGGCGCTGTCGCAATATGAAGGCACCATGCTCTTCGTCTCGCACGACCGCCATTTCCTGGCGGCACTCTCCAACCGTGTGCTGGAACTGACGCCAGACGGCATCCACACCTATGGCGGCGGCTATACCGAATATGTCGCGCGCACCGGCCAGGAAGCACCGGGGCTGAGAGGGTAGGCAGCAGGGCCGGCCCTCGGCCGACAGCGCTTCATCTGGCGTCAGAGCGCGTCGTAGACGGCGTCGATCAGGGCCTTGCGGCGCGGGTCCACATCGTCGAAACCCACCATGCGGTTGGTGACATAGCCGAACCCAACGCCGGCGCCTGGGTCGGCAAAGCCGATGGCGCCGCCCCAGCCGGTATGGCCGAATGTCTGCGGCGATGCGCGGCGGGCATAGACAGGATCCTCGATCTGATAGCCGGCGGCGAAGGCGGCTGGCAGCGCGAAGCTGTCGTCCATGCCGCGAAAGCGCGGCCGTGCGGCTTCTTCGATCGCCGCGCGGCCGATCAGGGGCTTGCCCTCAAAGCTCCCGCCCGCCGCCATCATGCCGTAGATACGCGCCAGCGCGTGCGCGGTGGACTGGCCGTTGCCGCCCGGCACCTCGGCGGCACGCCAGGCGCGGTCGTTGGGCGCCAATGCGCGGGGCGTTGGATTGTCGCATGCGTGGGGAAAGGGAGAGGCGCGCACGAAGTCGACCCAATCGGACGTCTTCGGGCCCTCGATCATCTCGGCGGCGCGGGAATCCTGGGCTTGCGGCAGGCCGACATGGAAATCGGCCCCAAGCGGGACTGCGATCTCTTCCGCGATGAAACATCCGATACTGCGCCCGTCGACGCGCCGCAGCACCTCGCCGGCAAGATGGCCGTAGGTGAGGGCGTGATAGACGCACCGGCTGCCGGGCTCCCATAGCGGCGACATGGCGGCAAGCGCGTCGGCATAGGGCACCCAGGCGAGCAGGCCAGCCTCATCCATCGGCACGGCGAGACCGTTCAGCCCGGACTGGTGCGACATCACCTGGTCTAGCGTGATGTACTCCTTGCCGCCCGCCGCGAATTCCGGCCAATAGCGCGCCACCGGTGCGGCATAATCCAGCTTGCCGCGCTCCACCAGCATCGCGATCGCCAGCGCCACGACGCCCTTGGTCGAAGACCAGACATTGACCAGCGTGTCACGCCGCCACGGGCGGGTGCGCGCGGCATCCGCATGGCCGCCCCAGAAATCGACGACCGTCCTGCCATGGACCACGACCGAGACGCCGCCGCCATGCTCGAGGCCTTGAGCGAGACACCAGGCGAACGCATCGCGCACTCCGGCAAAACGCGGATCGCAGACGCCGTCTATGGTCATGCGCGAATTCCCACCAAATGCGCCTCAACCGAACAGCTTGGTCACAAAGCCGCTGAACCAGGCAAGCTGCGCTGCGTGGTGGGCCGCCATCAACCTGTCCTGTTCGTCCCGGTCCTGCGCGCCGAGCGTTCCGTAGGGCGCGCCTTGCCGTTCCTGCCAGCGCCGAAAGCCGGCCGGACCCTGCTCGGCATGGAATTGCAGCGCATAGGTCTTGTCGCCGATCCGGAACGCCTGGTTGGGGAACGTGTCGCTCGAGGCGAGATGCACGGCGCCGGCCGGCACGGCGAAAGTATGAAAGTGGTTCTGCGGCAGGAAGAGCGGCCGGTCGAGGAAATCGCCGGCTTCGGCCGTCGGCGTGATCTCGAAATAGCCGAACTCCCGGATGCCGCTTTCCACCGGCCCGACATCGGCGCCGAGATGCCAGGCGATCTGCTGCGCGCCCTGGCAGATGCCGAGCAGCGGCAGATCGTTGTCCAGGCAATGCTCGATCAGCGCGGCTTCGTCGTTTAGGAACGGGTGTATGTCGGTGTCGAAGACATTGAACGGACCGCCATAGATCACCGCTCCATCGACGGACCCGAGGTCGATCGGATCGCCCTTGAACGGCATCGCGGTCGTGATCGCATGGCCGTTCGCCTTAAGCGTCGTCTGGACATGATCGTCGCCCGGCTCTTCCGAATGCCTGACCAGAACAATGCGCTTCATAGGAACACCTGCCGCTCATGCCGTAGGAATACGATAAAGCTAAGCGGGCTGCCGAAAATGTGCCAGCGCCCAGTTCCGACTGGACGCCGGCAGGCCGCGCAAGCGCGGCACCGGGGCTCACCCTCTCGCCAACCCGCGATCGATCAGTCGCGCCAGGCGCGCCGAGAAGGCCTTGGCGTCAGCCGGCTTGTCGCCGTCGAGCACGCGCGCTTCGTCGTAGAGCAGGTGCGCTGCGTCTTCCTTGAACGCTTTTTCGTCGTCGCCGAGCTTTGCCAGCGCCGCCACGCGCTCATGGCGCGGGTTGATCTCGAGGATCGGTTTGGCGGCCTTCTCGAGCCGGCCGGCGGCATTGAGCAGACGTTCGAACTGGCGGTCCGGGCCATGCTCCGGCGCGACCAGGCAGACGGCGCTTTCGGTCAGCCGGTCGGAGGCCTTCACGTCCGACACCTCCTCGCCAAGCGTGGTCTTCACGAAGGCAAGGAACGTCGCGATGTCGGATGACGTCTCGGTGTCCGGCTTTGCTGCGTGCTCGGGCAGCGCGACATCGGCAAGCTCGGCCGCGCCCTGCGTCACCGACTTGAATGGCTTGCCGTCGAATTCCGGCGCCATCGTCACCCAGAAACTGTCGACCGGGTCGGTGAGCAACAGCACCTCGATACCGCGTGCGCGAAACCCTTCCAACTGCGGCGAGGCCTCCAGCCGGGCGCGGTCGTCGCCGGCCATGAAGAAGATCGCCTTCTGGCCTTCCTTCATCGCTCCAACATAATCGGCAAGGCTGCGCCAGCCTTCGCCTGAAGTCGTCGAACGGAAGCGGGCAAGCTTCAGCAACTGCTCGCGCCGCTCGTAGTCCTCGTAAAGCCCTTCCTTCAGCACGACGCCGAAATTTTCCCAGATTTTGGCGTAGGCTTCGGCATCGTTGTCGGCGAGCTTTAGGAGATCGCCGAGAACGCGGTTGGTCACGCCCTTGCGGATCGCTGCGAGCAACGGGCTTTCCTGGATCATCTCGCGCGACACGTTGAGCGGCAGGTCGGCGGAATCGACCAGGCCGCGCACGAAGCGCAGGTAGCGCGGCAACACGTCGGCGTCGTCGGTGATGAAGACGCGCCGCACATAAAGCTTCATGCGGCCCTTGCGGTCCTGGTCGAACAGGTCGAACGGCCGCGATCCCGGCACGAAGGCGAGAACGCTGTATTCCTGCCGGCCCTCGGCGCGGAAATGGATGGTCGAGGCCGGCTCGTCATACTGGCCGGCGATGCTGCGGTAGAAGTCGGTATATTCTTCCGGCTTGATCTCGCTCTTCTGCCGCACCCAGAGCGCCGTGCCGTCGGCAATGTCGCGCGGCTCGGCGCCGGGTTTCTCGACAAGCGTGATCGGCACCGGCACATGGCCCGACTGCGACTTCGCCAGGCCCTCGAGCCGGTAGGACGTGGTGTAGGAAGAGGCGTCCTCCATCAGATGCAGCACCACACGGGTGCCGCGCCTGGGCGCCGCCTCGAGCGGCGCCGGCGCGATTTCATAGGTGCCCTTGCCGTCGGATGACCAGCGGAAGGCCTCGTCGCTGCCGGCCTGGCGGCTGATGACGTCGACCCGGTCGGCGACCATGAAAGCGGAATAGAAGCCGACGCCGAACTGGCCGATGAGCTGCGTGTCTTCCGCCGCCTTGCCCGCCTCTACGCGCTCCAGGAAGGCGCGCGTGCCGGAGCGCGCGATGGTGCCCAGGGCCTCCGCCATCTCGTCGCGGCTCATGCCGATGCCGTTGTCCTCGACGACAAGCTCTCTGTTGTCCGGATCGGCCGCGATCGTGATGCGCGGCTTGGCATCGTCACCCAGAAGCTCGGGCCGGCTCACCGCCTCGAAGCGCAGCTTCTCGCAGGCATCGGCCGCGTTGGAGATCAGCTCGCGCAAGAAGACGTCACGGTCCGAATAGACCGAATGCACCATCATGTGCAGCAGCCGCGAGACGTCCGCCTCGAATGTCCTGGTTTCCGTATTCTGATCCGTCATCTCGCCTTTCCCAAATCTCCATTCTGCCTGACGCGCCAGAGGCGTTTCAGGGATTCATCCCACGATTGTTCAATTGTGCCGCGGCCCGGGCGGGACCGGCTTCGGCAGGACAATATCGGGATGCGAGGGGAAGGCAACAAGAGGCGGCGAGAGGTATGTGGAAAGCCGACTCCATCGAACGCTCTGCGATCGGATCGGCAGGGGGACTCTGTTTTTAGCGCTCGTTTGTGGCTTTGAAAGTCTTCGCATCGCTCATGTGAATGATGACAAGCAGCTCGCTGTCTTTCCCTTTTGCTGAGCATGCTTTCAGCACCTGCCCTGAGAGAACACTAACATATGTTAAGAGCGGAAGAAGGGATCACCTAGGGCGGAACCGCATAAGGTTGGGACCGGCGATAACCTTAAATTCTGGTTTCCTTTGCCCAGGCTTCCCGAACGGAAGGTAAAGGGATAGATTAGCAATTCGTTAAGTACGCTTGGGGCGAGCGTAAAAGGTGTGTCGTCGATCGTAAGGGATGTGCCGTGATGAATTTCAAGTCTCTGATAAAGCGGGCCGAGGACGTCGATAAGGAATTTCAGGAACTTCAATCGGATCTGGCGGAAGCATTCGAGGACGTTCTTAAAGATGATGAACGGCAGCCCTCGGAGGACGATGCCGTTGCCGGCCAGGAACTGGTGGCAAGCGACGAGAATCCGCCTGCTGAAGAGCCGTCCGGCACAGCGACATCGCGGCTGACACCGCATACCCAGACGCGGCTGGCCGCTCTGGAGGCCGTCGCCGGGCTTTTCCGGGATGGCCAGAGCCATCTGCAGGAGATCGAAGCAAAGCTGGCGGAGATCGCCACCGCGCACCATATGACGCGCGAAGTCCTCAACGTGTTCCATCGCGACGTGTTGCGCTCCAACGAGCTGGAACTGGCAAACCTCGCTCTCACCACGGAACACAAAACGCTTTCAGAACAACTGCTTGACGCCGCCCGCAGGCAGCGCGAACGCGACGGCGCGGCCGAGGCGTGGCAGCAGCGCGAGGCGAGTCTCGTTCAGGACCGGGAGCAACTGCGCTCAGCGCTTGCGGCCGTGCGCCTGGAGCTGGTGGAGATGGGCAACGAGAGCACCAGGCGCGAGACGGAGTTCGGCGAGATCGCCAAGGCTCTGGCGGCCAAAACAGTGGAGCTCGACAGACGCGGCGCCGAGAACAAGCTGCTGCGCGAAAAGCAGGTCGGCCTCTCGGTCGATCTGGAGCAGGCGCAAAAGCGCGAGGCGGAGGCCCGGCACAGGTTCGACGAATTCGCGGCAACCCACGCCGGCGAAACCGCTCACATCGCCGAGCTGATGGCTCAACTCGGCAACCACGAAAAAGAGGAAACCCGACTACAGAAAACGCTGGAGGCAACGCAAGCCAAGCTTGCCGAAACCGCCGAGATGGCGCGGATCGCCGAAAGCGACAGTGCCGCCGAACTGGCGCGCGGTCAGGCGGAAATGCGCGGTTTGCGTGCTGAGATCCAGGAACTGCAATCGCGCCTGGATCACGTCTCGGCCGACAACGACGAAGCCACGGCCGAGATCGCCAGGCTCAGGGCGCAGTTGAACGATGCCGTCACCGAACGCCAGATTGCGGAGGAAAGGCTCGCCGTTCTCAAGGACGAGAGCGAAACCGACAAGAAGAACCTGTCCGCGGTCAGCACCAATCTCTCACAGCTTTCGCTGCAGCAGGCGTCCGAGCAGATCCAGCTCGATATCCAGAAGCAGGAATGCGAGGATCTGCACGCCGAAGTCGAAGCGCTCAATGCCCGCATCCGGGAATTGCTGCCTTACGAACGGCTGCATAGGGTGACCGACGCAAGGTCGCGCAAGGATGCCCCGCCTCAGGCCAATGGGATCATCGCGGAAGCGGGGCGCGCCACCGCCCGGCGTGTTGCTCGGCGCAACATGCGGGCAAACGGAAGCTGAGAAATCGCTGCGTAATTCCGGAGATCGCTCTGCCGGCTATTGCCCCGCCATGCCGTCGGCAAGATCCTGCGCCTGCTTGAGCAGCGCCGGGAAGGACGGATCACCAGGCAGGCGCTGGGCCATGCAGGCGCGGTAGTCGGCGTCGCCCTTTTCCCAGGCGGCGTTGGCGGCATCGGTGGCGGTCGAGTCGTCCTGGTCCGCGCCGTCATCGCTCTGCTGGGTTTTCTGCGCGGCGGCGTCGGCGGCTGCCCACAGCGAACCGCACGCCGCGATCTTCGGCACGGCGGGCGAGGCGGGCGCTTCGGCAATCAGCACGCGGTCGCCCTTCACGACCGCCACGACGACGTGCTGGTCGTAGATCGGTCCGACATCCTGGGTCCAGCCACCGAGCCGGGCGACCACCGCATCGGCGCCGTCGGGTTTCTTCAGCGAAAAATCGAGCGTGCCGGAGAATGCCGCGTCGCTGCCGATGGCCTGGGTGTAGAAACTGTCGAGCTTCAGCGCCGCGCCGATATCGGCGGGCAGCTTGAAATCTGCTTCCGTTTCGGCCGATTTGGACTTGAGCCAGCGTTCGGTCAGCCCGCGCGTCGAGGCGACGATGCTTGGGCCGTCGTCGCTCTGGGCATATCGCAGCCCATCCAGCATGCCATAGCCGATGTCGGAAGCGTTGAGGCTTTCGATGTTCATGGTGCCCGTCGTTGGAAAGCCCTTGACCGCAAGCGGGCCGAGAATGGCGGCGAGACGCTGCTGCAGGTCGGCCAGCGCCTTCTCGTTCTGGGCATCGATGGTTTCGATTGCGGTATTGGCGCTTTCCTGCGCGGTGATGTCGGCAATCGCCTTGTCGCGCGCCGCGACGTAATCGTCTTCCGGCGAGGCGGCGAGCGCCGTGCTGCCCGCCAGTGCAAAGAGAAGCGTTAAAACCAACCGCATGCTGCACCCCAAAATAAGCGATCAAGAACCCTTGCGAGCCATCGCCCGACTTGGCGGCTTTTGCGTGGCGGAAATCAAGGCAGCGGCAAATCTTTATTCCGCTTTGCGCTTCTCCACCTCGGCCTTCCGCAGCAGGAACCGCTGGATCTTGCCGCTTGGCGTCTTCGGCAGTTCGCTGACGAACTCGACCTCGCGCGGATAGGAATGCGCCGACAGGCGCTTCTTCACATGCTGGGCGAGTTCCTCGGCCAGCGCCTCGCTGCCCTTGAAGGCGGGCGCCAGCACCACGAAGGCCTTGACGATCTCGGTGCGCTGCGGATCGGGCACGCCGACCACCGCCGCCTCATTGACCGCCGGATGCTCGATCAGCGCGCTTTCGACATCGAACGGCCCGATGCGGTAGCCGGACGAGGTGATGACGTCATCGGCCCGGCCGATGAAGGAGACCGAGCCGTCCGGCTCATATTCCACCGTGTCGCCGGTGCGGTAATAGCCGCCCACGATCGCCGGCGTCTCGGCCTCGTGGTAGCCGCCGAACCAGCGCAGCGGCGATCTGGCGATATCGACCGCGAGCACGCCCGGCTGGTTGGGGCCGAGCTCGTTGCCTTCGTCATCCAGCACTACCATGCGGTATCCCGGCATGGCGAAGCCGGCCGAGCCGGTGCGCACGATATGCGCCAGCCCATGATGGTTGTTGACCATCATGCCGTTCTCGGTCTGGCCGTAATGGTCGTGGATCGGCGCGGCGAGGTTGGCGTCGAACCAGCGGATCACTTCCGGGTTGAGCGGTTCGCCGGCGCTGCTCACCACGCGCAGCCTGCCTTTGACGCGCGCCGCGGCCTCGGGCCCTTCCGCCATCAGCAGGCGATAGGCCGTCGGCGAGCCGGCAAGGCTGGTGACGCCCAGGCGCTCGATGATGTCGTAGGTCGATTTGGCGTTGAAGGCGCCTTCGTAGAAGGTGGTGGCGATGCCGAACTGCAACGGCCCCGTGATGGCGTAGTAGAGCCCATAGGCCCAGCCGGGATCGGCGATGTTCCAGAAGATGTCGTCGGGCCGTAGTCCGATCGCGTCGCGCATATAGGCGCCGAAGGCGAGCAGCGCGCTGAGCGGCACCGGCACGCCCTTCGGGTGCCCGGTGGTGCCGGAGGTCGACATCATCATGAACAGGTCCGGGCCCTTGCGCATCACCGGCTCGCAGCGGGGGGAGGCGGCCGCGAGCGCCGTGCGAAAATCGATGTCGCCGGCGGGCAGCGTGTCGCCGCGTCCAAGGATGGTGGCGATGCGCGGACGGTTCTCCACCTCGTCGAGCTTGGCGCGGTTGGCGGGGTTGGTCACCACCAGCTTCGCCTTGCTGTAATTCAGGCGATGCTCGACCGCCTTCGGCCCGAAAGCCGTGAACAAGGGCTGGTAGACCGCGCCGACGCGCCACGTGCCGAGGATCAGCGCCACCAGCTCGGGAATGCGCGGCAGCATGCCCGCCACGACATCGCCGGGCCGTACGCCAAGTTCCTTCAGCATTGTGCCGACGCGGCCCGACATGTCGGCGAGGTCGTCGAAGGAGTATTCGCGCAACTCCCCGCCGGCCGAGATCGCGCGGAGCGCCAGCCGGTTCTCGCCCGTGTAGCGGCCGCAGCATTCGACATAGGCATTGATGCCGGTGGCCGGGTCGCCGTGAAGGCGCGCGATCTCGTCCTCGATGCGGAATTGCGCAACGGCATCCTCATAGCGCGGCCGCGCTTGCGTCTTGGTCATGGCAATCCTCCCTCGGCGGCGCACATCTCCCCATGATCGCCGCTGGGCGAGATTGCATGAAAAGAGGACGCGGGTCGATTGCGGCGAAAGTCGAGAGTGAGGCGACGACGGTTGCGCGAAGGAACGCAAGCTTTCGCCGCTCAAAGCGTTTCCAACCAGCAAGTTAGTGGCCAGCTAGCTTTGCGGCAGTTGAATTCCCTGCGCTTCCATGTGCCGTTTCCAGCGGCCGCGCAGCTCAGCCGGCCGGCAGCCGATGCGCTCGTCGAGAAAAGTCGCGGCGGATATCCGGTCGGTGCGGAAATGACGGAAATCCTGGCGCAGCTCGCACCAGGCGGCGAGCAGCCGCACCGTTTCGGCATAGCCGATCATCGTCGGCCAGACGACGCGCTCACTCTCGTCGCCCTGTTCGTTGCGGTAGAAGATACGGATCTTGTGGCCGTTGCGGATCGAGGCCCGCGCCCGCGCGATATCCAGCCCGTCGGGCAGGCTCGCGCGGCTGAGCGGCGCGCCGACGCTGGGCTGGCTGACGAAGGGGCGCAGCCGCTCGGGTACGACGGTGGTGATCTTGGCGATCAGGTCGCGCGCCGCGCCCGCCAGCACCGCATCGCCCTTGTCGGCCACCCATTGCGCGCCGAGCACCGCCGCCTCCAGCTCGTCCGGCGTCAGCATCAGCGGCGGCATGTCGTAGTCGCGGTCGAGCACATAACCGAGGCCGGCCTCGCCCTGGATCGGCACGCGCTGTCCGATGAGGTCGGCGATGTCGCGATAGACCGAGCGGCGCGAGATTTCGAGCTCTTCGGCGATCTGGCCGGCGGTGATCGGCCGGCTCGAGCGCCGCAGGATCTGGATGATCTGAAACAGTCTGTCGGCGCGGCGCAAGGCATGTCTCCTGTTGCCACTATGGTGGCAGCAGGCCTGGTCCACAAGTCGGGGCAGGGTGCCTGAACGGGCGCGTCCAGCCGCGAGGATTTCTTCGTCGGCCACTCCACGGAGACGACCAAATGAATTTCGTTTCGACCCGCATCATCACCACCGACGTCAAGCGGCTCGTGGCCTTCTACGAGACGGTCACGGGCATCAAGCTCATACTCTATACCGAGGATTTCGCCGAGCTCGTCACCGCGGCCGGCACGCTGGCGATCGGCGGCACGCGCACGCTTCGACTCTTCGGCGGCGACCATGTCGCTAGCCCCGCCGAGAACCGCAGCGCCATCGTCGAGTTCCGCGTCGCCGATGTCGATGACGCGTACCGTCGGCTGGGCGGTTTCATCGATGGCGCGCTGGTGCAGGCGCCCACCACCATGCCATGGGGCAACCGCTCGCTTCTGTTTCGCGATCCCGACGGCAATCTGGTGAATTTCTTCACCCCGGTGACGGCGGAGGCGATCAGGAAGTTCGAGCGGTGAGGCAGATCGACAGGGGCGGGCGCATTTCGCCAGTGTTTCCCCTCCTGCCCATCCTCCGAAGCTGCTGCGGAGGATAGTTGTGCAAGGATTGGCCGCGTGCGCACCACCCTGTACTATGGCCTAGTGAATGCAGGGAGGGGAGGGCGCGCATGCGGCTTGATCGGAATCTCTGTCGTTTCAGGATTTGGGCCGTCGTCGTGGGGTTCGCACTTTGGCCCCATGCGACGGCGGCTGACCCCATCACGCCCGAGCGGATCACTGCCGCGCTATCCAGGCTCGAAGTGCTGGCGCAAGGCGCCGTCGCCAATGGTGATGTTCCCGGCCTCGCCATCGCCGTCGTGCACGACGACGAGGTGGTCTTTCTCAAGGGGTTCGGTCATCGCGAAGCCGGAAAGCCGGAGGCCGTCGATGCCGACACGGTGTTCCAGATCGCTTCGCTCTCCAAGCCGGTCTCGTCCACGATCGTAGCCGCGCTGGTCAGCGACGGAGCGGTATCCTGGGATTCCAAGGTCGTCGACCTCGATCCGGCCTTCCGGCTTGCCGATCCCTATCCAACCAGTGAGCTCACCATCCGCGACCTGTTTTCGCATCGCAGCGGGCTTCCAGGCACCGCTGGAGACGATCTCGAGGACATAGGCTATGATCGCGCCACGATCCTCCACCGTCTGCGCTTCGTGCCGCCATCGTCGAGCTTTCGCGCCGGCTACTCCTACTCCAATTTCGGACTGACCGAAGGCGCCATCGCGGCCGCCAAACCGACAGGCAAGCCCTGGGAAGAAATCGCCGAGGAGAAACTCTACCGTCCGCTCGGCATGGCCTCGACCAGCTCCCGTCTCGCCGACTTCATGAGGCGCGCCGATCGCGCCGCGCTCCACGTCAGGGTCGACGGCGTCTGGGCTGCCAAGATCAGGCGCGATCCGGACGCCCAAGCGCCTGCCGGCGGCGTCAGCTCAACCGCGCGCGATCTCGCGCAATGGGTACGCCTCCTGCTCGGCGACGGCTCCTGTGCCGGCAAGACCCTGATTGCCGCCGATGCGCTGGACCAGACCCACGTGCCCTTGATGACGCGCGGCAAGAACCCGGTCTCCGGCGGCGAATCCTTCTACGGCCTTGGCTGGAACATCGAATTCGGCCGGCACGGCCTGAGCTGGAGCCATGCCGGCGCCTTCAGCGTCGGCGCCCGCACCCTGGTGACGATCTTTCCAAAGGAGAAGCTCGGTATCGTCATCCTCGCCAACGCCTTTCCGACAGGAGTGCCGGAGGGGCTGTCCGACAGCTTCGCCGATCTCGTCTTCGACGGTAAAGTCGAGAAAGATTGGATCGCGGCGTGGAACGGCATCTATGTCGGGCTGTTCGGCCCGATGATCGAGGCGGCCAAGGCCGCCTATGCTAGCCCGCCGTCCAGGCCGACCCCGTCCCGGCGCGCCGGCGCCTATGCCGGCCGCTATGCCAACGACTTCATCGGCGATGCCGTGGTGTCGGGCGCCGGCGAGGGCCTTGTGCTCAAGCTCGGACCGTCAGGGGCGCGATCCTATTCGTTGGCGCATTTCGATGGCGACCGCTTCGTGACCTTCCCTGACGCGGAGACACCCGACAGGCCCGCCGGCGTCAGCTTTGCCGTCGGCCCCGACGGCAAAGCGTCGGCGATGACCATCGATTTCCTCGACGACAATCACATGGGCACGCTGCGACGTATCCCCGATTGAAAGCGGTTGGGCGGTCAGGACGCCCGCCCGTACTGGAGCAGCGCGAAACAGTCGCCGCTGCCTGATTTCGACTGCGTCAGCACCGGCTTCGACCGGTCGAGCCATTGCTGGTGCGATTTGGCATCGGCCTCGATCTCATCGACCGGGACAGCTTTGACGAAGCCGCGCCCCTGGCTGAAAAGCCAGCAGGCCCGGGCCAGATGCCTTCTGGCGCGCTGGCGCAGCAAGTCGGCATCGTAGAAGATGTCGAGCACCTCCTGTTTGATCCTGCGTTCCTTTTCGGGATCGGCGACCCCTGTCTGCGCCGGCTCGCCGCCGATCGTCTGCTGCAGGTCCTTGTAGTCGAGCGCAAGCTGTGTGGTGGCGTATTTGATCTCGCTCTCGTCGCGCACGATGTCGAACCACAGCCTGGGATCAAACTCATTGACGACGAAGGAGGATTCGAAATCGCGCGACAGGTTCAGTATTTCGAAGTCGCCAAGATCGACGTCGCGCTCGACCAGGAGGATCTTGGCCGCCTGTTTGCCGAGCTCTGTCCCCTGTAGGCTGACGGCGGTGTTCTTGCCGCCGAGATCGGGGCTGAGATATGGGCCGCCCTCATCCAGTAGCTCGTCGAACTCATCGAGCGACTGCATGACCGGCGCGCCGCGGGCGATGCGCGCGGCGAGCTTGGCGAGCACCTGCTGCAGCTCGGTCTCGCGTTTGCGCTGGTCCTGGTAGTTCTGCTGGAAGAAGAAGATGAACAGCGAGACGCCGATGCCGATCAGGATCACCCCCAGCTGCGAGAAGACGTTGCGGTAGTATTCCAGCAGCTTTTCGCGGTGGCGCACGTCGTCGCGCACGCTGAGGGCTACGCGCAGATTGACGATCAGCGAGAGGATCAGCAGTCCCGCGCCGACCAGGATGAGACCGCCGATGAGGAGGTAGCCATGACCTGCGCTGAAATTCATCTGTGTCGTCCCGAAGCCCCTGAGAGCGCAGACTAAAGCTATTTCGCTCAAATACCTATGGTGCTGCTGGAGCCGCGACGTCGCTCGCCATTGACCCCGCCGTCGATCGGGCCGATATCCCGCGCGAATTGCCACCCGAGATCCCAATGACCTCAGACCTCAGAGAACCGGCCGCCGCGGGCGGTCCTGATTCCGCCCGAAAAAATGGCGCCGCCTGGCAAGACGACGTCCGCGCCGGTGTGCGCCATGTCCGCGACCTCGCGTCCCTGCCGCTCTCGCCGGCCGAGCGCGCCGCCGCGCAGGAAGCCGCAACCGCGCACAAGGTGCGCGTGCCCAAACCCTATCTCGATCTGATCGACTGGAACGACCCTGACGACCCGATCCGCGCCCAAGTGATCCCGTCGCCGGATGAGCTTGTCGCCGCCGAAGGCGAGCTCGACGATCCGATCGGCGACCATGCCTTCAGCCCGGTGTCCAGGCTGACGCACCGCCATGCCGACCGCGTGCTTCTGTTCCCCACCTATCAATGCGCGGTCTATTGCCGCTTCTGCTTCAGGAAAGAGTCGCTGACCTCGATCGGCCGCGGCTATACGCGCGAGGCGCTGGAGCCGGCGCTGGCCTATATCGCCGGACACCCCGAGATCCGCGAGGTGATCCTGACCGGCGGCGATCCGCTGTCGCTGCCCGACAAGGCGCTGGCCGAAATCCGCGCCCGCCTGGAGGGGATCGCGCATCTCAGGCTTCTGCGCATCCACACCCGCGTGCCGGTGGCGCTGCCGTCGCGCATCACACTCGGCCTGGTCGAGGCGCTGCATGGCCGGCTGATGGTGACTGTTGTGACCCACTTCAACCATCCGCGCGAGCTCACCGCCGAAGCCGAGGCGGCCTGCCGCACGATGCGGCAGGCGGGCTTCGTGCTGCTCAACCAGAGCGTCCTGCTGAAAGGCGTCAACGACAAGGTCGAGGTGCTGGAGGAGCTCTGCCGCGAGCTGATGTACCGGCTGGGCGTGAAACCCTATTACCTGCACCACGGCGACCTCGCGCGCGGCATGGCGCACCGCCGCACCACGATTGCCGAAGGCCAGGCGCTGGTCGCCGAACTGCGCCGGCGCCTCTCCGGCATCTGCAACCCGACTTATGTCATCGACCTCCCCGACGGCGGCGGCAAGGTGGCGCTGGCCGCGAGCCATATCGAGGGCCGCGAAGGCGATACCTGGCGGATCAGCGGCCAGGACGGCAAGGTGCGGGAGTACAAGGAAGTGATTGTCTAGACCGCCACGATCTGCGTTGCCGGCGTTCGGCGACTGCGCGTGCCTGCCCGACTTTGGCCCCATTGCGCGGCACAAGGAACTCCATCCCGCGCCCTGCATTCTATGAGAGGGAGCTGAAGGAGCGTTGCGTGAAGGCTTTGTTGGGAATTGCCGGCGGCTTCGTGCTGACCTTGGCCGTGTTTGCCAGCGGGCTTGCCTTCGCCACCTGGCTGCTCGCCGCCAAGCCGGTGCGGCAGGCAACGCCTGCGATCGGCGTTTCCGAGCTCTGGACGAAGGATGCCCAGCCGGTCGATCGGCAGGAACAGAACCTTCAACGCATTCCCGCCCGACAGGTAGTGGCTGCGCCCGCCAAGACTGGCGAGCCGGCCAAAGCCGATAGCGGAACGCAGACGACGGCGCTTGGCGGGGCCACGGCGGCTCCTGCGGCGCCGCCACTGCAGCCATTGCCCGACGTCTCTGGCCCGGGCCAGCCAGCGCCCGACGCCGGCGTGGCCAAACAGCCGGCGACAGTCGATCAGCAGGCGCAGCAGCAGCAATTGCCCGTCGCCCACTTGCAATGGTGCGCCACCCGCTATCGCAGCTACCGCCCGGCGGAAAACAGCTACCGTTCCTACAGCGGCGAGCTGCGCCCCTGCGTCTCACCCTATTACGATCCCGGCGACGGCCGCACCGCCTCGACGGGCGCAGGCCAGAATGACCAGACAGCAGCGAGCGATCGCCAGAACGCCATGCCTGACGACCGGACGAGCGACGATCAGATGAGCGACGACCAGGCCGAGATGGAAGGCTACGCCCCGTCGGCCGACGGCTACGCCACCACCTATGGCGGCCCGCCGGAAGAGATTTCGCCCGAGGCAGAGGCCGCCCGGGAACAGGCATCGGGTCGCCCGGTATCGGGCGACCACGTCGACTACTGCTTCAGCCGCTACCGCTCCTACGACCCGCAGGACAACTCCTACCAGCCCTTCGACGGCGGTCCGCGCCGCCAGTGCGAGTAGGGGAAGAGTCGCACTCCGAAAGGCTAGGGCCGCCAACCTCACCCTACGACCTTTCCCGGATTCATCACATTACCCGGATCGATCATCTCTTTGATCGCCTTTGCCAAATCCCGCTTCACCGGGTCCGCGTGCCGCTCATAGGCATCGCGCTTCTCCAGCCCGACCCCGTGCTCGGCCGAGAATGAGCCGCCGGCCTCGCGCAGACCCTCGTAAAGCACGTCCTCGATCGCTGCGTGCCGCTCATGCGAGACCGGCCCGTCGCAATTGATCGAGATGTGCAGATTGCCGTCGGCGAGATGGCCGTAGACGTATGGTGCGTAAGAGGCGTCGAGCGTCTTCAGCCCCGCCGCGATGCGCGCCACATATTGATCCAGCCCGCCGCCCGGCACGGACACATCGAAGGAGGGCGCCATGGGATGCGCGCGCTCGATCTGCTCGGTCTCCTCGCGCAGCCGCCACATCGCGGCGGCTTGCGCCTCGGAGCTCGCCACCAGCCCGTCGATGATGCCGGCCTCTTCCCAGACCGCCGCCAGCCCGTCCTCCAGCACTTGTCGAGCCGCCTCGATGCTGTCGGAGCCGAGCCCGAGCACCAGAAGGCAGGGCGCGTCGAGGGGCAGGCTGCCTGGCGCATAGTTCAGCGCCCGCTGCATGAGCGACGCGAAATTGCGCCACAGGATCTCGGCGCCGGTGAGCCGGGCGCTGGTCGAGTCCAGAAAATGCCGCACGATGCGCTGCGCGTTTCGTGCGTCCGGCACGCCGACAAGCGCGGTGGCGCTGGCGCCGGCAACCGGATCGAGCCGCACCGCCACGCGGGTGACGATGCCCAGCGTGCCCTCCGCGCCGATGAAGAGATGTTTCAAATCGTAGCCGGCGCTGGTCTTGAGCACCCGAGTGAGATCGCAAAACACCCGCCCGTCCGGCAGCACGGCTTCCAGACCGAGCACGCGGTGGCGCATCGTGCCGTTGCGAAACGCCATGATGCCGCCGGCATTGGTGGAAACCATGCCGCCGATCGTGGCGCTGCCGCGCGCGGCAAGGTCGATGCCCGGGTCCAGCCCATGCCGGGCCGCCGCCTCCCGCAACGCGCCGAGCGTCACGCCCGCCTGCACGATCGCCACGCGCGCGAACGGGTCGATCTCCTCGATTTGGTTCAGCCCGCCGAGATCGCAGATCACCTGGCCGGAGCAAGTCGCTGCCCCGCCCGCCAGCCCCGTGCGACCACCTTGGGGGACAAGGCTGATGCCATGCTCCGCACAGAATTTCACCAGCGCCGCAACACCCTCGACATCGCGCGGCCGCACCAGCGCCGAGGCGCCGAAATTGCGGGCATCGAAGCCGGGATCGCGCGACGCGAGCTCGGCGGCGTTCCAGATGGTCGAGGTAGCACAGGCAATGCGAAGGGAGGTGATGAGGGCTTTGTCGTCGCTCACGCTGGCTGGCTCCATCCAGGAATCCTTATCCTATAGATGCAGCAAAGCATGTGAGCCACCCGCCTTGGCGGGATCAGGATGTCCTGTGAGCGTCTTCCCGCCGTTTGACGTCTTGGATGTTCAGTTCGACAACCAGCTTTTCGGCCCGGCGTGTCCTGATGCCGACCATGATCTTCTGCTCGACCTCGGCAGGTTGGCCGGTGAAGATGTCGAAGACGGTCCAGCTGTTTGGCCGGTCCATTCGAAGCGCGTAACGGTTTGCCATGCTCACATTCCTTTTCGTTTGCGCCTCAGGCGACGGGCCGACCTTGTCAGGCCTTCACCATGACAAATACCGACACCGCCAAGGCGACGATCCAAAGCATCACATACAGCTTCAAGGCGAGCGATCCGTGTGAAGAGAGAGTCGCCAGCCCACGTGTCGCCGCATGCTCCAGGCGCTTGGATCTGACTGGCTCCGCCACGCTGGCGGCCGGCGCCTTGGCGTCGAATTTGCCGAAGGCGTGAGGCGTCGGTTCAGGCATGGAGAGGATCCCGAGTATCGAGGTGGTGGCGGGTGCCGGGAGCGGCGCGCCGGATGACGCGATTGCTTGGGAGAGCGGATTTCAAGGGTGCTTCTTCCTGTGTCGGCAAAGGCGAGGATGCCTGTCTTTATAGACCGCCTGACGGGCGATAGATAGGAATGCCGAAATCAACAGCTGGATTCCGTAAAAATATCGGGCGGAATAATTACGAGACTCGGAAAATATCAGCACGGATGAGAAGAATTTCTGTTTGTTTTTCAGTCTCCAAGCGACGCTTTTTTATTTAACCAGGAAAAATAAAGCGCGTCCGCCATCTTGTTCGCAGCGTAATTGGGGTGCATACATAAAATTCGTTGATTTGGTCGAGGTGGCTTTCGTCATAGTGAAGCCTCGCCATCCGCCTCCGAATTTTCGACAGCGAATGCACTGCGCCGCTCCCGGCGCGGCAACTCGCTTCGTTTGAACCCTGAAATGATGCCGGCGTTGACCACGGATGTACTGGCAGCGTCGGACATCGTTTCGGCGGTTCGGCTGGAATTGAAGCGGAAGGCGCATGCGCGCGTTTCCGCAGGAAGCCGCAAGTGACCACTCGCACCACGCCGACCGTCGTTCGCTTCAATGCGGCGTTTATGCTGCCGGGCTTCGATGCGCCGCGGCCGCCCGGCGACTACCGCGTCGATCTCGACGAGGAATCCCTCGAAGGGGCTTCGCGCAGCGCATGGCGCCGCGTGGCCGCCTTCGTTCACCTGCCGGCGATCTCCGCAAAAGAGTCCACGCGGCAAATGGTACCGATCGAACCGGCCAGGCTCGAGGCCGCGCTCGTCGAGGACCGGAGACAACCATGACAACCCTCTTGCAACGCAACGCACGCCCCATCCAGCACGGGGCTCCCCCTCGTCTTTTTGACATCGGACAAGCGGTCCGGCTGAAGGGCGGTGTTGGCGCCGGTCCGAAGACTGACGAAATCTATCGTGTCACCGGCACGCTGCCGCCAAAGGGAAGCTCCCCACAATACCGCATCCGCAGCGACGGCGAACCGCATGAGCGCGTGGTGACCGAGGACAGTTTGGAGCGCGTCGAGACGCCGGCATCGGACAATGGCATTGCCCTCATCGAAAGGACGTTCGGACATGGCCAGGGCACATAAGCGTTCCAACCGCGAGGCCAGGAAGCCGAAGCAGGAAAGTCTGTTTGGCAACCAGATCGAGTGCGCCGTCATCAATGCCCCGGCGAAGGCCAAGGACTGATGGCGCGGCGGACCCCGATGAAGGTCGTGATCGAATTTTATCGCACGCGTGTCGCCGACGACGCGCGTGCCGTCATCGGCCGCGAGACGGCGCTGGCGGCCGACCTCGATAACGCCATCGCGATCGCGCGGCTCTTGGCGAGGACGCTGAACATGCCGCAATGGCCGGACGCCGTCACGATCTCCGAAGCCGATGGCGCAGCCCTTTATTCGGAGATCATTGCCGCGCAGGGAGGCGGGGAAGGACGGGTATGAACAGAACCATCCCCAACGACGAAACCGAGCGGGTTCAAAATGCCGTATTCGGCGGCTCGCGAAACAACGGCGGCATCTTGGGCCATGACTTCAGCGACCTTCAATATGGTCGCCGCGTCGAATTTGATCATTCCTGGACCGTCTACCACGTCTTCACGGGAATTCCCGCCTATGTCGACGGCGTTCCGATGGTCGGTCTCACCCATGCGCATGCGACGAAAAGGATGTTGGATCTCAATCGTCGCAATGCCGCGGGCCGGAAGGAATGGAGTGGGACCCGGATGGCACTTGAACATACCGAAATGCGGGCGGATCAAACATGACGCTTGCCTTTCCAAATCCCAGCCGAAGTTTCGACGAGACGCGGAACGCCGTATGCTTCATTGGGCATGACGGTATGTTCCAGGTCCGTTTTTTCGTCGAAGTAGAGGCATTAGGCACATTTGGCGACCATCCTGGCGGCAAGGAAACTGCCGAGAACGCATACCTTTCGGCATTCGACGCGTTGCGCGGTTCCATCCAAGACGCCGCAAGCAAAGCTTATGCGCGCGAGCGGCGGAACTCCTACACCTTGACCTCCACCGGTTTCCGATAGGCGGGGAGCCGATATCGAAAGAACGAGCATGCAGGCAAGCGATGCGGCGGCTGGCAGTCCCCCTGGCTGTCGTCTTACGTGAAAGGATAACGCCGATGCGTTCGATGAAAACCCCCGAGGCACCGCCGGTCGCTATCAAGCCGGTCGTGAGGCGCTCAGACATCATGCCAGTGCGGCTGACGATCAGGAAGGACGAGGCAGCGCGGCGCAAACTCGCGGACACCGACGGGACAGTCAGGCGGGCACGCGAGATCGCGGAACGCAATCGCCTGATTTGATATTCCGCCACCGTCCGTTTGGGCCTTCTATCCTATGACCGGTTGCGACCCCAGGCATACCCAAATCCAGGCCGTACAATGATCCAGCGGGAGAAATGCCATGGCGATGAAGCCCAACTATCGATACGAGCGCAGTAAGCGCGATCAGGCGAAAGCGGCAAAGAAGGAGGCGAAGCTCGCGGCCAAAGAGGCGAAAGGCAAGGTAGTGGAGCAGGAAAACGAGCCGGAGCGGAATACTGACAACGGATGATGCCGCGTCAGGCCAGCCTTGGGGACTGCGATGACAAAGCGAGAGTCCGACCACTTCGAAATCGATGTCGAATGCCCTCGGTGCCACCACCAGGCCAAAACACGCGTAGGCTGGATTCGCACTCACACCCAGATGGAGTGCGAAAATTGCGGCGACATCATCGATATTGAAAACAGGAATTTCAGGTCACGTGAGGAGCCTTAGGAGGTCACCAGAATAGCGGCCTCGCGGGCGGCGACTATGAACGCCTTTCGCGCGAATGAGGCCGGGCGGCGCCCACTATTCGTATCCGCGCAGGCCTGAACGGCCGCACGATGCTTTTCGCTGCGTTTGCCGCGCCATCTTCTGAGCAGGAAGTCCAGGCACGCGGCCGCGTCGCCGATTGTCTCGTGCCCGCCGCCAGTCAACTCGGTGACAACCGTCACTGGCTGGTCGAATTTTTCATTAGCCATTGCTGGGCTTAGGCCGGCGCCCCCAACATAGCAAGCGTTGTTCTTACGGATCTGTCGAAAGGCGACCTCGATCGGGTCGCTCCGGCCGCGCGAAACAAAAAAATACTTTGGACGCGCGAACGCGGGTCATATCCGTACGAAGCGACAGCGAAGCTTCTGGACCGTCCGAAGCGAAGCTGCTGGACAGCCCGAAGCGAAGCTGCTGGACAGCCCGACCCGTTTAGCAAGAGGTCAAGCCGGACTGTCCTCGCCGCATCAGCGAGAGTCCACTGTGCGCCCACATTTCCTGCCTGGCTAGCGGAACTATCGAGAAGCGAGAGCCGTTGGGGACGAAAGGGGAATGCAATGGCGCGCGACAAAAGCCAGCCGACGCTTGACGATATCGTCAAGCGGCTAGTGCGGCAGACCGGCATCACCGAAGCTCAGGCGCTCGAACTCATTTACCTTGTCGGCCTGAACTGGCCATCTCTTGTGAGAGAGGCAAAGGCGCTCAAGGCCGGGAAATCATAGTCGGGTCCATGCGCCTGGCATTCGACGTCCCTTGCACGACAAATCCACTTGCATCCTTGCGCGTTCTTTCGTCGCTTGTACGCTGGCGCCGATTGCCGACTGGCTGGAGCAGTTCAATCATCCGTCTGCGACGACGTACTCTGCCGCGACGCTTCCAGCCATCGTAGCCACGGCCGATCCTGCGGCAGACCTAGCTCACCCAGATCGAGCACCCCACCTTCTGCCCCGTGGCCGGGTCCCGCACCGTCTTCGCGAACGTCCGGCGCAGCCCAACCCTGCTGGATGCGACATCCTTGCTGGCGAGATAGGCCGGGTCGCCGACTTCCCAATGGTAGCGTGTGTTTGCAAGCGCCCGTTTCCAGGTGAATTTCGAGCGGTAGGCCACCTTGCCAGGCGTGGTGTCGGCGAACCGGCAGTTGATGGTCGCCGGCATCATGCCCTTGGCGCTCATCGCGCTGACCGCCTTGTCGGCATCGTCGGTCGTCAGCCATTGGTCTATGCTGCTCGTCCGGTATGCGTCCGTGCCAGTTGGCTGGTGCGTCATACATCCTGCAAGCAGCATCAGCGCTACCATGGCGGCCCCTGTCTTGCCTGCTCGCTTGCTGTCTTGCCGATCGATGCCCATGCCCGTCTCCTTCCTGAAGAGAGTGGAAAGTCTCGGGCAAGAGGATGGTCCGCGCGCATCGCTTCGTATATTAGGCGCTTCACACGCCTTGCGAGCTTGGCCGCTATCTCCTCGCGTTGGCAGGGGGAGCGATCGCCCCTGGAACAATGTCGGTGTTTTGGGCCACCTTTATCTGCCAGCCGGCCTGTTCCTTCCCCACCACCAGAAGCAGGATGCCTTCCCGTGTTCCGGCTGGCGAGCCATCCGGAGCAGAGGCGCCGGTCAGGGTCCATCTATAGTGCACCGATGCAAGGCCAGGAGACAACTCGACTACGGACGAGACGACTCCCTCCAACCGGCTGTCGCGAAACATAGTCCCATGAGTCGCGCGGTGCGCCGCTTCGATCTCTGCGCGGCTTTTCCACCACATGCCCACGACATTGACGAAATTGGCATCCTCGGAAAACAGCGCCGTGAAGTCGTCCATGTCATGTCTGTTCCAGGCATCGGCAAAGGCAATGGCCGCATCCTCTGGCCTGCCGACCTCCAACCTCATGACATGATCTCCCTTGCTTTGCGCCAGCTTGGGATGAGACGATAGCGGCATTGGCAAGCCCTGTCACCGCGCTGCCACAGAACTCAGCCGCGTCAGTTGTTAACGGCTCCAATCCCCAAAATTAACCTTTTGTTAACCATTGCCCCGGCACCCTTTAACTATTGAGTAAGGATTCGCTTGGACGTGACCTTCGCCGCCCCTTTGCACAACAAATCGATCCGCTTTCGCGCCCGTTCGTTCGTCGCTTTCACGCTGACGCCGGAGGCGCCGATCGCCGACTGGCTGGAGGGATTGGATCACTGGATCGCCAACTCGCCGGGCTATTTCAACGGGCGTCCGGTGGTGCTGGATCTGAACATTTTGCAGCCGGGGCCGGAGGAGATTGGCGCGCTTGTCGGCGTGCTCGGCTCGCGCGGCATCCGCGTCTACGCCATCGAACTGGAAGGCGCCGAGCTCGGGCCTGATCTGCCGCCTCTGCTCGCCGGCGCCAAGGAGGCGACCGCCGAGGGGCTGCTCGGCCGGGCAGCCCGCAAGGCGCGAGCGGAAGAACTCGAAATGGCCGCCGCCGCCGGGGAGCGGGTGCAGGTGACCCAAGAAACCATCCAAGCGGCGACGCCGGCCGAGGCTCCGCAGATCGAGATGTCCGGCGACGAGCCGGTCGATCCCGAGCTGGCAAGGCTCGAAGCGGTGCGGATCGAGCCGGCGCAGACCGAGGCGGGGCAGGGCGCCGAGAGCGTGCGGACCGAGCCTTCGGCCGGCACTTTGATGATCAAGGCGCCGATCCGCTCCGGGCAGTCGGTCTTCCATCCGCATGGCGACGTGATCGTGCTGGGCTCGGTCGCGTCCGGTTCCGAAATCGTCGCCGGCGGCTCGATCCATGTCTATGGCACGCTGCGCGGCCGCGCGATCGCCGGCTCGGAAGGCAATATTTCGGCGCGCATCTTCTGCCGCAAGAACGAGGCCGAGCTGCTTGCCGTCGATGGCTGGTACACCACGGCCGAGGAGATGGAAGGCGTCTCGCGCGGCAAGGCGGTGCAGGCCTTCCTCGACAACGACGCGCTGTGCGTGGTGCCGCTCGGCTAGTCCGGCGGCGCAAGCTTCGGACCGGTTTCGCGTGCCAAAGTTGTTAACGAGTCCGCCGTGCCGCGCACGGCCAGAGAATAAAAACCGCCAATGGAGGCTGGATATATGGGCAAGGTAGTCGTGGTCACATCGGGCAAGGGGGGCGTCGGCAAGACGACCTCGACGGCCGCGCTCGGCGCCGCCGTGGCCAAGACCGGCAAGAAGGTGGCGCTGGTCGATTTCGACGTCGGCCTGAGGAACCTCGACCTCATCATGGGCGCCGAGCGCCGCGTGGTGTTCGACCTCGTCAACGTCATCCAGGGCTCGGCGAAGCTGTCGCAGGCGCTGATCCGCGACAAGCGGCTGGAGACGCTCTATCTGCTGCCGGCCTCGCAGACGCGCGACAAGGACGCGCTGACCGAAGAGGGCGTGGCCGAGGTCATCGCCCGGCTGCGCTCGGTGTTCGACTACGTGTTCTGCGACAGCCCTGCCGGCATCGAGCGCGGCGCCCAACTCGCCATGCGCTTCGCCGACGAGGCGGTCATCGTCACCAACCCGGAAGTGTCGTCGGTGCGCGACTCCGACCGCATCATCGGCCTGCTCGACGCCCGCACCATGAAGGCGGAGCAGGGCGAGCTGGTGCAAAAACACGTGCTGGTCACCCGCTACGACGCGGCGCGCGCCTCGCGCGGCGAGATGCTGTCGATCGACGACGTGCTGGAGATACTCTCCACGCCGTTGCTCGGCATCATCCCGGAAAGCCAGGATGTGCTGCGGGCCTCCAACCTCGGCTCGCCTGTCACGCTCTCGGAACCGCTCAATGGTGCCGCAAAGGCTTATCTCGAAGCGGCAAGACGCCTGGAAGGCGAGGACCTGCCGGTGGTCGTCCCCTTCGAACGCAAGGGCTTCCTCGACCGGCTTCTCGGAAGGAGGGCCGCATGAGCATCCTCGATCTCTTCAAGCGGCGCACCAGCGCGCCGGTAGCGCGCGAGCGGCTGCAGCTGCTGCTCGCCTATGAGCGCCAGAGCCGCGGCCAGCCGGATCTCGTCTCCATCCTGCGCGAGGAGATCATGGCGGTCATTGCCAGGCATGTGCAGATCGACCAGGACTACCTCCAGGTCTCGATGGATCGCGGCGCCACCATGTCGACGCTGGAGATCGACATCCAGATCCCCAACAAGAGCGCCGCGCCGCTCGCCATGGCGGGGTGAGTTGATGGGGTAGGCCGATCCGCGCAGCGGATCGGGGAGGGGGCGTGCCCTGACGCTCGTCATCCTCGGGCTTGACCCGAGGATCCATTCCGTGACCTTGCCACGGAGTTCGGCCGTGGAGAATTCTACAATCGTTGCAACGCTTTAACGTAACGGCATGGATCCTCGGGTCTGCGCGCGTTGCTTCGCTCCTTGCTCCGCCCTGGGACGGCGAAGGCGACAAGCTTCGCTCCCCTTGCCCCATCGATCCGCCTCCCGCTGCCTCACGACAGCGTGGCGCCCGCGCCCTATCTCCATATCTTAACCAGGGATGGAGCCAGGATTGACCGCAGCACAGGAAGCTAACCAACAGGCCCCTGTCGGCGCCATGCCGGTGCTTGGCCTGCTCGGCGCGATGCTCTCCGTGCAGGTCGGCGCCGCCTTTGCCAAGGGGTTGTTCCCGGTTCTGGGCCCGGAAGGCACGACCATGCTGAGGCTCGCCATTGGCGCGCTGATGCTGGCGGTGGTGCTGAGGCCCTGGAAAGTGCTGCCCTCGCGCAAAAACCTGCCCTGGCTCGCCGCCTACGGCATCACCGTCTGCGCCATGAACATGTTGTTCTATGCCGCGCTCCAGCGCATTCCGCTCGGTGTCTGCGTGGCGCTCGAATTCACCGGGCCGCTGTTCGTCGCCACGCTCGGCTCCAGGCGCCTGCTCGACCTTGTCTGGGTGGCGCTGGCCGTCGTCGGCATCGTGCTTTTGTCGCCGTTTGCCGGTATCAGCCGCGGGCTCGATCCGACAGGCGTGGCGCTGGCGCTGGCGGCGGGCGCCTGCTGGGGGCTCTACATCATCTTCGCGCAGAAGGCCGGCGCCGAACTCGGCGTGCGCACCTCCGCCTACGGCATGGCGATCGCCGCCGTGCTGGCGCTGCCCTTCGGCTTCAACGCCGCTCAGGCCTATCTCACCGACCCGCACATCATGGCGGGCGCCGCCGTGGTCGGCCTGTTCTCCAGCGCGCTGCCCTTCTATCTGGAAATGCTGGTGCTGGTCCGCATGCCGGCCAAAGTTTACGGCATGCTGGTCTGCCTGGAGCCGGCGGGCGGCGCGCTCACGGGCTTTCTATTCCTGCATGAGAAGCTCGACCTTTTGCAATGCGCAGGCGTCGCCGCCGTCATTGCCGCCGCTTTCGGCACGGCGGTTGCGGCGCGGCGGCCGATGCCGTTGCCGGCCTGAATCCATCTTCCGAACCAAGGCGATTCCTGGAAATGCGCGAAGCGGTCAGGCCCGGCGCTTCGCCTTGGCCTTCCGTCCGGAGCTGCTTCAAAACAAGGAGGCGCGGTGGTTTGCCGTTTCCGTGAAACAGTGAACCGCTTCGGAGCCCGCTGCTCGGAATTGGTAGGCTTTGGAAAATGCACCTCTGCGGCGGCAATATTCGACCGCACTCAGTGGTTGAAATAAGACTTAGGTCCTATGAAAGAATTGCAATAGGTCCGAGTGGACAAGACAAGGGTCGTGGGCCACTTCCTTATGCCTTGCCGATTGGGGATGCTTATGCTGCGACATTGCCGGTGGGGTAGTTCGGCCGACGGGCTGAAGGGTTGGCATGGGGAGAGCGGAATGCGCGCGGCGCGCGGGGGCTGCAGGCTAGTCTTGCCAGCACTGGCAGCGTTGGCGCTTGTCGTCACGCCTTTCAGTCTCTCCATCGATGGTCTCGTCGTGACCAAGGCCTATGCCGGCAAAGGCGGCGGTGGCGGTGGTAATGGCGGCGGCAACAACGGGAACGGCAACGGCAACAGCGGCGGAAACAACGGCAATAATGATGGCAACAGCGACAATGGCAACAGCAGCGCCAGCGCGGCAAGCACCGCCGATGTCGATAGTCACGTCAATGCTATAACCGGCGACAAGGTCGAGGCCACACGCAACAGAATCCAGGTCACGCACCGCAATGGAATGAAGGAGAAGATCGAGAACGGTCGGTTCAGGATGGAAGACAAGTACGGACGCACCATCGTCGACCGGAAAGCCACCATGGCCGATCTCAATCGCCTGAAGAATCTGTGAGACAGAGTTTGTGAGAGCGAGGTTTTATCGGGATTAGATCTTAAGGGACCGGAGGTCAGCGCTGCAAAATCAGGTTGCCACCTTTTGCTTCGTCTCTGCGGTCCTGATCGTCTTGCGGTAGAACTTGGCTACTCACCTTACCCCCGCCTTCGTGCGGGGGTAATTTTTTGCGCGGCAAGACCTGTCCGTTGCGACATTGGTCAGCCATGGCGCCGGAAATGGTCCGACTGGCCGGGGCATGGGTCGTGGGCCGCTTTCGTCGCCTCGCCGGATGTGAATTCTTGCCCTGGTCAAGACACCGGTTCCGCCTCGGCTGTGCCGTGAGCGGAACTTCGGCCATGCCGAGGCAGAACCGGAACGAAGAGAAAATATGCGAAACCGCCTCTTCAGCAGGCTTGCTTGGCTCGCGCTGCGCGCGTTTAGCGCGCTGGCGCTGACCGTTGCGCCTTGGCACGTCATCTTTGAGGGTTCGCCGAGGATTGCCGTAGCCACGGCCGATGCCGGCAACAGCAATAGCGGCGGGAACGGTGGTAATGGCGGCAACGGCAGTGGCGGCAATTCGGGTTCCGCCGGCGGCTCGAACTCAGGCAATAGCGGCAACAGTGGAAACAGCAATGCCGGCGGCAATTCCGGCAACAGCAATGCCGGCGGCGGCAACCCCAATGCCGGGCCGGGCAACAACAGCGGCAAGGGCAATACCGATCCCGGCGGTAAGAACAATACTGATCCTAGCGGTAAGAACAGCTACACCAACGCGGCAACCGGCGACACGCTCTCGATCGATGGCGACAAGGTTACCGTCATCCATAGCAACGGCATGAAGGAGCAGGTCCAGAACGGCCGTTTCGAGATGAAGGACGCGCAAGGCCGCACCATCATCGAACGGCAGGCGACGGAGGAAGATCTGTCACGCCTGCTGAACCTGTGAGGGTTGAAGAATTGAAGAAAGAGGGAACCTAGTTCCTCAGTTCCTTTCCCTCGCCTCGTGCATCAGCAGCGCCGCCTCGGTGCGGTTGCGCACATTGAGCTTGGCCAGCACCCTGGTCATGTGATGCTTGACCGTCTTCTCCTGCAGCGACAGCCGGGCCGCCACCTCTTTGTTGCTGAGCCCCTCCGCGACCAGTTTCAGGATCTCGGCCTCGCGGCCGGTGAGTTGGCCGAGCGGATCGGGCTTGCTGCCGGTGGGCTGCAAAAGGTCGGAAAGCAGCCTCGCCGACAGGCTCGGCGATACGTAGCTCTGGCCGTTGGCGACGTCGCGCAGGATCTCGGCCAGCGCCTTGGAGCCGACGCCTTTCAGCACATAGCCGCGCGCGCCGGCCTTCAGCGCCAGGGCGACGTCGGCGTTGGTTTCCGACACGGTGAGCATGACGATCTTCTGCTCGGGCATCGCTGAAAGGATGCCGGCCAGCGCGTTGAGGCCGCCGCCCGGCATGCTGATGTCGAGCAGGAGAATATCGGGTGTGCTGGCGCGCGCCAGCCTTTCGGCGTCCTCGGCGCTGGCGCCTTCGCCCACAAGTTCGAAGCCGCCTATCTCGCCGAGGCTGCGCGCCACGCCCTCGCGAAACAGGGGGTGGTCGTCGACTATTGCGATGCGGATGGATGTGCTCACGGTTGCTCCTCGACAGACAAGGTGATCACCAGCCTGGTTCCTCCCGGGCCGGTCAGCGTTTCGAACTGCCCGCCTATGCTTTCGATCCGTTCCCTGAGGCCGGCAAGCCCAAGGCCTTCGCTTCGGGCCGGGTCGAAGCCGGGGCCGGTGTCCAGCACCTCGACCAGGAGCTTGCCGCCCTTCGTCGTGGCTTTGACCTGCTGGCCTTTGCCCTTGCCGTGGCGGTAGGCGTTGTTCAGGCCTTCCTGCACGAAGCGATAGATGCTGATCTTTTCCGAGGTGCCGAGCTCCGGCAAGCGCTCGGGCAGAGTTAGCAACACTTTGGTGCTGGTGCGCCGCTCGTGCTCGGCCACCGCCAGCCGCAAGATATCGGCGATAGCCTGCGTTTCGATCTGCGGCAGCACCAGTCCGTTGCAGATGCCGCGTATCTCGCGCATCGCCTCGCCGAGCGTCTTGTGGATGCCGGCGATCTCGGCCTCGCGCAGCGTGCTCGATGTGGTCGGATCAACCAGCACCGGGCTGTCCATCCTTAGCGCGGCGAGCGCCACCAGTTGCGCCGGCCCGTCATGCAGGTCGGCGCCGATACGCCGCAGATACCGCTCGTTGATGGCGGTGGCGCGGCGCGAGGCGCGCTGGACGCGCTGGCGCAGCGACGAGTTCTGCGCCAGCGCCGCCTGCAATTCGGCAACCTTGGCCTCTAGCGCAGCCTGTTGGGTGACGATGGTGCGGCTGCCGCGGAAAACGATGCCGGAGAGCAGCGCCAGCGCCGCCGCGGTGGCGGCCGCCACCACCAGCCACGTCCATCTGAGCGCCGAGTTCAGCGTTTCCTGGAAATCGTCGGCGACCTCGTAGAATTCCGACACCGCCACCACTTCGCCCGACCAGGGCTCGCGCACCGGATTGTAGATCTCGAACAGCGGCGCGTTCACCGCTTTCTCGTCTCCCGATTCGGGATCGTCGCTGAGGTTGTTGTATTCGGCCACGACATTGCCGGCGAAGGCCGACTTCAGATTGGCGTTGGGCGGAAAGGTTCTGCCGATCAGGGCCGAGTCGTCGGAGTAGAGCACCATGCCGTCGCGTCGCCACAGCTTGAACGACACCAGCCTCTTTCCGAGCGCGCCCTGGCCGAGCGTCTCGTCCAGCGCCCGCTTGACCGAATCGTCGAGCTCGCGGCTCTTGCGCAGGTCAGGCAGCAGCGGCGCGATCACGCTGTCGACATAGAGCGCTGTCGTGGTGGCGGAATTGTGCATCACCCCTTCGCGAATCTGCGACGTCACCCACAGCCCGACCACGAGCATCACCGCCAGAAGGCCGATGCCGCCCGCGATCACGAACTGCCAAGCCAGCGACAGCCCGCTCCAGATTCGTGCAAGTCGCCTGAAATATCTCCCAAACATCGGCCCCGCTCACCCACCCGCTTGCAAGATTATAGGCGAGGGACGGCAATTGCGACACCGACCTTGGTCCGTGCCCATGGGGAAGGTTAATGGCGACGGGTTTGCGCGCTCTCGAACGGGCTTGGCTTCGCCAGCGGCGAGGGTGGCTCTCCCCGAGCGGCAAAAGCCCGCGTCATTCCTGTTGACGGGGAAGACGCGGGCCGGCTGCCACCTGAAATCATGGATGATTTTAGCAATGCCGAGACAACCACCAATCGAGCGCCGGGTCCATACCAAAAGACGTATAACCTGCAAGATATAGCGCCACGCCCGCGCCCTGGCCCGAGGCGGTCTTTTGTCGGGCGTTGTAGCTGTCATATAGCGGCGGACCTGCCGGTTGGATCGGCATGCAACCCGTCCACATCCGGCAGGCGGAGCCCGCATCGTCCCGGCAGAAGACGCGGACGCCGCGGCAAAATTTGCCCCCAAAAGAAGTCAGAGCCACGGTGTTGATGGGTCGAACAGCCGCCGCATATACGATGGGCTTCACCTCGCGGTTCTTGGCAACGCACTATGGACGCCGGCACAAAAAAACAAAAAAGAAACCAGCGGCTGTCGATCTTTGAGCTCGAAGCTCTGCGGGAAGCTTTCAGGCAGTCCGTTCGTGAGAACGACGTCGCGGAAGCGGAATGGGCGCAGCATGCCGAGCTTTTCGTCAGGAGGGCGCTGCAAAAGGGCGGCCGTCTTACGCGGGCTTGAGCGTTCGGGCGTAGAGCAATTCCAGGAAAAGTATGAGCGGTTAGGCTCGGCGCTTTCCCGTAGCCTTCCGTCCGGAATTGCGGTATCACGTCTCCAGCCGGTCGGACCATTGCGCTGGCGCATAGGACCTCAGCGACAATTGCGGGCGCAACGGGAAACGGACACTCTATTCCTGCGCCGGCTTCCCCCCAAGGAAACCCAATGGTCGGCGCTTTAGCCCGGCTTGTCCGTCAAAGAGCCGTACTCTTTTACCGCCAAGGCAAGCCGGGCTACCCCAGCCGCCGATCCGGCGCGCGCTCATGCTCGATACCGCTTGAAACAGGGCGCAAAGAAATGCGCTTCGCGGGTATCGTGACGCGTGGAGGTCCTGCCGCGCCACCGTCGAACAGGGAACGCGTTAGGGTCGAGGCGTCCGACCCGCCGCTTTCGACGGAACGAAAAGCGGGGCAAGCGCGTTTTCCGCCGCTATGTCGAGGATCCTTCACCATCGCAAGGCCGAAAGGCCTTTTCAGGCCTCGGTTGCCGAGGCCGAGCGCCTAGCGCGCGCGCAAAAGAATGCCAGGCTGAAGGATCTTCGCACGCACGCTTCGTGGCTGGTGCTCGATCCGCAGGCAAACTTCCAGGAGGAGATCGACTGTTCGGCGTTGTTCGGCGACGACCTGTCGATCCGAAAGGTCGTCCACGACGGCTAATGCATGTCGCGCAAAAGTGTGCAGCGGTTTTGCGATAACGACATGCATGAAAACAAAGGCTTAAAAGCGCGTCGCCAGAATCCGCTTCAGCGCGACGCGCTTAGGGCAATTCCAGGAAAAGTGTGTAACGGTTTTCCGTCCGGAATTGCATAAGCACAGAGAGTTGGAGCGGTTCGGCGCTTTCGCGAAACGCTCTTTAGCAAAGCGGCTCGAGCCTCAGACCGGCTGTAGCCCGACTGCGCCATCCTCGCGCGACATCTCGATGAGCCGCGCGACCGCCCATGGCGCCATCAGCGCAAAGAACACCGTGACATCGAGGAAGAGCGACCGTGCCAGATCGAACCCGCTGTGGTCGTAGCAGACTGCGAACTCCATCACGCCTGACCCCTATTGCGCTTGCCATTTCACGCTCTCGGCCAGCATGCCCCTGATTTGCATAAATTACAAGGGACAGCTAATTTAGCTGCCGAGTGAGATTCCGCCGGCATGCGCGGCTGCCCTGGCTGAAGGATCTAGGCCGGCTTCGGCCAAAACAGCCAGGCGAGGGCCAACGCCGCAAGCACCCAGAGCGCGATCATGAAGGCGAGCCCGGCCTTGCTCGCCGGCTTCTCGCGTCGCGCGGCCTCTTCGCGGAATTCCTGCATCAGATCGGACGGAACCAGCTTGACCGCGAGCATGATGCCGACAGGCACGATCAGCAGGTCGTCCAGGTAGCCGATGATCGGGATGAAATCCGGGATAAGATCGATGGGGCTCAGCGCGTAGGCCGCGACTGCGCCCGCGGCGGCTTTTGCATACCAGGGCACACGCGGATCGCGGGCGGCGATCCAGAGCGCAACCACATCGCGCTTGATCTTGCGCGCCCACCGCTTCGCCGTATCGAATGTCGACATGCCGCTTTGCGGGTCTTCAGGCCATTTGGCGATCGATGGCTCGGCCTCTCAGGCGCAGTCCCTCAACTCGACAACCTCGACGCCGAGGCGGAAGGCCTGGCCATCGGCATAGGAGCGCGCATATTGCTCGGCTTCGAAGGGAAAGATTAGCGTCGTGCCATAGGCGGTGACGCGCACCGTCCACTTCTGGCCCCTGACGAGTTCAACGCCGTGAAGCTTCGCCGTAACCATCTCACCCTCCTCAGATCCGGCACTTCGGCGACATCCGCATAACGTCGCCAAAGTCATTTGAATACAAATAATCCGACCTAATCGTGTCGTTGCGGTCTCGATTCCGATATTAGGCCGTTTACGTCCGTGAAATGGTTCACCGACAGCGGCGCTTTTTTGCGGACGGGCCGCGAGCGGGCTGGATGGCCTGCCTGGAACCGCGACGGCCCCAGGCGGGTTAGGTTCTTGGCTCACAAGGAGACCGCCATGATCCGCAAGCTGAAATCCGGCGAATACAGGCTCTATTCGCGCAAAATCGATCCGAGAACCGGCAAGCGCCGCAATCTAGGCACCTTCAAGTCGCGCGAAGCGGCGGAAAAGCACGAACGCGAAGTGCAGTATTTCAAGCGCCATTAGACCGGTCATCGTCCCACGACAGAATCGCGGCTCGGCCCCGGCTCACCCATGCGGTCGCGGCGGGGTGCGTGGGCGAGGGTGGCCCGGCACGTTCGAGCCGATATGGTCGAGGTCGCAACGTCGCGTCACCATCTCGACCGACCGGGTGTCGACGGTCACGCGCCCCAGAACCTGCACGGTCGTGCGTCCGAGATCCTCGTCGACATGCACGACCTCGCCCTCGAGTCTGAGCTTGTCGCCAGCCCTGGCATTGGGCTCGACCATCGAATATTTATGGCTGTCGCCGTCGAGCCTCAGCATCACGCGGTCCTCGGTGCGTTCGACCACCGTGGCGATGACAGCCACCCTGTCGCCTATTTCCACTGTCGGCCGTGTCATCGCGGCCTCCTTTCCGCCCTCGGCGATACCTGGCCGACGCAGCCGGCTGGCGCCACGCTGTGTGCCGGCAGCCGCTGAAATAAACGGCAAAACAAGCATTTGGTTGCCGCCGGCCGCCTGCAGCCGCGGGCGGCCGATCACATGAAGCCCGGATTTCGCGGCAGATACTGCGTCCAGTCGCCATAGCCGGGCGATGCCATCAACAGCATCGGGAAGGTGATGCGCATGCCTTGATCGATCGCGAGGCCAAGCGCGCTCCCGCATGTGCCCGGCAGGAAGGCTGATACGTTTTCGGCCGAGCGATCCGCCGCCAACAGCAACGCCGTTGCAAAGGCATCGCGAACGATATCGGGCCGCGTCACCGCCAGGGGACCAATATGCCCGCCGGCGTTGGTGTATCCGTAGCCGACCGCATCGCCGCCAGCAAAGAGCAGGACGCCTGTCGTCGACGGATCGGTGCGCAGGTAGCGATGATGCTTCACTCGCGAGGCGCCCAGGGCACGGGCGTCGATCTCGGCAAGTTTCTCCATCGTCGCGGCGCTGTCGTCCATTTCGACGGCGCGCAACGGCGGTCGAGCCAATGCCTTGGTCACCCGTTCGCGCGCGGCGCTGAGAAGGTAGATCGGCGTTTTGGGAAACAAGCCGTGCCGCATGTAAAGCCCCTGCGACACACGATTGAAGGTGAATGTTATAAGTGCCTTGTGGGCTGCGCCTGATGCGCGGGCATGCTCCATGGTCCGTTCCAGCAGCGTGTTTCCGATGCCGCGGCCTTGTCGGCCAGGATCGACGAACAGCTGGGCGAGGAACCAGATATCGCCGCATACCCAGCTCCAGGCGAAGCCCGCAATGTCCCCGTCGTCTTCCGCCACCCACAGGCCGCCGGGGTCGTCCTCGAGCGAAAACAGCTGGAAGTTGGGAGGGCTCGTCGCCGCCATCGGGCCAAAGCCGTGCCGAGTGGTAAGCTCATTGATGCTGGCCACCACCAGCGCATCGGTCGCCACGAGATCATCGGCGCGAGCAGGTCTGTAAACGAGCGACATTGAACAACCTCAGCCACGGAGCGTGAGCCGCAACGCCGATCGTATCAGCTGTCCATGCCTGCCGTCTCGGGCGCCATCAGCAAGCATCGTCCGGGGTCCGAGGCCGCGTTGACCCCCCGCGTTTGCCTGCTGCCCTGAGGGATTTCGGCCATCCAAGCTTCGCCATCGTCATCGAGGGAGCTTGTCGGCTAGCGGTGGACGGCCAGCCGCCTTGGCTCCGCGAGCACGTTCAGCACCGCCTTCAGCCGTCATGTCGGCCAGCCACCCGGCCGTTATGCCCGGTCGGTGGCGCACCAGGTTCCGCATGTCGACTGATGTCGCTGCCACGGCAGCGGGCTCGCGGCGGCTGGTTTGATTTACCTAACGCTGATCAGCGCCGTGCCGGCGATGGCCAGCAGCGCGCCGGCCCAGGCGGCCGCGGTCGGCCGCTGACCGCTGCGCAGCCACACCATCGGCAGGATGATGACCGGCGTCATCGAGGACAGCGTCGAGATGATGCCGGCATTGCCGGTGCGCAGCGCGGCCATCAGGCAGGACATGCCGAGCGAGGTGCCGACGAAGGCGGAAAGCACGGCGAGCCCGACCGTGCCGAACTGGACGGCCTCCCGCTTGCCCCTGCCGAACGGCGTCGCGGCGAGCGCGATGAACAGGATCACGGCAAGGCCTGAGCGCAGCGCCATGGCGCTGAACGGCTCGACGCCGGCGGCCATGGCCGGCCGCGCCAAAAGGGTGCCGATCGCCTGGCCGAATGCCGTCATGACGCCGAGCACGATGCCTGGTCCGAGGCGCCCGGTGAGCGGCGGGCCGGGCGCGGTGCTGACCGGCACGGTGGAAGGGGTGACGACCGGCATCGCCGGCGCCAGGTCGCCGCGCTTGAGGAACCGCCGCGGCATGCCGATGGCAAGCACGATGCCGGCAAGCGCCAGCGCCACGCCCAGCGCCTGCCAGCGGCTGATGGTTTCGCCGAGCACGAGATAGCCGAGCGCCAGGGCGAAAGGCGAGGTGAGCGAGAAGAGCAGCGCCGTGATGCGCGGGCCGACCGAATAGATGGTGGCGAAATAGGTCGAGCTGGCAATGCTGATGCCGGCGAAGCTCGATCCGGCAAGCAGCCAGAACTCCCTCGCTCCGATCGTGTGCCAGCCGCCGATCGCCAACGACACCGAGCCGGTCATCACGAAGGTTGCGAGCATCTGCCAGCGGGCAAGCTGGAGCAGGGGAACGCGGCCCTTGAGCTCGCTCAGGAACATGGAACTCAGCGCGCTGCATAAGGCGGCGGTGACGGCGAAGGCTTCGGGGGCGAACATGGCTGGCGGCTGCGAATCCGGGAACCGGACAATTGCCGATGCTTACGCCTGCGCGCAGCGCTCGGCTAGGCCGCGCGGGCGCGCGGCGTGCCGAAGATGGACCATGCGGCGGCGACGAGCGCCGCTATCGTGGCAAGCAGCACGCAGAGGCTCGGCAGGTGGAAGACCATGTCGCGCCATCTGGGCTCGACGACGGCGCCGGTGCTGAAAGACTCGCCGCTATACTGGCACAGGATCCACGACGCGCCGCTGCGCACCATGTCGGCGTCGATATCGGAGATCAGTGCTTTCGCGTTGCGTTCGGCTGAGGGCATCGTCGCCATATGGGTGAGCAGCGCCTTGGCGGTGGCGATGTAGGCGTGGCTGCATTCGTTGAAGGGGCTCTCCTCGTCGGCGAGGCTGCCCGGCATCAAGCCCCAGAGGCAATAGGTGAATTGCAGGTTGCCGTGATTGTAGAGCCGCCGGAAGGTCGGGTCGGTCGCGGTCTGGCGCTGGGCGAGCTCGAGGATCTCGCCGCGGTAGCGGGCGATCACGGCCATCTGGCCGTGGGTCAGGCTCGGGATCTGGATGCCGGGAGGAGGCGGGGCGAAGGATCCGCTATGCGCTTCGGCGGGTGCTGCCGCCGTCATGACCGAAAGGGCGGTCGCCAAAAAGAAAATGGCCGCCAGGGCACGGAACCGTGGCGGCCGACGCATCGGATTTCAGGCGAAGCGGCGGGCGGGGCTGCGCTGGTCGCGCGCAGCGACCACGCGCTCGGCAACCGGGCCGAAGCCGAGCCCGACGACGGTCCATAGCACAAGCTGGATGCCGAGCGAGGCGACGCGGAACTGCCACAGCACCGTCGCCGAGAAGTTCTCCGGTACTTCGTTGATGTCGGGTAGGGCTGCCTTCACCAGTGCGAAGACGACGAGGAAGGCGAGCCCAGCCACGATCGAGGCGTTCCAGGCGCCGAGCCGGGTCCACAGCCGCTGCGCCAGGCCGACCGCCGCCACCATCGCCGCGATCGAGACCACGATCATGATGAAGAACAATTCCGTGCGGTAGCCGATGGTCTCGGCATTGCCGACCGCAGGCGGGTTGGCCGGGTATTTGAGGCCGGGCACCACGATCACCGCCAGGAAGCCGAGCAGCGCGATGAGCGCCGAAGTGCCACGGGGCCCAAGCGAACCCAGCCGGCCATAGGCATAGGCGAAGACCAGCGAGAACAGCCCGCCGAGGGCGGCGCCATAGACCAGCACGCCGGTCGCGAGACCGATGCCGGCCTGCGTGACGCGGCTCACCATGTCGGGCTCCGGCGCCCCGCCGGCCGCCTGGGCCTGCTGTTCCTCGAAGGCGATCGCCTTGTCGACCTGCGGCTCGCCATAGACGCGGGCAAAGGCGAATGCCAGAATCCCCGCAACCAGCCCGACAAGCATGCCGCGCAGCAAAAGTTTTCCGACCATGTCGTTAACCCTCTAAGCAATTCCAGGAAAAGTGCGTAGCGGTTTTCCGTCCGGAATAGCGTTAACCCAACCCAGCAATTCCAGGAAAAGTGCGTAGCGGTTTTCCGTCCGGAATAGCGTTAACCCAACCCAGCAATTCCAGGAAAACTGCGTGCCGACTTTCCGTCCGGAATCGCGTTAGACCAAAATCGAAGCGGGTTCAGCGATGCTGAACCGTCTTAGTGGCAGGGGAAGCCGAGCAGGTGGCGGCCGTCATGCACGAATTCGTGCACATAGGTGCCGCGGATCAGCGACGTCGCGCCTTCTTCCGCCCCGACGAAATAGATCGCCAGCATCAACAGCAGGCCGGCGAAGATAGCCCAGGGCAGAAGCTCGCGAACCGGAATCGCAACCGGACCGTAGCTGGGGGCGAAGGTGGTGTCGGACATATTGACCTCCCGTGGGATACTGCGTCCCGTTGATCGAACAATGCTGCGGAATAAGGCCTGACTTTCGGCTGGTGCCGATCACAGTGGCGCGACCGTGCCGGACTCGCACCGGCTTCCAATCCCGTATAGCGCTAAAACACTTGTCAGCACTTCGTTCGCCTGTCAACGATATGTAATGGCCAACACGGCTTCGCGCGGCCGAAATTTCACTGGACCACGGAGTTTTGGGATGCTCGCCCGCCTGACGATGATCGCAAGCGGCGCGACGCAGGCCACGCGCAAGGGTCGTTTTCCGAGTGACGAGGCGCCGGAGCCGCGAGCCTTCGAGCGTGCCGGCGCGCTGGCCGCTTCGCTGCGCCGCGCCGACCGCGTCTGGACAAGCCCGGCGCTTGCCGCGCGGCAGACGGCCGAGGCGCTCGGCCTCGCGGCGACGGTCGAGCCGCTGCTTGGCGAACAGGATTTCGGGCGCTGGGCCGGCAAAGGCTTCGAGGAGGTGCAGGCCGAAGATCCGGAAGGCATGGCGGCCTGGTTCGCCGATGCGGAAGCGGCGCCCCATGGCGGCGAATCGCTTGCCGCCGTCGCCCGGCGCGGCGCCGCGCTGATGGAACGCCTGGCTTCCGAGAGCGGTCATACCATCGCGCTCACCCACGCCCTGCCGATCCGCGCGGCCATGGTGCATGTTCTGGGCGCGCCGCTCTCCTCGGTCTGGAAGATCGACATCGAGCCGCTGTCGCTCACCGAGTTCCGCGGCGACGGCCGCCGCTGGGTGCTGCATGCGAGCGGGGTCATTGTCGGTGGTTAAACAGTCCGGGCGCGGGTCGGTCCCGTGGACAGCGCGACTCGCAGTCAGCAGATGGTCAAGGAAGCGGTGGACGCTATGGTGAGGTGCCGCAGAACAGCGGGGCGAGGTTGATCGCTAGAAGGCGTTGGTCAAATCGATGGTCACGATATAGGCATTTCGTGGCCAGCACTTTCGAACTTCTCTCGGAAGCTCTTGAGCTCTCTTCGCCGCAGCCTTTGAATTGGGAGTAAAAGGACATCACGTCGAGTGACGTGAGTTTGCCCTCGAGATTTCCCCTTGCCTTGAACGTCGCCTTCAGGCGCAGGTCGACCGCCGATGCTGGAAATCGGACGAGGCTTAGAAGTTTGTCTCTTAGGTCGGTCCGGTCGTCCGCGCCGGCCGGAACAACTGAAGTCAGCAGTAGCGTAACAGTCAGCAGTCTGGTGATCACGGTCTACCGGTATAGTTTCGGGTATTTTGCCTTCTCGGTCTGGCAATTGCCCCCTCTCTGGACCGCCATAGCGTAAGCTCTTTCATAGGTATGAATGGCCCTGTCGAACTTACGTGGATTAGGTGTCAGGTGTTTAGCTCGGCCATCATACAAAAGGACAGGAACAGCTATCATGGCTTTTCCATCTTCAGTTGGCCTCAGCGCCGGGCACCTCTTCATTACGCCGAGGAGGTTGCCGGCGATTGTAGCGGCCAAATCTAACTTGGCGTCGGGCAGTCCAGCCAGGAACTCGATATTTGACTTCGCGGCCCAGGCAGCCGAAGACGTGAATGAAAGTAGTACGGTTGACGCCAAGGCGAGCCTAAGTTTCATTTATCCCTCCCAAGCCTTAACTGAGCGAAGCACGTCTAAGCCCGTGTGAATAGCTGGCGGCGCGCCAAGCGGCTTAGATTTTCGCGACCTCGCTCCGATCATCGCCCCAATCGATAGATTGGAGCAGCTAGGCTGCGCGCTTGTCGAACAGAGCAACCCGACGCCCCCCCGGAAAGCCGCAACAGCCGTCCGTCCGGACACAAAGCCGTTCCGCGTTTCAGTGATCGCTAACGGAACGGAAACGCCTCGCTGCTATGGTGCTGCCCTGTTGCGAGGAGAGCCTTGCCTGAGGAGCCCGCCGGATATGGCCAATTTTCCCGAGACCGAGCGCCGTCTTCATGCGCGCGAATTCGTGCTCAAGGAAGCCACGATCATCGCCGCCGGCGTCAGGATCGGCTGCTCGGTCAGAAATCAGCACGAGCAAGGTGCGGAATTGCGCGTCGGCGCCGATGTGGAGATCCCGGACCGCTTCCTGCTCGAGGTCCCGGCCGACGATACGGCCTATCGCGCTTTGGTGCGGTGGCGGCGCAACGACCGCGTCGGCGTGGCGCTCTACAGCAACGCGCCGAAGGACTGATGCGCGGCCGAAGCGAAAGCTGCTCAGCGAAGCGCCGCCCACCCCGTCACGAGGATGAGAACAAACGTGACCAGCGCGCCCGAGACGTAGAGGATCGTCCTGACGCTGCCGCCCTTGGCGGCGTTTCCCCCACGCAGGTAGATGACCATGTGTACGAGGCGTATCGCCAGGTGAACCCAGACAAGCACGGCGAGCGTCACCGGGCCGACACCGACCATCATCGCCAGCATCACGGGCACGACGAAAGGGGCCAGCGCCTCGACCGAATTCATGTGGACGCGGTCGATCCGGTAGAGCCGGTTGTCGTCGTCCGCCGGGACGACCGGACCCGAAAGCTTGCCCGCAAATCCCTTGGACGAGCCGGAATAGACCGCCAGCGCCACCGACAGGAGACAGAGCGCAAGCACGCCGAGCGTGCTCAGCCAATAAGCTTCCATTTTCCGCGCTCCTTCCAATGGCTGTCGTGTGGGCCAAGCCCTTCGGTACCGGGTGGTGCTGTCAGGCTGCCCGGGAAAAGAGGTCCTGGAACCGCTGCAGGTAGAGCGGCCAGCCCTGATCGCTGTCGACCCCGCCGCGCACGCTTTCCCAGCCTTGGCCATGCCGCTCGATATGGCGATGCTCGATTTCGACGCGGGTGCGGTTTTCCGCCTCGGCCGTGAAGCGGACTTCCCACTCGCTTGTGCGGGTGAGGTCGGTTTCGATCTGCCAGCGCGGGCTGATGTCCCAGCTCAGAAGCAGCCGGTTCGGCGGATCGTAGGCCAGCACACGGGCGAAGCGGCACTCTGAGCCATCGACGCCACGGTCGTAGACGTGGCCGCCGACCCGCTGCTCGAAGATCGTTTCCGCGATCGGGACGGCGAGCAGATTGTGCTCGCGCGGTTTGATGCTGCCGAAATCCTCGGTGAACACTTTGAAGGCGCGTGCGATCGGCGCCGCGACGACGACGGAATGTTTCACGGGCGCGGGTGCCGGCTGCTTGATCATGTTTCGTCCTCCGTCGGTTGCTCGACAAGCCGCGCGTAAGCCGCGAGCGTCTTCACCCAGAACTGGTCGATCTCCGCCCGGAAAGCCGCGAGGCCGTCCGGGTCGATACGGTAGATGCGTTCCTTGCCCGAGCGCGTGTCGGCCACCAGCCCGGCATCCTTGAGAACCTTCAGATGCTGCGAGACCGCCGGCCGCGTCACGGGCAGTGCATTGGCGAGCCCGCTGACCGAGCTGGGGCGGTCGACCAGCAGTTCGAAGATCGTGCGTCGCGTCGGATCGCCGAGCGCTGTCCAGTATTTCGCGTTAGTGGTCACTAACGCGAAAGCTAGGGCGGCACGTCTGTCCTGTCAACCCGGATGGAGAGTGCCACCCATGCGGCACGCACGTGGTCGACCTTGCCGGCCGCGCCTGGCGAGCGGTTCTGGATGGGGCCGAAAATGCGATGGTGTCCTATCCGCTGCTGATCGGCGAGGATGGCGGCAACAACGTGCGCAAAGAGCAACTGGCTGGCGAACCGCACCTTCATCGCCGAAGACGGTCAGGGCCGCATCATCGTCGGCTCGACCAAGGAAGCCTTCTTCTCCGTGGACAGGCTGGCGACCTTCCGGCTGAAAGCAGGACTCGAGATCAAGACCGCGCTCAATCTCGACGGCGGTCCCATCGCCGATCTCAGCGTGCGCTCGGGCAGCTACAGGTTGAAACACTACGCGTGGTGGGAGGCCCAGGTGTCGGAAGGCAAGGTTTCCCTGCCTGCAGGCGCCAAGGAACGTGCCTTGGGGCATGCCTGTCGTGCTCACCGTGGAGCGCAAATAGAGCATCTTCAGCGGGTCAGCGCTGCCGCTTTGCCTTGAGGCTTCGCGCCGCTTGCTCGATCGCCGCGCGGTCGTTGCCCAGCCGGTCGAGCAGTTCCTGCGCCTCGTCGCCGGAAATGCCGGTGCGCATGGCAAGCGCCTCGACCGTCAGCACATCCGCGCTGTCGATCTCGCGCGTTTCGGGCAGCGCATCGCCTGCCGTCAGCGGCAGGGCGGCCTCGCGGTCGATCTCCAACTCCGCCTGATGCCAGTGCCGTTCGTGATTGCCAAGGATGCCGCCCTCGCGTTGAAAGATCTCATAGGCCCGTTGCCTGATCTTCTCGGTCCGATCGTCGTCCATCGCCGTTCCTCCTTGCGTGTCACAAGAACGCAGGACATGGCGGAACGATCCGTGGCATCGCGAAGGTGATCGGCTGATGCGCGCAGCCGTCGAAACGCCCGGCCTGAGGACAATCCCATAGGGCGTCCCCCTCTTCGAGTGGGGGACGGCGCTGATGATTACCGCCGGCCAGCGGCCATTCCGATCCGAAACTGCGAACCCGGCGGCGCCGCTTCCCGCTTATGGCCCATATATCGCCACAGGCTTGCCGAACATGCCGGGCTCCGGTTTCACGCCCAGCCCCGGCCGTTGCGGTACGGCGATGTGACCTTGCTTGATGACGACCGGGTGCTTCGCGTCGAAATGGCCCTTGATGTATTCCTGCGCGATCCAGGCGCCTTCCATGCGGCGCGGCTCGACCGTGGCGGCCAGATGCACGCAGGCCGCCGCGATGATGTCGCCGCCCCAGGCGTCGTCGCAGCTGTGCGGCAGCGAGCGGATGGCGCAGAGGTCGCGCACCGTCGTCATCTTGGTGAGGCCGCCAAGGCGCGTCACCTTGAAGCCGAAGCCGTCGGCGATGCCGAGCGAGATGGCCCTCAGCACGGCGTTCTGGTCCTCGGTGCTTTCGTCGAGATAGACCGGATGCGTCACGCGGCCCTTCAGCGTCGCGATCTCGTCCATCGTGTTGCAGGGCTGTTCGAAGACGAAGGGGATTTGCTGGCAAAGCCGGTCGAGGTGGATCGCGGCGGCGACCGTCAGGCCTCGGTTGCCGTCGACAGCTAGCCGAGCCTTGTAGCCGACCGCTTCCCAGACCTTGTGGACGACGGCCACGTCCTCTTCCAGGTTGCGCCCGCCGATCTTGACCTGCAGGCGCGGGTAGCCGTCCCTCACCTTGTCGGCGGCGATCCGCGCCGTCTCGTCCGGCGCCCCGACGATCAGCGAATAATAGGCCGGCACGCGGTCGGTCAGCGCGCCGCCCAAAAGCGTCGAGACCGGTACGCCGAGCTTCTGGCCGAGCAGGTCGAGGAACGCCATATCGAACGCGGCCTTGGCGTAGCCGTGCCCGCTAAGCCGCTCGTCCATCTGTTTCGCCAGCTGCCTGATCGAGGCGACCTCCGATCCGATCAGGCCCGGCGCGATTTCGGCCATCGCGGCGCGGGCGCCAAGCGCATGATGCGGCTGGTAGACCGGGCCGATCGGACAGGTCTCGCCCCAGCCGGCAAAACCATCGTCTGTGACGATTTCGACCAGTGTGGAGTCGAGCGCCTCCACGTCGGCGCTGGCCATGCGGTAGACGCCGCCTTTAACCGGCAGTTGCGCCGAATAGACGTTGATGCGGTCGATACGCATACGGGCTTCCCTCCGAAGGACACGTCGGCAACGGGGCCTTTGCAGGCCCCGCCTATTACATCCGCGCCCTGGCCGACGTCGGGTCGTAAGGCGAATCCGCGATCACTTCGGCGGCCCTCCATTCGCCCAGGATCGCGACGTCGAGCTTCGTGCCGGGTTTGGAAAAACGCTCGGGCAGCAGCGCCAGCGCCACGTCATGACCGAGCGCGTAGCCATAGCCGCCCGACGTGATGCGCCCGACCAGCGCGCCGTCGCTGTAGAGTCCTTCATTGGCAAGGGAGCTTGCGCCTTCGGTGTCGATCCTGAGCGTCACCGAGCGGCGCTGGTCGTTGCGCTCCTTGTATTTCAGCACCGCGTCGCGCCCGACGAAGTCGCCCTTGTCGAGGCGGATGAAACGCTCCAGCCCGCTCTCCAGCGCGTTGAGCTCGGGATTCATGTCGCGGTACATGGCGCGATAGGATTTCTCGAGCCTGAGCGACTCCAGCGCATGCAGCCCGACCAGCCGCATGCCGTGCTTCTCGCCCTGCTTCAGGATCGCGTCGAGCAATTGACGCTGATAGGGCAGGGGGTGGTAGAGCTCCCAGCCCAGCTCGCCTTCATAATTGACGCGCAGCAGCCGCACGTCGCTGGCGAGAGCCACATTGCCGGTCTTGACGCCGAACCACGGAAAACTTTCGTTGGAAAGGTCGATCTCGGTGAGAGGTTGCAGCACGTCTCGCGCCTTCGGCCCGACGACCGTGAAACAGCCGCGATCGTTGGTGACGTTTGTCAGCTTCACGCTGCCATCGGTGGGGAGCAGCCTGGACAGATCGTCGAAATTCCAGCGCTCGGCGCGCGGCGTCGAGATCAGGTAGAGCAGGTCATCGCCGAGGCGCGCCACCATATATTCTGCCTGCACGCCGCCGTTGGCGGTAAGCTGATGCGCCAGCGTCACCTTGCCGACCGCCGGCAGGCGGTTGGCGATGATCCCGTCCAGCCAGGCGGCCGCGCCTCGTCCCGACACTTCGAACTTGGTCATCGGCGTCATCTCGACCAGGCCGACGGCGTTGCGCACCGCGAGCACCTCCTCGCCGACGAGGTTGCCCTTCGGCGTCCAGCGCCAGCTATACTGGTCCTTGGCCTCGACGCCGTCGCGCGCGAACCAGTTGGGCATCTCCCAGCCATTGAGCACGCCCCAGACGGCGCCGAGCTCGGTCAGCCTGTCATAGGAGGGCGCGGTCTTTTGCGGCCGCGCGGCGGGCATGTCCTGTCCGGGATATTTCTGCTCGGCATGCGTGCCCCAGGCCTCGCGCACCTTTTCGCGCGTCCAAGCCTTGTTGGCGTAATCGCCGAAGCGGCGTGGGTCGAGATCGGAGGTGTCGGTACTGTTGCCGCCTTCGACGATCCGCTCCGACAGATAATAGCCGATCGTGCCGCCCCACAGGATGCCGCCCGGCACGCCCTCGGCCAGCCACACATTGGGCAGGCCCCAGGCCGGACCCATCAAGGGCAGCTCGTCCGCCGTCATCTGGAAGGGGCCGCGCACATTGGCCTTGATGCCGACGCGTCCAAGCGCCGGGACGAGCTGCAGCGCCTGTTCCCAGTTCCACGACACCGCGTCGAAATCCTCTTCCAGCAGGTCGGCGCCGAACCAGGCGGGAACGCCATCCTCGGCGAAGAGCTTGAGGTGCTCGGTGCGCTCGTAAGGCCCGAACATGAAGCCGTCGCCTTCCTCGCGCAGATAGCCCTCGAAACCTTCGTCGCGCAGGATCGGCATTTCGGGCCGGCCCGCGCGCTTGCGCTCCACAACCTCCGGCACGGCTTCGGTGATCCAGTATTGATGCAGGATCGGGATCGCCGGGATGTCGAGGCCGAGCAGCGCGCCGGTCTGGCGCGCGTAATTGCCGGTGGCGCAAATCACATGCTCGCAGGTGATGTCGCCCTTGTTGGTCTGCACCACCCACTCGCCGCTGGCCGTCCGCTTGAAGCCGGTCACCTCGGTGTTGAGATAGACCTTGGCGCCGAGATCCCGCGCGCCCTTGGCCATGGCATGCGTCACGTCGGCCGGCGCGATATGGCCGTCGTCCGGATGATAGAGCGCGCCGAGCATTTCCTTGTTGTTGAGCAGCGGCCAGAGCTTTCGCGCCTCGTCGGACGTCAGCAATTGCGCCCGCATGTTCTGAACCTCGGCGACGCTCATATAGCTCTTGTATTCGTCGAGGCGGTCCCTGGAATTGGCGATGCGCAGTTGCCCGCATTTGTGCCAACCGACCGGCTGCCCTGTCTCGGCCTCCAGCCCTTCATAGATCTCGATGGTCTTGTTGATCATCCGCCCGACATTGATGTTGCGGGCGTAGGACGGGATCAGCCCGGCCGCATGCCATGTCGAGCCGGCGGTCAGCTGCGTGCGCTCCAGCAGCGCGACATCCGTCCAGCCGCGCTTCGCCAGGCCATAAAGGATACCGGCGCCGACGCATCCGCCGCCAACGATCACCACCCGCGCATGTGTCTGCATCAAACCACCGAAACCATATCATTGTTGAACGAGCGCCGCCGAAGCTACAGGCGGGGAAAGCCCGTGTAACGTCTTCAAAAACTGGGGGTCATGATAAGCTGGATTTATGCAACAGGTTACAGCGTGGCGGCCTCGCGACCCGCCGGCATTTCACTGTGCTTGCCCGTCTTGCGCCGTCTCTTGTTTGAAGTCGACTTTGGTGCCGGGCTTGACCATGGCGGCGAGATCTTCGGCATCCCAGTTGGTGAGCCGGATGCAGCCATGCGAGAAGGTCGTGCCGATCTTGCCCGGATCGGGCGTGCCGTGGATGCCGTAGCTTTCGATCGTGAGATCGATCCAGACGACCCCGACCGGATTGTTCGGTCCCGCGGCGATGGTGAAGGGCCGCTTGCTCCTCACCCCCTTGAAGGCGAACTTCGGATTGTAATGGTAGGTCGGATTGTGGACGACGCGCTTGACCTCCGCCGCGCCACTCGGCGCCGGCTTTTCCTCACTGCCGATCGAGGCGGGATAGACCGCAAGCGCCTTGCCTGACGCATCGAGCGCGCGCACCTGGCGGGCGCCCTTGTCGACCTCGACGCTGGCGACGGTCGCGGGAGGGTCGCCGCGGCCGATATCAGGCACCACCAGCGTGGTGTCGGCCTTCCTGAAAACGGTTTTGGGATTGAGCAGCCTCAGCAGTTGTTCGCTGACATGGAAGCGCTCCGCCAGTTTTTCCCGCGCGTTGCGATAGCCGAGCCGCTTCAGATGCGCCATCCGCTCCATGCGGGCGGGGATGCGCCTGGTGAACGGCCCGCGCACATCCTTGGCCGTGATCTCGTAGTTTATCAACACCGGGCCGGCGAAAGTCGCTGTGAGCTTGTCCCAGGTCTCCCGGGTGAGCTTGCCGTCGGAGGGCAGTCCGTTCGCCGCCTGGAAGGCTGCGACGGCCTTGGAAAAATTGTCGGAAAGGCGGCCGTCGATCAGGCCGGGAGAGAAGCGGGCGCGATCAAGCAGGATCTGCGCCCTGAGCACCATCGGATCGACGCCCTTCGGCTCGCCCTCGCTGAATTGCGCCTGGTTGACAGCGGCGAGGTCGAGCTTGGCTGCCAGCGTCCCGCCGCACGCGAGCGCGAGCGCCAACGCAACGACACCAAGCAGCCTGACCATCGACGTCACTCCAGGATCGCGACAAGAGCCTGTCTCTATGACGCGGCACGGCCGATGTGGTTCCTGTCGCGGGGAGTCGCACGAAGATCATCGCGAGTGTGCGCTTTCTCCTATAGACATTTGAATTTTAAGCTGGAAACCAGTTCCCATGAACGCAAAGAACTGGCATTATCGTGCCAGGGCCTGCGCATTTTCTGATTCCATGGCCCCTCGTGCTGGTAACCGACGGCTCCCCAACGCCCCCCGCCCATGCCGTCGGTTGCCCTGTTGGCGCTTTCCGGTCTGAGCCCCATGGGCTTCGTCAGTAGCGGCTGGTCATCGGCTGGAATTGAGCTTCTGGATGCGCCCCTTATCCAGCCGGAATACGCCGTCCGTGCCGCCTTGGATCTCGAAATCGGTTTGCAACTCGTCCCATGAGCCGAGATATTTGCCGCACTCAGCGCAATGGATCGCCGTTTCGGGTTGAGCATCGGCCGGAATTTGCAAACGGATGGTGCCGCAAAACGGGCATTCCAGTTTGTGGTCCAGATACTCGCCAGCCATGGTTGTGCAACATCGCGCAATCGGCACGTCTTCGCAAGGCTGGGATTTTGGCAAGCCTTTGCTTCAGCCCGGCCCGATCTCCTCAAACAGCCAATCGCGAAACGCCTTCACCTTGCGCTGGCGGATCGCCTCCGGCGGGTAGACGAGGTAAAAGCTGGAGACCGCTTTCAGCGCATGGTCGAACGGCCGCACCAGCCGGCCGGTGGCGAGATCGGCGGAAACCAGCATGGTGCGGCCGAGCACCACGCCTTCGCCCTGCACCGCCGACTCCACCGCGAAGGTGGCGGAGTCGAAGGTGAGGCCGCTGTTCGGGTCGATGCCCTCGACGCCGGCACTGGCAAGCCACGCCGCCCAGTCGATGCGGTAGCCGTCGCGGATCAGCGTGTGGTGTCTGAGGTCCTGCGGGTGCTTGAGCGGATGCGGACCCTCCAAGAGCTTCGGGCTGCAGACGGGAAAGACCTCCTCGCCGGTGAGGAATTCCGACGTCAGCCCGTGATAATGCCCGCCGCCATAACGGATAGCGACGTCGATGCCGTCGCCGCGGAAATTGGTCAGCTTGCCGGTGGTCGAGACGCGCACGTCGATGTCGCCATGCGCGCGGTGGAAACGGTAGAGCCTCGGCACCAGCCATTTGCCGGCGAAGCCGTCCGAGGTGCTGACATTCAGCGTCGAACCCGAATGGCGCGAGGTCGCCGTCTGCGTCGCCAGCGCGAGCTGGTCGAGCGTCTCGCGCACGGCAGCCGCATAGGGCTCGCCGACCGGTGTGAGCCGCACCGAGCGCGTGGCGCGTTCGAAGAGCTGCACGCCGAGCTGTTCCTCCAGATGTTTTATCGCCCGGCTGACGGCGCCATGCGTGAGATTGAGCTCGTCCGCGGCCCTGGAAAAATTCAGGTGCCGGGCGGCAGCCTCGAAGGCCGGGAGGGCATTGAGCGGCGGCAGTCTGCGGGTCATGGCCAGATCGATTTGTGAGTGTTGGTAACAAATCCTTGCCAAACTTTGGTTTGTCCGTCGAGCTTTTTCCAGCCAAAAATCCTCACAGAATTTGTGATCAACACTCACTTCAGATCAAACCTGCGAGGACACCATGGCCACCGTTCACCCCTTCCTCTGGTTCAACCTCGACGCCGAAGTCGCGCGCGACTTCTATCTGTCCGTTTTCAAGAACAGCCGCGCGTTGCAGAGCATCGAGTTCACCGACAAGCCGCACGCGATCTTCGACTTCGAACTGGAAGGCCAGCGCTTTACCGCTTTGAATGCCGGCGGCGTGCCGCCCTTCAACGAGCGCATCTCGCTCTACATCGAGACTGAGGACCAGGCCGAGACCGACTATTTCTGGAACGCGCTGACTGCCGACGGCGGCTCGGAGCAGCCCTGCGGCTGGCTGAAGGACAAATTCGGCGTCTACTGGCAGGTCATTCCCAGCGAAGCCCTGCGGCTGATGAACGACCCGGATCGCGCAAAGGCCGACCGGGCTCGGCAGGCGATGTATTCGATGAAGAAGATCATCCTCGCCGATATCGCGGCCGCCCACGCCGGCCGCGCCTGAACATCCCACAATTGAAGAACGGAGAAGACCTATGGCCAGTCTCACGGGAAAGAAGCTCATTGTCGTCGGTGGCAGCTCCGGCATCGGTTTCGGCGTCGCGGCCGCGGCGCTGGAAAACGGCGCCGAAGTCGTGATCGTCGGCCGCTCCGAGGAAAAGTTGAAGGCCGCCGAAAAGCGGCTCGGCGGGGCAGGGCGCGTGACTGGCATCGCCGCCGACATGGCCAATGAGGCCGAGGTGTCCCGCTTGTTCGAGGCAGCCGGCATCTTCGATCATCTGGTGGCCGGCACGCCACCGCCCAATTATCCGATCGGCGAGACCGACATGGATTTCGTACGCGGCTTCGTCGACGGCAAGCTGATCGGCGCGGTGATGCTGGCCAAGCATGCCGTGCGCACGCTGAACAAGGGCGGCTCGATGATCTTCACTTCCGGCATCAACAAGGACCGCCCGCCGGTCCCGGGCGGCTCGGTGGTCTCGGCGGTCGCCGGCTCTTTCAGCTATTTCGCCCGCGCGCTGGCGCTGGAGCTCGCGCCGATCCGCGTCAACATCGTCTCGCCCGGCTGGGTCGACACCGAGATGTGGGACGAGATCGTCGGCGAGGCCAAGTCAGGTTATTTCGAGCAGATGGGCGCGCGTATCCCGGCGGGAAAGATCGCCAAACCCGCCGACATCGCGCCCGCCTATCTCTATCTGATGCAGAACGAATTCATGACCGGCGAGACCGTCCACATCGACGGCGGGCAGCGGCTGGTGTGAGCGGGCAGGGCCGGACCTCTGTCTGAGGATCCGGCCTCATCCATCGCCGCTGCAAAGGCCGGGCGTCGCTTTCCAGGCCTTCGCCGGGCAATGGCGTTTCCGGCGGAACGCCAATATAGATGACGCTTGAATGAGCAGCGCCTCCGCTTCGTCGAGGAATGCCATGCGAAGGGTCATCGTCACAGCCATGTGGATTGGCGCCGCGACAGGCGCCAACGCCCATGACTGGTACGAAAACAAGGTTGACCCGGTAACGAACTTCAAATGCTGTGGCGGCACGGATTGCCGCCCCATACCGGAGTCTGCCGTGCAATCCAGGGCCGACGGCGGCTATGTCTATCTTCCCGAAGGTTTCAGCATCCCGCGAGAGCGCGTGCAGGAATCGCCGGACGGCCGCTACCATATCTGCGAGAACCATTACGTCATAACCAACCAGCCCTATCTGCGCTGCTTCTTCGCGCCGCGGCTCAAGGTCTCGCGGCTGCTCCCGCGCTGATCAAACGATCGCTCCTCGACTACGCTTAGGTCTGGTGATCGACATCAGCCGAATGCTCGGCCTGCGCGTATCCGAAATAGTCCATGATTTCCCGCGCTTCGCCGGCGTCGAAACGGCAAGCTACTTCCGTCGGCAGCCTGGATCGCCAGCCGCCCCTATAATCGGTGATCGGCTGGTTCACCTGGGCGTGCCGGCGAGCGGAATGCGCCGTGCGAACCACCTTTTCCCGCCCCCATACAACAGGCTGCTCGTGATAGTTCAGAATGCCCGGATCGAAGGCCACGCCGATGAAGCGGCACAGCCGTTCGATGGAAAGCGCCGGCGATTCGATGAAGTCCTCATAGCGCCATAGGATGCTTTCGCCCTTTTCGACGCGAAGCATCGAGGCCTTGCTGTCGGCGATCCATCTTTGGAAGGCCTTGTCGAAATCGCCCTCGTAACGCTGCCCGAGCGACGCCACGACATCCCTGCCGTCGCGCGTGACGACGATAAAGCGCGCGCCCGGGATCGTCTCGGTGATCTGCCTTGTATAGTGGATATGGTTCGGAGTCTTTTCGACCCAGACGCTGCGGCGTGAAATGGCCGCCTGCAATAAGACCAGGCTTAGCTTGGTCCATCGCGCTCCACTGTTGGAGACAAAAGCGCTTGTCTCGCGTCGAATGGCGAAGACATCCGGATGGGCAGCCAGTATCCGGGCGAGCAAGGTCGATCCCGTATGCCCACAACCGCAAATGAATATAGAAACCTTGGGCTTCGGAAGAAGCCGCACCACACCCCTATGCACGATTTTATTCTCCCCCGGAAATTTTAATGAACCTTCTTCTTCCGGAGATTGCAATAGGAAATGCTTATATGCGGTCGGCGACGAACAGCTAATTGCCGCTGACGACAGTGATCTGGAGGGCCGGGGCAAGCGCCGGGCGTCCGGCTGGTCCAGCCGGCGGAAACGACCAGGACGTTCTGCCGTCAAACGCGGTGCCGAAGCGCCGCGACGACCACCGCCATCGCCGGCGAGAGCTGTCGCCGGCTTGGGTAATAGAGGTGGTAGCCTGGAAAGGACAGGCTCCAGTCGTCGAGCGCGAGCCTCAGCCGGCCCTCGGCCACATGCTGGCTGACGAGGTCTTCCGGGACATAGGCTATGCCGTATCCGTTCAGCGCGGCGTCGACCATGGGGATGGTCGTGTTGAAGGTAAGTTGGCCCTCCACCCGCACCCTGAGCTCGCGGCCCTTTTTCTCGAACTCCCATGCATAGAGCCCGCCGAATGTCGTCTGCCGCAGGCAGATACAGTCATGCGCGACCAGGTCCTGCGGTGCTTTCGGGATGGGACGGCGCGAAAAATAGTCCGGCGAAGCCACCGCCACCAGCCGCCAGTCGGCGCCGATGCGCACCGCGATCATGTCCTTGTCGACGTTCTCGCCGAGCCGCACACCGGCGTCGAAGCGCTCCTCGACGATGTTGCGCATGCCGTTGTCGCTGTAGAGCTCGACGCGCAGGTCGGGATAGTCGCGCAGCATCGGCTGCAGCTTCGGCCAGACAACCATCCGCAGCGCATGGTCCGACAGCGTGATACGCACCGTGCCAGCGGGCCTGTCGCGGAAGGCGACCAGGCTCGACAGGTCGGACTCGATGCCTTCGAACCGCGGGACGAGCGACTGGTAGAGCCGCTCGCCTGCTTCCGTGGGCGCTACGCTCCGCGTCGTGCGGGTCAGCAGCCGCACGCCGAGCCGCGCCTCCAATTGCTTGATGGTATGGCTGAGCGTCGATTGCGACGTCCCGAGCTCGGCCGCCGCCCTGGTAAAGCTGCGCTCCCTGGCCACCGTCAGGAACCACAGCAAATCCTTCAGATCCTCGCGCTGCATGGGGCACCATCCCGGCTCGGCCGCTCGTTCAAGCTGTGGCGGTTCGTGGCCACCACTCGTCAATTCATATCAAGAATGGATAAGTTCATGCAGATTGCAATGGCTAATCCGGATAGTGCCGATGATCTATATAGCCGCCAGCGAAATGACTGGAGGGCTCGACGGCGAGCCGCGGCACATGGATACGACCTACGACAGCCAATTGGCGAAAGCCCAAGTGGGGAAAGTGCCCAGCGCCTGGGGAGCGGTGACATGTCTGTCGCTGCTCACCTTCGTGCTGGTGGCGTCGGAGTTCATGCCGGTCAGCCTGCTCACCCCCATTGCCAATGAGCTAGCCATCTCCGAGGGGCAGGCCGGCCAGGCGATCTCCGTCTCCGGCTTCTTCGCGGTCCTCGCCAGCCTGTTCGGCAATGCGCTCTTGTCGCGGTTGGACCGGCGGACCGTCATTGTCCTCTACACGGCCATCCTCGTGGTCTCCGGCCTGGCGATCACCTTCGCGCCGAACTATCTCGTCTTCATGCTCGGCCGGGCCCTGATCGGCGTGTCGATTGGCGGCTTCTGGTCCTTGTCCACCGCTATCCTGGCCCGCATCGTGCCTGGCGCCGACTTGCCCAGGGCGATCGCCATGCTGCAGGGCGGAACGGCCTTCGCCTCGGTGATCGCGGCGCCGCTCGGAAGTTTTCTCGGCGGCCTGATCGGCTGGCGCGGCGCCTTCTTCATCGTCGTTCCGATCGGCCTCCTCGCGATTGTCTGGCAGCTTGCCGTCCTGCCGAAAATGCCCGCGGGTGAGCAGGCTTCGGTCGGCAAAATGCTGGGCCTGCTCGGCAATCGCGTCTTCGCCATCGGCATGGCGGCCACCACGCTCGCCTTCATGGGCCAGTTTGCGCTCTCCACCTATCTGCGCCCCTTCCTCGAAAACGTCACCGGCCTCGAGGTGAATACGCTGTCGCTGGTGCTGCTTGGGCTGGGGCTTGCGGGCCTGGTCGGCACGTCGGCGGTCGGGCTCCTGCTCCGCTCGCATCTCGCGGCCGTGCTGGTCGGCTTGCCGACGGTTCTGGCGCTCATCGCGTTGTTGTTGATCGCGCTCGGTCCGTTCGCCATCGCGACCGCCGCCCTGCTGATCGCCTGGGGCCTGTTCACCACGCCGATTCCCGTCGCCTGGAACACCTGGATGACCCGGGTGATCCCGCACGATCTCGAGGCGGGCGGCGGGCTGCAGGTCGCGCTGATCCAGTTCGCCATCACCTTCGGCGCCTTCGCTGGCGGGCTGCTGTTCGATGCCGCCGGCTGGTGGAGCCCCTTCGCGCTCGGCGCCGTGCTGCTTCTCGGTTCGGCGCTGCTTGCCGCCGCGGCGACAGCGCGCGGGAGCAGCCATCGATGACGCGACAACCGGTCAGCCGGCGAACGCTGCTCTGCGCCGCGCTTGCAACCGTGGTCGTGCCGCGGCCGGCCAACAGCCAACACGGCAGGGACCCGGCCAACCAGGAGCCGACCGACATGAGGATCAGGATGACGTTCGATGGCCGGACCATGACCGCCACGCTCCACGACAATCCTTCTGCGCGGGACTTCTTCCCGATGCTGCCGCTGGATCTCAAGATCGAGGACTACGCGCACAATGAGAAGATCGCTTACCTGCCGCGCAAGCTGACCGAGGAGGGCAGCGGTCCATTCGGCAACGAGCAGCCCTACGATCTTTGCTATTTCATGCCCTGGGGCAATCTGGCGATGTTTTACGCCGATTATCGCCATCCCGGGCTGATCAGGCTCGGCCGCTTCGACGAGGGCCAGGAGGCCTTGCACGGTCGCGGCGCTTTCCCTCTTCACATCGAACGCATTTGACGACGTAAAGGAGATTACCATGGACATTCTTCGCGCAGGCACGCGGCCTTCCGGCAAGGGTCCGGCAAGTTGGTTCACCGGCACGGTGCGGATCGATCCGCTTTTCAATCCCTTCGACGCCGAGCGGGTGCAAGGCGCGCAGGTCACTTTCGAGCCCGGCGCCCGCACCGCCTGGCACACGCATCCGCTCGGACAGACGCTGATCGTCGTTTCCGGCCTCGGCCGCGTGCAGCGCGAGGGCGGCCCGGTCGAGGAGATCCGGCCGGGTGACGTCGTCTGGTTCGCGCCTGGCGAAAAACACTGGCACGGCGCGTCCCCCGCAACCGCCATGACCCACATCGCCCTCCAGGAGGTCAAGGACGGCAAGGTCGTCGACTGGCTGGAACACGTCAGCGACGCCGATTACGGCGCCTGAGCTTCCTGCCCGACCCTGTCTGATTGAACGAAAGGAAAGCAAGTGCTCGCAACCGTTCTTCACAAGCCCGGCGACATCCGCTGCGAGGAAGTCGCCGATCCGAAAATCGTGCGCCCGACGGACGCCATCATCAAGCTCTCGGCCAGTTGCATCTGCGGCTCGGACCTGTGGCCCTATCGCGGGCTGCAGCCGGTCGACGGCCCGCAGCACATGGGTCATGAGTATTGCGGCATCGTGGTCGAGGTGGGCAGCGAGGTGCGCAATGTCCGTCCCGGCCAGTTCGTCGTCGGCTCCTTCTGCCTCTCCGACAACACCTGCCCGCATTGCCGCTTCGGCTTCCAGTCCTCCTGCGAGCAGCGCGAGTTCATGAGCGGCGCCCAGGCGCCTTACGCCCGCGTGCCGCTGGCCGACGGGACGCTGGTGGCGACTTCCGAGGTTCCGCCGGCCGAGCTTATCCCTGACTTGCTGGCGGTGTCGGACGTGCTCGGGACCGGCTGGTACGCGGCCGATGCGGCCGAGGTGCGCGAAGGATCGACAGTGGTCGTCGTCGGCGATGGCGCGGTCGGCCTGATGGGCGTGCTCGCGGCCAGGGAGATGGGCGCCGAGCGCATCATCGCCATGAGCCGCCATGCAAGCCGCCAGAAACTCGCGCGCGAATTCGGCGCCACCGACATCGTGGCCGAGCGCGGTGAGGAAGGCATTGCGCGCATCAAGGAGCTGACCAGGGGCGTCGGCGCGGATTCGGTGCTGGAATGCGTCGGCACGGGAGAATCCTTCGACCAGGCGCTGGCCTGCTCGCGGCCCGGCGGCACGATCGGTTATGTCGGCGTGCCGCATGGCGTGAGCTTCGACGGCCAGCGCCTGTTCTTCGGCCAGAAGCGCATGCTGGGCGGCCCGGCGCCGGTGCGCCGCTTCCTGCCCGACCTGATGGAGCGCGTGCTGCAAGGCCGCATCAAGCCCGGCAAGGTCTTCGACCTCAAGCTGCCGCTGGCCGAGGTGGCGGAAGGCTACCGCGCGATGGACGAGCGCCGCGCCGTCAAGGTCATGCTCGAGGTCTAGGTTTCGCCGGCAGGTGGCCGCGAGCCCTCGGCAGTCGGGCCGAGGACCCGCGCATGTCAGTGCAGGGGCACTTCGGCCCACAGTTTGGTGGCAAAGCCGCGCTTGTCGAGCACCCATGGCTGGCCGGTGATCACCGCCTTGCCAGCCGCGCATTTGTAGGCATAGACGGCGTCGTGTCCCGTCGCGAAAGCCGGCACGACGTCGCCATTCGGGTTGGTCCTGCAGAACTCGTCCGCGCCGGGATTGTCGCGCGCGGCGTTCATCTTCGCGCAGGGCAGGTTGGCGCCGACGAAGCAGGCCAGCAGCTTGCCGTTCATGCAGCGATAGTTGGCTTGCGTCGCAAGCTCCGATTCCTGCGGCGCGCTCTTGGCCTCCGGAAACAGCTTCTTGAATGCCTTGACGGTGCCGGCGTGAAGCGCGTGCGAATAGGGGCGGACCGTGTCGTCGTTCTTCACCTGGCGGCAGAGCTTGTGGAGATCCTGCGCAGCCGCCGCCGTGGCGTTGCCGGCGGCAGCGGCGGTAAAGGCAAGTGCCGATGCAAAAAGGCCGATTGCCGAAAGACGAAACGCCGCCATTGTGACCTCCTCGGACTGGCCGGAGCAAAACCCGCGGAAAACCGTTAGGTCCGATTAAGACCATGCAGGAAGCCGCAAGGATGGCACAATCTGTCAACAAAAAGGAACCGCTCGCCTTCCACTTTGCCGATGACGGGCTGGTGCCCAACCATCCGCGCTGGCCGATGCTCGTCTATCCCGGCGCGGTGCAACTGCCGGACGACGTCGATCCGGCGGCCGTCTTTGAGGGTATTTTCGGCGCCAATGGCTGGGGCGACAGCTGGCGAGACGGCATCTACGGCTTCGTCCACTATCATTCGCGCATCCACGAGGTGCTGGGCATCGCGCGCGGCGCCGCCGAGGTCCGCTTCGGCGGCGATAAGGGCAAGGTGCTCAAGGTCAAGGCGGGCGACGTGGCGCTGCTGCCGGCCGGCACAGGCCATCAGCGCCTGTCCGCCTCGGCCGACCTTCTGGTGGTCGGTGCCTATCCGCCTTTCGGCACATATGATCTGTGCCGGAGCGCCGAGCAGCACGCCGAGGCGCTGCGCACCATCCCGGCTGTCGGCCGGCCGGACAAGGATCCGGTCCATGGCGGCGACGGGCCGCTGCTGAAAGCATGGAGCGAAGGCTGAAATGGCAAGGATCGTCGCCATCGAGCATCTGACGCTGGACGGTGTCTTCCAGGCGCCGGCGCGCGCCGATGAAGACACGCGCAACGGTTTTGCGCATGGCGGCTGGGGCATTGCGGGCAGCGACCCGCAGATGCAGGAGGTCATCGGACGCGCCATGGCCGGCGGCTGGTCGCTGCTCGCCGGCCGGACGACCTATGAGGATCTTTACGAAGCCTGGGCTGTCCGCCAGCCAGCCAATCCGATGACCAGGGCGCTGACGGGCGCGCAGAAATTCGTCGCCTCGCATGACGCCGGCTACGAACCGCGCTGGGAGAATTCGACGCTGCTTGCCGGCGATGCCGGGGAGGCCGTGCGCGCGCTTAAGCAAGGCCACGACAAGACGCTGGTCATGTTCGGCAGCGGCAAGCTGCTGCGCGCGCTGATGCGGCACGGGCTGATCGATGAACTGGTGCTGATGGTCCACCCGCTGGTGCTGGGGGAAGGCTCGCGCCTTTTTGAGCCGGGGCAGGCGCCGTCGGCGCTGAAGCTGTCGGACCTGGTATCGACCGCGACGGGCGTGGCGATTCTCACCTACGCGTTCGACGGGGAGGGCGCGGCGGAGCGGCCGCGGTAGAAACCGGGCCGCGGCCCACCGCCTACGGATAATGCGTCTTCTTCGGCGCGTAGGTCGACGGATCGACATCCAGTTCCTTCGGCAGCGGCTGGCTCGAGCACTGCAGGTGTATCTGGCGGGCGAGCAGCCGTCGCTGCTGCTGCTCGTGCTCCTTGGCGGCCGCGACGAGCCCCATGCTGTAGGGGCCAACCAGCACGCCGAAGCCCCAGCCGGGGTTCTGCTTCTCGCGGGTGGCGTAATCCGAGGCCGCCGTGCGGGCCTGCTGGCATTCCGGCGACGCCCATTTCGGATCCTGCTGGGGAAGCGAGGCGCCATAGTCGACTGGGGAGGATACGCACCCAGCCGCTGCCGCGCTCAGCGCGACGATCACCGCAATTCTCATCGTTTGAGTCTCTGCTAATTTAGGGCGAAGACTACACGGAACGCGTCTTCGCACAAGCGAGACGGCTCGAAAGCGGATGGAAGGACCGAGGGCCGCATCGTCGCACTTCGAGCCCGGTTCCCGGATTCTTTTTCAACGCCCCGTTCCATTTCCACCCGCCATTTCGTCCTTTGTTCGTCCACCGCAAAAAGGAGAACCGCAATGGCTGGAATGATCGTCATCTACAAGCAGCCGGCGGACGCGCAGGCGTTCGACAAGCATTATTTCGAGACGCACATACCGCTTGCCAAGAAAATTCCGGGTCTCAGGAAATACGAGGTCAGCCGCGGGCCTATCACGGTGCTGGCCGGACCACCCGACGTCTACCTGATCGGGATGCTGCATTTCGACGATCTCGACGCCATGAAGAAGGGTTTCGCGAGCCCGGAAGGAAAAGCGGCGGGCGCTGATCGCCGGCTTTACGCATCTGACGAGTCGGGCGTTCAGATGTTCATTTTCGACAGCAGTGAAGTTTAGAACCTGCGGCTGAGATAGGCCGATCCGCCGAGGCCAAAGCGCCACTCGGCTTCCACGCCTTTGGTCAGGCCGATCCGGCGACCGGCAAGGATCGCGGCCGGGTCGGCTTCGGAACGGGCGAATTCGAAAGGTGGCGCGGTCAGCGGCAGCCGGTTGTGCGAGCCGTCGATGCCCAGCGCCTGGCAAAGCTTGCCGGGGCCTGAGCAGAGCAGCCGCTCGTCATCCATTCCGCGCCGCGCGCGCATGGCGGCGATACCGGATTGTGGCTGGATGGCGCGGATCAGCACCGCGCTGCCCGGCAGGCACACCGCGTTCAGGCACCAATGCAGTCCGTAGGAGCGGTACACGTAAGCGGTGCCGGGCACGCCATACATCGGCGCGTTGCGCGGCGTGCGGCCGCGAAAGCTGTGCGAGGCCGGGTCGTCGGGCCGGTACGCCTCGGTTTCGACGACGATGCCGCCGACGCCACTGAGCTCGAGCCTCGCGCCGATCAGCGCGCGTGCCACGACAACCGCGTCGCGGGCGAAGAAGTCGGCGGCGGAGCCAGCACTAAATGGCATGGTGATTGACGTCGATCGGGCAGGCCATCTTTGGCGCGCCGCTCAACCCAAAAGATTGCGCGCCGTGCGCATGAAGATGCGCGAGCCGATCGGGATGAGATCGTCGGGGAAATCATAGTCGGGATTGTGCAGCGAGGGGGTTCGCTCGCCGGCGCCGAGGAAGAACATCGCCGACCTGGCATTGTGGCCGAAAATGCCGAAATCCTCCGAGGCGCGCATCGGCAGCGTCTCTTCGCTGCGTAAAACGCCTTCCTCGTCGAGCGCGCGGTTGAGATGCTCCACCGCGTCCGGCGCGTTGACGCTGGCGACGAAGATTTCGTGATAGTCGAAGCGCACGGCAAGGCCGTGCCTGGCGGCGATTTTTGCCGCAAGCGCTTCCGCGGCGGCGACCTGTTCGGCCATGCGCTCGTCGCGGCGGGTGCGCAGCGTCGCCCACACTTCCGCATAGCCGGGCGCGATGCCGAACACGGCTTCGCCCATCACGCAATGGGTGACGGTCACCATGCCGAAATCCTCATCAGTGAAGGTCCCGCGCCCGAGCGCTGGAAGCGCCGGCATCAGCTCGCTCACCGCCGGCATCGGCGAGGTGCCGGTTTCCGGCATCGAGGAATGCGCGGTCTTGCCCTCGAGCACGATGCGCATGCCACGCGAGGCGCAGTTGACGGTGCCGGCCTTCAGCCGCGCCTCGCCGAACGGCACGCCCGGCAGGTTGTGCAGCGAAAACGCAAAATCAGGCTGAATCTCGCCGAAGCGCGGATCGGCGACAACGCCGGCCGCGCCGTTGCCGGTTTCCTCGGCCGGCTGGAACATCAAGACGACGCGGCCGCGTGCCGGCCTTTCGCGCCCGAACTGACGGCCGAGCGCCGCCAGGATCGCGGTGTGCCCGTCATGGCCGCACATATGCGACTTGCCTGGCACCTGCGAGGCATGCGCGACGCCCGAAAGCTCCTCGATCGGCAGCGCGTCGAGCTCCGATCGGAACAGCACCGTCGGCCCGGCATGTCCGCTGTCATAGACCGCCGCCACGCCATGGCCGCCGAGCCCTGTCAGCACCTTGTCCGGCCCCGTATCGGCGAGGAAGGCGACGACCTCGCTCGCCGTCTTCTCCTCCTCGTTCGAGATTTCCGGCTGGCGGTGCAGCTTGCGTCGCCATTCGGTCAGCTCGACGATGTCTCGATTGGTGAGGGTCATGGGTTGGGGCTCCGATTGGCTTGCCGGTCACACAAACACGATAGGGTTTTTCCCGCGCCGTGCCATGTCGATCAATTCCGATGGTCCATCGGCCTTCGCAAAATCAATGCCGCTATCTGACCACCTTCACCTGCGGCAGGTCGCGGCTGATCGGGCGAAAGCCGACGCCGTAATGCATATACCGGGCGGCCGGATCAGCCGGGGCGCCGCGGCAGGCGACCAACATGCGCGTGGCGCCCGCGGCTTTCGCCAGCCGCATGCCGTGCAATTGCAAGGCGGTGCCCAGTCCGCGTCGGCGAAAATCGCAATGCGTGCCGACCGGTTCGAATTCGGCGGTCCGCATCGTCTCGTCCAGCCAGATGATCGCGGTGGCGGCCAGCGTGCCGTCGGGCGCGGCAATGAGCACATGCAGGTTGCCCCGGTACGGCCAGGTCCGCCGTACGCGCTCGAACGCCGCCTCGCTGAAACGCGACGCGTGCCAGGCCCGGCGATGCGCCTCTACCGCGTCGGTCGGCGGCACGTCGTTCGCGTTCAGGAACCGGAAGCCTTCGGGCAGCGCTGGATCGGGCACATCGGTCAATTCCCGCGTGTTGAACTGCACCCAGGATACGTCATCCGCGCCGGCTTCCGCATCGAAGGCATAGCCATGTGCGGCGACAATCCGCTGCGCCTCGATGTCGGCGGATTGCACCGTCAGCAGCTGGTCGACATCGCCGGCGACCTCATCGTACCAGTCTAGGATTTCACCGAGCAGCGCGGCGCGGTGCGGATGCGTCTGCCAGATCAGATTGGCGGTCTCGACCTCGTGCACCGTGCCGCCGCCGGGCGGCACCCGATGGGGCAGGCAGGCCCATCCCCATGCCGCCAGCCGCCCATCCACGAACCACAGCCGATGCCGCCAGAAGGGGCTGAGCGCATCGAAATCCTTGGCCCAGACCCAGGCCAATTCGCCGATTGTCGCATCGCCGTTAAGCAGTTCCGGCCACAGCGCCGTCACGTCCTGGGCGAGGCCCTGCATCAGCCTGAGCTCGGTCGGGCCAAGAGTGTCCATGCTCCACCGTTTATTCCGGCAGCCCCGCGAGCCGCAGCGCGTCGGTCACCTCATCGATAATCCCAGGCGCAATCCCGACGGCCGCCGTCCAGCCGCTGATCGTGAAATGCGTATCGAGCGCCATCAGCCGCCTGGCGGAGGCCTTTGCCTCCTCGATCCGCCCGACCCTGGCCAGCGGCGCCGCTAGCCAGCCATGCAGGATGCTGAAGCCCGGGGTCATCTCTACCGCGCGGCGGCCGGCAATGATGGCTTGTTCATGCCGGCCAGACAGAAAATTGCCGAAGCCGATAATGCCTTGCGGCACGCAGCTCATGGCGTCGAGCGGCGAGAGCCGCATCGCCTGCTCGCACCAGGCGATGGCGCGTGCCGCATCGCCGCCATAGGCCACCGGCACGCAGCCGAAGGCATAGACGAAGGCGCAGGAGGCGCTGAGCAAAAGCGCCGCGGCAAACGCCTCGTCGGCAAGCCTGCGGTCATGCTCGACCAGACCGATGGTGAAGCCGGCCAAGGCCAGCGCCATGGCGTCGCCCGACCCATGTTCGATCGCCGCATGAGCGTGGCGGGCCGCCCTGTCGCGATGCTCTGCTTTGAGACCGCCGCGGATGAACAGGGTCTGGTGTGCCCACGCGGCAAAGCCGTGGGCGAGTGCGTAGGTCGGCTCGATGGCCAGAGCCTGGTCGAGCAGCGGCAGGCCCTTGGCCGCACCTTGCGGCATGAAAGTGTAGACGGCGGGGAGCGCCCGTAGCAGAAGGTCGTAGGCATCGAGACTGTTGGGCCGCTGGCGCTTGACGCGTTCGATCTCGGCCCGGCGCAGGTTGGGCTCGATCGCCGCCACCACGGAGATGGTGATCTCGTCCTGCAGCGCGAACACGTCGGTGAGGTCGCGATCGTATCGCTCGGCCCACAGATGGCTGCCGTCCTCGGCATCGATGAGCTGTCCGGTGATGCGCACGCGGTTGCCCACCTTGCGCACCGACCCTTCCAGCACATAAAGCACGCCGAGCTCGCGCCCGACCTGCTTCACGTCCACAGCGCGGCCCTTGTAGGTGAAGCTCGAATTCCGCGCGATGACGAACAGCCAGCGGATACGCGACAGACCGGTGATGATGTCCTCGACCATGCCGTCGGCGAAATAATCCTGTTCCGGATCGCCGCTCATGTTCTGGAAGGGCAGCACGGCGATCGACGGGCGGGCGGAAGGCTCGGGGCAGGGCGGCTCCTCTACCGAAGGGAGCGGCTGCGCCCCGCCTTCCTCGCGCACGCTGCCGACGAAGCGAAAGCCGCGGCGCAGGATGGTTCGGACGAGCCGCTGCTGCTCGCCGCTGTCCTGGAGGGCATTGCGGGCAGCGTTGACGCGGCTGGCCAAAGTCGCGTCGGAAACGATGCGGCCCTGCCACACGGCGTCGACCAGGTCGTCCTTGCTCACCACCCGGTCGCGGTTGCGGATCAGATATTGCAGAAGATCGAACACTTGCGGCTCGACGGCGATCAGGTCGCTGCCGCGGCGCAATTCGCGCCGGTCGCCGTCCAGTGCAAAGTCCTCGAAATAATACGCCAAAATCAATTGCTCCGGGCCGCGCCGTGAATATGGGGACACTCTAATCGCGTCGGGCACGCAAAATCAAAGCGATCTCAAGGGAAAATCAAGAAGTCCTGAAGGCCGCCTGAAAGCGAGCCCGGCCGCGCCGTCGCATAGTCCTCTTGCAAGCAACGCAAACAACTTTGAAACAGGAGAACTCAAAATGTCGACCACCGCAGCAATCATCGCTTCCGCCGCGCTCGCTCTCGGCGCAACCGCATCGGCAACCTTCGCGGCCAAGGCCGAGCCAGCGAAATCCGTCGTCCTCGTCCATGGCGGCTTCGTCGACGGCTCGGGCTGGGACGGCGTCTACCAGCAGTTGAAGAAGGACGGCTACGACGTCACCATCGTCCAGAACCCGACCACCTCCTTGGCCGACGACGTCACCGTCACCAGGCGCGCCATCGCCGCCGCCAAGGGCGACGTCATCCTGGTCGGCCATTCCTATGGCGGCGTCGTGGTGTCGGAAGCCGGCACCGATCCCAAGGTGAAGAGCGTCGTCTATATCGCCGCCTTCGCGCCGGACGCCGGCGAGTCGGTCTCCTCGCTGATCGCCAACCCGCCTGCTGGCGCTCCGGTGCCCCCGATCCTGCCGCCCGTCGACGGCTTCCTGATGCTGGACAAGGCGAAGTTCGCCGCCTCCTTCGCCGCCGACGTCAAGCCCGAACTCGCGTCCTTCATGGCCGACTCGCAGGTTCCGTGGGGTGTGGCGGCGCTCGAAGGCAAGGTCACCCAGCCGGCCTGGAAGGTGAAGCCGTCATGGTACCTCGTCGCCACCGACGACCACATGATCCCGCCGCCGGCGCAGCGCCAGATGGCCAGCCGCGCCAAGGCGACGACGGTGGAAGTGGCCGGCAGCCACGCCGTCTACGTCTCCAACCCCAAGGCCGTCGCCGACCTTATCGAAAAGGCCGCCGCCGCGAAAAACTGAAACCGCTTTATCCTTGCGAACAGCCCGGACGCCTGGCGGCGCCCGGGCTTTCCGGCTGCCGCGCCGGCCCCTGATCGAGAAATGCACCGTAAACCGCTGAAATCCTTAACACGATTTTCATTCCGCTCGCCTAACCACTATGGCTATGACAGGGCATGATGAGCGGCTGGTTGCAGGTCTCTCCTCCGAGGGACGCAGCGAAGCCGTGGAAGCAGGCATCCTGCGCGACCAGCTTGCGGATCTGAGCAAGTGCGTCTTCATCTCGATGCCCATAGGCACGGTGCTCTCGGCCCTGATCCTGGCGGTGCAGCTCTTGTCGGGCGGCGGCCTTGCCGCGGTGCTGTGGTTTATCGCGATCGCCTTGATCAATGGCGCGCGTGTGGTGCTTGCCGCTGTTCAGTCGGATGCTGCCGACGACAGGCCGGAGGCGGTGGGTGCGCGGCTTTCCCTCTATGGCCTGCTGGCGCTGGCCTCGGGCGTCGCCTGGTCTTTCCTGGCGCTGCTCAGCGACGGATACACCACGCCGCAGGCGCCGCTCTATCTGATTGTGCTTGCCGGCACCTCGGCCGGTTCGGTCACTTATGGGACCTCCTACGTGCCGGCTTCGATCAACTTCATCGTGCTGCCGCTTCTCACCGCCGCCGGCTGCGTGTTCGCGAAAGGCGGCGTCGAAAATGGCGTGCTCGCCTTCACGATCCTGCTTTTTCTCGGCGGCATGATCAGGAGCGCGCTGCTCGGACAGTCCCGTTTCCGCGAGACCAGCCGCCTCAAATACGAGGCGCGCGAATTCGCCGCCGAGATGGAGCGCAATTCCAGGCGGGACCCGCTGACCAACCTTCTCAACCGCTACGGGCTGGAGCAGGCGATCGCCAAGCTCGGGCTTTCCGACGGCCCGTTCGTCGCCATGCTGATCGACCTCGACGGCTTCAAATCCGTCAACGACACCTATGGCCACAACATTGGCGACGACCTTTTGGTCAAGGTGGCGCGCCGGATCGAGGACCACGCCCCGCGGGGCGCTACGATCGCGCGCATCGGCGGCGACGAGTTCGTGCTGCTTTTCTCCGCCGACAGGTGTCCCAAGCAGGCCGGCGAGCTTGCGTCGGCCATCATCGCGGCCATCGCCAATCCGGATCCGGAGCTGAATTCGGTGCGCGTCGGCGCCTCGATCGGCATCTATCAGGCGGAAAAGCCGCGTCTGACGGAAATGCTGCTCAAGGCCGATTTCGCGCTCTACGCGGCCAAGCGCGGCGGCAGGAACGAATATTGCCTGTTCGACGCGGGGCTCGACGCCGCGCTGGAACGCAAGAACCGCATCGAGCGCGACCTGCGCGGCGCGATCGAGGCAGGCCGGCTCTGCTCCTGGTTCCAGCCGCTGGTGCGGCTCGACAGCAGCGCGGTCGTCGGCTTCGAGGCGCTGCTGCGCTGGCATCATGACGTCCATGGCGCCATCTCGCCGCCCGAGATCGTCACCGCCGCGCGCGAAACCGGCCTGCTTTCGCTTCTTACCGAGACGGTGTTCCTCAACTGCTGCGCCATGATCGGTGAACTCGTGAAGCAGGGGCGCGGCGATGTTCGGGTCGCGATGAACCTTTCGCCACGCGAGCTCGAGGCCGGCAATGTCGACGACATGATCCTTACCGGCCTGCGGGCGAACAATGTGCCCGCCGCGATGCTCGAGATCGAGATCACCGAAGAGGCGCCGGTCGACCGCGACCGGGTCGACGAAAAGGTCGGGCACCTGGCGGATGCCGGCATATCGATCGTGCTCGACGATTTCGGCACCGGCTTCTCGACCCTGGTGTCGCTGAAGGACAGCCGCATCCGCAAGATCAAGATCGACAAGGATTTCGTCCGCGACCTGGCGAAATCCGTCGAAGACCAGGCGCTCGTCGAGGCGGTCATCGGCCTTGGCCGGACACTTGGGATAGAGGTGATGGCCGAGGGCATCGAGACCGACGCCGACCGCATGATCCTGCGCTCGCTGGGCTGCATGATCGCGCAGGGCTATCTGTTTTCGGCGGCGCTGCCGATGCGCGACGCGCTGGCCTTCGACGCCGCTGCCGCTGAGGTTATTTTCGAGCCGTTGCGCAATCCTCGCAGCGGCAACGCCGCGTGATGGGTCGCTCGCCCGTGACCCAGCAGGCAAGCAGCCTCGAAAGGGTAGGGTTGCCGTGAGGCGCGGCACTCGGAGCGGCGGAGCGCTCCGAGGGTGTGACGGGCGTGACTGATCGACCTGAGCTTGATTGCCACGTGGTTCCCCCAATCCGTCGCTGCTTCGCAGCGCCACCTTTCCCCCCTCCGGAGGGAAAGGAAGGGAGCGTTGCTGGACGGGCGTTGACGGCAAAAAAGCTTGGCGCCTTTCCTCTACCCGGTCGATCGGGGGAGAGGTGGCTCGGCGAAGCCGAGACGGAGTGGGGGTCGACCAGCGCTACATTAGACAATGCATGCGGTTCCTCGCCCCCGCCAAAGGCGGGGTGGTTCGGCGAAGCCGAGACGGAGAGGGGAGCGCCCCCGGCGATTGGCCTGGGCGGCCCGCATGAAACCTTTTGATTTTTGGGCCGTTGTCGCGCGATGCCCAAGGCCAAAGTCAAACCGGCGCCTGCAGGCGCCGCCACTCCGCGTGGGGTCCGCCAATCGCGCCCGCAGAAGCGGGTAGGGAAGCCGAAGGCGCGGCAGGAGAAGCCGCCCAAGCCAAGCGAAGCCCCGCCCAAGGCGCCTGGGCAAAAGGCGCCCGCCGAAGCAGCACCGGAAGCCATCGGCCATGCCGGGTCGCCGCCGCCGGAGGCCGCCGAGCCGGGTCCCGCGCTTTCGCCGGAGGAAGCCGAGCGGGCGCGCAAGAAATACCTTTTGCGGCGCTTCTGGATCAGCGGTCGCGGCTATTGGGGTTTGCACGGCGACAGGCTCGCCTGGCCCCTGACGATCGGGCTGCTCACGCTGATCTGCGTCAATGTCGGGTTCCAGTACGGCATCAATCGCTGGAACCGCGCAATCTTCGACGCCATCGAGCAGCGCGACGCCCACACCGTCTATTGGCTGAGCGGCATCTTCCTGCCGCTGGTCGCCGGCAGCATCAGCCTGGTGGTCGCGCAAGTCTACCTGCGCATGACCATGCAGCGGCGCTGGCGCTCCTGGCTGACCACGGCCGTCATCCAGCGCTGGCTGGCCAGCGGCCGCTACTACCAGCTCAACCTCGTCAAGGGCGACCATGCCAACCCCGAGGCCCGCCTGACCGAGGACCTGCGCATCGCCACCGAATCGCCGGTCGATTTCATCGCCGGCGTCCTCAACGCCTTCCTGTCGGCCTCGACCTTCATCGTGGTGCTGTGGACGATCGGCGGCGCGCTGAGTTTTACGCTGGGTGGCTCCACCATCACCGTGCCCGGCTTCCTCGTCGTCACCGCGGTCATCTACGCGGCGATCACCTCGACCTCGATGTTCGCCATCGGCCGCCGCTTCGTCCAGCTTTCCGAGGACAAGAACCAGGCCGAGGCCGAGTTCCGCTACGTGCTGACGCGCGTGCGCGAAAACGGCGAGAGCATCGCGCTGCTCGGCGGCGAGGAGGAGGAGAACGCCGGCATCGACCGCACCTTCGCCGGCGTGCTCGGCCGCTGGGCGCGGCTCACCGGCCAGCACATGCGCACGGCACTGGTCTCGCAAGGCTCCAGCCTGTTCGCGCCGGTGGTGCCGGTGCTTCTGTGCGCGCCGAAATTCCTCGACGGCTCGATGTCGCTGGGCCAGGTGATGCAGGCGGCCTCCGCCTTCGCCATCGTGCAGGGCGCCTTCGGCTGGCTGGTCGACAATTATCCGCGCCTGGCCGACTGGAACGCGTCGGCCCACCGCATCGCCTCGCTGATGATGTCGCTGGACGGGCTGGAGCGCGCCGAAGAGAACGACAAGCTCGGCCGCATCCAGCGCGGCGAGACCGAAGACGGGGCGATGCTCAGCCTCAACGATCTTTCCGTGACGCTCGACGACGGCACCGCCGTGGTCAAGGAAACCGAGGTGATGATCGAGCCCGGCGAGCGCGTGCTGGTCTCGGGCGAATCCGGTTCGGGCAAGTCGACGCTGGTGCGCGCCATCGCGGGTCTCTGGCCCTGGGGCAGCGGCAGCGTCGATTTCCACCCCGGCAAGCGGCTGTTCATGCTGCCGCAGCGTCCCTACATCCCGTCCGGCACGCTGCGCCGCGCCACCGCCTATCCCGCCGCCGCCGACAACTGGAAGACGAAAGAGATCGACGCTGCCCTCGACAAGGTCGGCCTCTCCTATTTGAAGGACCGGCTGGAGGAAGAGGCGCCCTGGGACCAGACGCTGTCGGGCGGCGAGAAGCAACGCCTGGCCTTCGCCCGCCTGCTGCTGCACGCGCCGGATATCGTGGTGCTCGACGAAGCGACCTCGGCGCTGGACGAGAAGAGCCAGGACAAGATGATGCGGACGGTGATCAAGGAACTGCCCCAGGTCACCATCATCAGCGTCGCGCATCGCGCCGAGCTGGAAGCCTTCCACACGCGAAAGATCACGCTGGAACGGCGCCAGGACGGGGCGCGGCTGGTCAGCGACGTCGAGCTCGCGCCGAAGAAGCGCGCGCGGGGCCTGCTGCAGCGCGCACTGTGGGGCAGCGGCGGGAATGGCAGCAAGGGGTAGGGGCACTCTAACGTGGCGCGTAATCGCCAGCGGGGGGCAGCGCCGGCATCCGCGATGTTGCACCCGCCTTTGTGCCAACCGACGAACCTTGACGCCGCAACACCCCCCAGTCTGTAATCGCCGCAGGGAGGAACCATGGAAAAGATCATCCTGGACTGCGACCCGGGGCACGACGACGCCATCGCCATCCTGCTTGCGGCCGGCAACCCGAACATCGACCTTCTCGGCATCACCACGGTTTCGGGCAACCACAATGTCGAGAACACCACGCGCAACGCGCTGGCCACCTGCACGGCCTATGGCATCGAGGTGCCGGTGGCGAAGGGCTCGCCCGGCCCTTTGGTCGGCGATCAGGTGCTGGCGATCGAGATCCATGGCGAGACCGGGCTCGACGGCCCCGAGCTGCCGCCGGCCTCGTTCGATCTCGACAGGCGGCATGCCGTCGACTTCATCATCGACACGGTTATGGCGCATGAGCCGAACACCGTCACGCTGGTGCCGGTCGGTCCCTACACCAACATCGCGCTCGCGGCCCGCAAGGACCCGCGCATCGTCGGCCGGGTGAAGAAGGTGGTGGCGATGGGCGGCAGCTTCACGCGCGGCAACATCACGCCCGCGGCCGAGTTCAACGTCTACGCCGACCCGGAGGCCGCGGACGTCGTGTTCCGCGCCGACTGGGACGTCACCATGGTGGGGCTGGACCTCACGCACCAGGCTTTGGCCATCCCTGAGCTGCAGGACAGGGTGCGCGCCGTCGGCGGCTCGATCGCCAAGTTCATCCTCGATATCTGGGAATTCATCGCCACCACGCATGGCGGCCTCCTGCAGATCGAATATCCCGCCGTCCACGACGCCTGCTGCGTGGCGGCCATGATCGACGCAAGCGTCTTCACCACGCAGAAGGCCGACATCCGCGTCGAGACCGCCGGACGCTGGACCAGGGGCATGACAGTCTGCAATTTCGAGAAGATGGGCGGCATGCGCCATTTCGGCGGCACGGCGAGCGAGCAGGTGAACTTCCGCCACAGCGTGGCGATGAAGCTCGACCATCAAAAATTCTGCGACCTGATCGTCGACGCGGTCGAGCGGCTGAGCGGCAAGAAGGCCGGCCGAGGCCGCGGCCTTGGCGGTTAGCGTTCCTCGCCCCCATGAAATGGGCTACGGCATGCACACGTTCCACGCGGCTGGCCTTTGGCGATAGCGTGTATGGCAGCTTGGCGCATGCATTGTCTTATGCAGCACTGGTCGACCCCCACTCCGTCTCGGCTTCGCCGAGCCACCTCTCCCCCGATCGACGGGGTTTTGCCGTCAACGCCCGTCCAGCAAGGCTCCCTTCCTTTCCCTCCGGAGGGGGAAAGGTGGCGCTGCGAAGCAGCGACGGATTGGGGGAACCACGTGGCAATCAAGCCTCGGCCTGATCAGTCGCGCCAGTCACAGAAGATGTGTGCATGGCGTAGACAAAGTGGGGGGAGAGGTGGCTCGGCGCGCAGCGCCGAGACGGAGCGGGGGCGGCGCCGGCGTCTGCGATCACGCGCCAAACACGCCGATGCTAAACAGTCTGTAGAGCGGCTCGCCGTTTCCAGGCAACGAAGAACCGCCTAGAGTTCCACACGACAGACCGGAACCACCGGGGAGGGGAGCAGCGCGATGACCGACGACACGCCACATGATCCAAGACCGCTTGCGGAGATCGCCAGCTACCACGCCCACATCTACTATGGCGATGCGGCGCAGCGGCGGCAAGCCGAATGGCTGCGCCAGCGCATCGGCGAGCGTTTTCGCGTGCGGCTCGGCAACTGGCGCGACGAGCCGGTCGGCCCGCACGCTGAGGCCATGTACCAGGTCTCCTTCGCCACCGGGATCTTCGCCACGCTGGTTCCCTGGCTGATGCTGAACCATGGCGGCCTGAGCATCCTCATCCACCCCAACACCACCAACCCCAAGCGCGACCACCTGATCGACCCGATCTGGATCGGCCGCGCGCTCGGTGTGCATGGCGAGGTGCTGGGCGAGGAGGATGAGGCGGAAGAGGCACTGGAGGTGAACACGGAGCCGACGCTGGGGGCGTGAGGGGGCAAAGACCTGACTGGTGGGGGCCGCTAGTCAGCCAGTCGATGCTATGATCCGACGAACTCATTGCAGCAAGCAGCTGATGTGCAATTCGGCCAACGAGACTCGCAACGCAAATCCCTCGAGACAATGTTTTGAAGTGATGTTAGTCATCGCGCATGTCATTACCTGCCAATCGTGATTCATCAGCGAAAAGCCTCAGCGCTTACTATACACCGGCTACGCTTGCCGATGCGCTTGCTCAGTGGCTGGTCCGCACGGGTACTGAACGTATTCTCGAGCCAAGTGTGGGAGAAGGCGCGCTAATCGATGCTGCCTGTCGGCAAGCACAGCGTGTGCACGAATATCCAAGCGTTCGTTTCACCGTATGTGATATTAATCCAGCGGTCATAGAGGCGATCGGTTCGCGGCTAGGAGCTCGGTCCGAAGCGAGGTCTGTTGATTTTCTTCAACTCGATCCCGCAAGCACAGGGCTTTTCGACGGAGTCCTTGCAAATCCGCCATTCACGAGAAATCATAATCTCGATGCGCCGAGGCGATCAGTTCTTCGGAAGCGCTTCGATATCGTTGGTGCAGCGGGTCTGTGGGTTCATTTCCTTTTTCACGCAATGGAATTTCTCCGCTTGGGAGGAAGGCTAGCTTCAGTGATCCCTGCGTCTGCGCTCTTCAGCGACTATGGGCGCGCTGCTCTCCAGAGGCTGTGTTGCCGCTTTGCGCAGGTAGAAATTCGCGAAATTGTGGACCGCCCGCTTTGGGTCAATGGAGCCGATGAGCGCGGCGCGCTCCTTCTCGCTGATGGGTTCGATCAAGGGGCATCGCACTTGCCTGAACCGACCCGCTGGTCGGCAGACGGAATCCCTGCTGGGCTTTTGCCGATATCGGCTGTGGCTTACGGGCAATTGGCCGATCAGTGCACCCCGCTCGGATCCATTGCGTTGCTGAGCATCGGCGCCGTCACTGGGTGCAACAGCGTCTTCCTAATAAATGAGGAACAGCGCAAGACACTGAAGATCCGGAAATCCGATCTTCAGCCGATGGTGTCGCGGGCTTGGCATATTCCAGGTCTCACCATCGACAGGGCGAAGTTGCTGCAACTTGCCCGGGAGGGTGAAAAGACCTGGCTGTTGGCTCCGAAAAGCTTGGGTAATAAGGGGGGTGGCGTCAGGCGCCAACTTGCGAAAATCTCTGCGCGTCGCCGCGTAGCGACTCTGTGGTTTAAGAAACGCACGCCTTGGTGGAAGGTTGACGTTGGTAAGTCAAGTGATGCGATTTTCACTTATATGAACGACCGTGGTCCCCGGCTGGTCTTGGCTGCCACAGATATTCGGTGCACCAACACTTTGCACTGCGTTCGGTTCTCAGAACACGTGTCTGTCGATCAGCGATTAACGGCATGCTTGAGCCTGATCTCCACCTTCGGGCAGTTAGCGGCCGAACGCCTCGGCCGAATCTATGGGGGCGGGCTGCTTAAATTCGAACTGAAGGATGCCCGAAAGTTTCCAATCTTGCCTTTCCGACGAAACCTACATTCCGCGTTTGACAAGGCAAATAAGGCCCTCAGTGCCGGCGAAATGGCCAAAGCGACGAGGATTGCTGACGAAGCCCTGCTCGCCCCCCTCTTGGGAAAGCAATGGGAGCAGACGATCGAGCAACTTCGCAGCGAAATAGACGCGCGCCGCGAAGTGCGTCGCGGGCGGCGCTAACTGATCAAAGCGTCAGCGGTATTGGACTTTGCATCGCGACAATCGCAAGATGGTTGCTTATCATCTGCCGCCATCCCGTCAGTATTTGGTTGAAGTGGGATCGCTGACGGCCAGGAATCAATCGCAGCTGAGACTTTCCGTTGGCCGACATGACGTCCTCTCGCCATTTCTTCTGGTGAAGTTCGAGGATTGCCCAACTGAGGACAATCTATCGGATGGATGATAGATATCGTTCACCATTCCGTAAAATTGCATATGAAATGTCAGGAAATAAAAAGAAGCCTTCACCGCTATCGCAATGTCAGGCTGCGGAAGGCTCAATAATTATCGATAACTAGGCCTTTCAATTTTTCGAGACTAGATGGAAGCCCTATAGAGGGCGAGACCATTATCTTGCCAAGCCTTCGATTTTTTTTGGCACGATCAAGTAGCTTTTCTCCATCGAAGGTATGTTGACGCAGTACTGCTTGGATCAATTCGCCATACGGAGAATGATCGAGGCTGGCTGCCCCGCCACCTTTTCTTCTCTCATCGGCGAGATAACCAAACATCGAATTTACAGGCAAGTCGAAGGTCAAAGACGCAGATCTGATCGTCTGTGCCAACCGTTGAAGATCGCGTGGAAGCGCGGCCGCCTCCCAATGGGTTTGTAATAGAGCGATGATTTCAGCAACCTCGCGAAATTCCTTATGATCCTTGGCGAGAATTTCGGAGCCGGCTAGCTTATCAAACTGGTCGATAGATAACTCGGCGTGCTCCAGCATCGCGCGTATCTGCGATGCAACACGAAGTTTGGCCCAGCTGACCTCGTCGGTCTTGTATGTCAGGTCGTGTGTGGCGATCGCCCAAGCGTGCTGAAGGAAAGTTTTGACCTGAATTTCGAAGCGAACATCATTGATAGGTTGTCGTCCTCGGAACGACTCCTTTATGCAGGCATAAAGCCGAAGATCATCGAAATGAAATTCCGTTGGCCGACTTTTTGTTGCTGTGCTGTTCGCAGGTCGCCTTTCAATTACGTCAAATACGTTTTCGACGAGCTCGGTCGCCCGTGTGATCTCTTTCGAATTTCTAACGACAATCGTGCAGGCGAAGAAATCTTCAATGATCATTTCTGAATGGCTCAGTCCCGCTTCAATCTTCTGGGCAAAACTTTCCAGAGACTTAAGTCTAGAAATAAAGTGCCACTCCGGAGGAAATTTGTTCCGTAGAGCTATTACGACTTGTTCGACGAGATTGTTCAGTTTTAGCTGATCGTCGTAGGCATCCCTTATTACTTTGTCAATTTTCAATTTTCAAAGCCCGGTGAAGTGCACTAAAGCGCTTAGCGCGTTGCGGAAATTCAGTCGTGGCGCTCTGATTTGCATCAAAGTATTCTAGGGCTTCAGGGGAGGCTATTGTTGTATAATCTACTGGTGTTTGGGGCGCCTGCTCATTTGGCGGTGGCGTAGTCCTCTCAATTTTCTTTTGCTGCGCAACTGCGTCTACCTCTGAAACGAACTTCAAGTACCTACCGATTAGCTCCGCGTCGGTAGGTAATCTTTCCTCGTTGAGAACTAGAACGGCCCATAGAGAGTACAGATTGGAGACGCTTGACAAAAATGTTGAGACGGAATTGTCTGCATCATAGATTTTTTGCAGCGTGGATCGAGATTTAGTCAGCCGCTCTGCAAAAGATTCCTTGTTAAAGGCCAAATCGGGATTGTCAGGATCCTCATAATTGGCATAGGCCTCGTCAATCAAGCCATGGTCGAATCCTACGATGCTCTCATCAATCAAAAGCATGAACAATTCTGCAATAAATTGTGCATCCGCCATTCGCCGAGCTCGACCGGTAGTCACTATGCCAAGGCTTCGCCAGATAGGCTCCTCGAGTTCGCGATCAACCTCGTTACTGAACCATCCGTCATACCGGGCATTTCTTAGTTCTTGCTGAGTAAGTTTTCTAGAATTCTTATTCATCCTTTCGAATATTTCATTAACGACAGTACTATCCACTTCATCGAAGTATTCGACAACAAAAGGATAGTTAAGAAACTGGTTTCGTAGAGGTGTATCCGCAAGGATATCCTTCCAGCGTTTGTTGTTTAGGCGATCATCTCCATAGTTTTCTGGGATGCGAACTTTTCCTTGAGAGAACCGGATAATAGTTTCAATCCGTTGTTTCCCATCGACGATATGGAAGACCGCGCCTCCGGTCGGGTCGATTGTTTTGTGCAGGTAGATAGGAGGACATGGAAAGCCACGGAACAGTGTGTCCAAGAAATATCTTCGGTCCTTTGGGGTCCAGACGCTTCGCCGCTGGTAGGGCGGTGACAGGTCGAGCCTGCCGAGAGTATGCTGGTCTAAAAACCAGGAAATATCTTGAGTCCCAGGTCGCCTGTTGATTTTCAGCAAATGGATAACCCCAGCCAGATTTTTTCAACGTAGGCCGTAACGTTACATCAACCAGAAATAGTTGCAAAAGGGAAAGTTGCAGATCGTAGAAGTTGTTGCGAAATGCGTTGTGCCTAACTCCACCCAAGTCAGAACTATTGGTTGGGGCGGAGTTTGTGGGACAAACTTGCGTAGGCAGTTGGGCTGACGCAGTCAGTCGAAGGTTGGAGGTAGGCCCATCACCCCCCCGCCAACCGCGGCAGCAGAAAAATCTCCGCCCCCTCCGGCAACTCCTTGCTCCACGTGTCCCGATAAATCACCCCATCGATCGCCACCGCGATCCCGCGATCGATCCACGGCTCGATCCCGGGATACTGTTCCGCCAGCTTGCGGAACAGCTCCCTTATGTCCTTGGCCTCGATCTCGTGCTTGGCCTTGCCGCCGGCGACGGCGCTGAGCGAGCCCCAGAGCGTGACGGCGACCATTAGTTCCTCATCGGGTGTGAGCCGAAAACCGCTTCGCGCTTTTCAGCATCAGCCTTCCCGCTCCGCCTCCAGCGCCGCCAGGATGCGCGGCGGCGACATCGGGATGTGGGTCATGCGCACGCCGACCGCGTTCGACACCGCGTTGGCGATCGCCGCCAGCGGCGGCACGATCGAGGTTTCGCCCACGCCGCGCACGCCATAGGGGTGGTTGGGGTTGGGGATTTCCAGGATCTGCGTGTCGATCATCGGCAGGTCGGAGCAGACCGGGATGCGGTAGTCGAGGAAGCCCGCATTCTGCAGCCGCCCGTCCTTGCCGTAGATATACTCCTCGTTGAGCGCCCAGCCGATGCCTTGCGCGGCACCGCCCTGGTACTGGCCCTCGACATAGGTCGGGTGCACCGCCTTGCCGGCATCCTGCACCACCGTGTAGCGGATCACCCGGGCAGCACCCGTCTCGGGGTCGACCTCGATGTCGCAGATATGGGTGGCGAAGGACACGCCCGCGCCGTCGGCGACGAGCTCGCTATGGCCGGCGATCGGGCCGCCGGTCGTGCCCGACTTGGCCGCGATGTCCTTCAGCGACAGCGGCGACAGGTTGCCGTATTTCTCGCCCTTGGCGATGGCATGGCCCTTTTCCCAGACCACGTCGTCGACCGGGATATCCCACATCTGCGCGGCGCGATCCCTGAGAATCTTGATCGCGTTGCGGGCGGCCGAGATCGTCGCCATCGAGGAGGAAAAGGTGCCGCGGCTGCCGTCGGTCATGTCGTTGTAGCCCAGCGAAGACGTGTCGGCGACGATCGCCTTGACGTTGGAGTAGTCGATGCCGAGCTCCTCCGCCGCCACCAGAGACAGCGAGGCGCGGGAACCGCCGACATCCACCGTGCCCACGGCCAGCGACACCGAGCCGTCCATGCCGATGTTCAAGTCCGTGCAGGTCTGGCCGCCGAAGTTGAACCAGAAGCCGCAGGCCATGCCGCGCCCCTGGTTGGCTTTCAGCGGCGCCTTCATGTGCGGATGCTTCTTCACCGCCTCCAGCGTCGGCCCGATGCCGATCGGCCCGTAGACCGGGCCGTAGGAGGCGCGGGTGCCTTCCTGCGCGGCGTTCTTGATGCGGAAGTCCACCGCATCCATGCCGATCTCGCGGGCAAGCTCATCGATCGAGCTTTCCACCGCGAAGGCAGCCATCGGCGCCGAAGGCGCGCGATAGGCCGCCGTCTTCGGCCGGTTGACCAGCACTTCGTAGCCGACCGTCTTGACGTTCTCGAGCTTGTAGCAGGCGAACGCCGTCATCGCGCCGATCTCGGCCCAGGAGCCGGCATAGGGGCCGCAGCTGTAGCGCAGCGTCGCTTCCGCGGCGGTGATGGTGCCGTCCTTCCTCGCGCCGATCTTGACGTCGATCGAGGTGGCGCTGGTCGGGCCGGAGGCGCGAAACACCTCGTCGCGGGTCATCACCAGTTTTACCGGACGGCCGGCCTTGCGGGACAAGGCAAGCGCCACCGGCTCGGCCCAGACATGGGTCTTGCCGCCAAAGCCGCCGCCGATCTCCGACGAGGTGACGCGCAGCTTCGAGGCTTCGAGCCCAAGCAATTGCGCGCAGTGCTGGCGGTAGACGAAATGGCCCTGGGTGCAGACCCACAGATCCGCCGTGCCGTCCGGGTTGACGCTCGCCACGCAGGCATGCGGCTCGATATAGCCCTGATGCGTCTGCTCGGTCTTGAACGAGCGCTCGATGATGAAATCGGCCTGGGCAAACCCCTTGTGCACATCGCCATGGCCGAACTGCGTGCGCTTGGTGACGTTGGAGGGTTTCGCCGGTTTTTCCTCCAGCCCCTCGGTGAAGACCTGGTCGTTGATCAGCGGCGCGTGGTGGTGCGCCGCCTCGTCGACGTCGGTCACATGCGGCAGCACCTCATAGTCGACCTCGATCAGCTTCAGCGCCTGGCGGGCGATGCGGGCGTCGATCGCCGCCACCGCGGCCACCGCATGGCCGTCATAGAGCGCCTTCTTGCGCGCCATCGAATTGTCGAGGATGTCGTACATGGCGGCATCGCCGTCGGTGAGGTCCGGCAGGTCCTTCGCCGTGATCACCGCCTTCACGCCGGCGAGCTTTTCCGCCTTCGAGGTGTCGATCTTCTTGATGATGGCGTGCGCATGCGGGCTGCGCAGCACGCGGCCGACCAGCTGTCCGGCCATGTTGAAGTCGGCGCCGTAGCGGGCGCGTCCCGTCACCTTGTCGATGCCGTCGGGACGGATCGGCCGCGTGCCGACCGAGGAGAAATTGCGTCCGGAGTAGCGCGGATCGAAATTCATGGATTACGCTCCCTTCATCACTTCCGCCGCGTCCTGGACGGCGCGCACGATCTTGTCATAGCCGGTGCAGCGGCACAGGTTCCCAGCCAGCCCGAAGCGGATTTCCTCCTCGGTGGGCGAGGGGTTCTTCTCCAGCAGATCCTTGGCCGCAATCAGGAAACCTGGCGTGCAGATGCCGCATTGCAAGGCCGCGTGCTCCAGGAATTTCTGCTGCAGCGGGTGCAACTGGTCGCCATGCGCCATGCCTTCGATGGTCTCGACCTTGCGGCCCTCGGCTTCCGCGCCCAGCACCAGGCAGGAGCAGACCAGGCGGCCGTCGACGATGACGCTGCAGGCGCCGCAGTCGCCGGTGCCGCAGCCTTCCTTGGCGCCGGTCAGGCCCAGCCGGTCACGCAGCACGTCCAGCAGCGTCTCGTCGGGCTGGCAGAGATATTCGACGGCGTCGCCGTTGATCGTGGTTGATACAGCTACACCGGCCATTATTTGCCTCCCGCACGCTTGTAGGCGATAGCGGCGGCCCTTTGCGCCAGCACGCCCGCGACTTTCCGTCTGAATTCGATGGTGCCGCGCTTGTCGTCGATGGGACGGCAGGCGCCGGAGCAGATCTTGGCCAACCGCTCCAGCGTAGCTTCGTCGAGCTTCGAGCCGACCAGCACCTGGCCCGCTTCCTCGACCAGAAGCACCGTGGGGGCGGCGGCGCCGAGCGCCACGCGGGCGGTCTTGATCGCGCCGTGATCGTCCAGCGTCAGGTTGACGCCGGCGCTCACCACCGCGATGTCCATCTCGGTGCGCGGAATGAAGCGCAGATAGGCGTCGCCCGCATGGTCAGGCCGCTTGTCGAGCAGGATCGCCTCGATGATCTCGCCCTTGGCGAGCGACGTGCGGCCGGGTCCGGTCGGCACGCTCTCCACCGCGATGGTGCGCTTGCCCGAAGGCCCGGCGACGACCGCTTGTGCCGCGGCCGCCACCAGCGCCGGCACGCTGTCGGCGGCGGGCGAGGCGTTGCACAGATTGCCGGTGATGGTGCAGCGGCCCTGCACCTGCTTGGAGCCGATCAGATTGGCCGCCTCGACCACGCCCGGCCATGCCTTGCGGAGCGCCTTGTTCTCGCCCAGCACTGCGCAGGGCACCGCGGCGCCGATCCGAAACCCGTCAGCCGTTTCGGTGACGTCGGCCAAGCCGCCGATTGCCTTGATGTCGACGATCAGCTCGGGCTCGATGAAGCCGCCCTTCATCCTCACCAAAAGGTCACTGCCCCCGGCCAGGATCGCGGCCGGTCCTACCGCCTTGGCGAGTTCGCCAACGGCATCTTCGATTGAAAGCGGACGTATGTAACGCATCGTCTCCCCTTGGTCGTCGCTATGTCAGCGACCGTTATAAAGCGTCTGGTTATAATGGCCATCCCGTTCGTGCATGTCCGGGTTGGGCCAGAGCGATGCTCCAGATGCGCCCAGCGGGCGGGCCAGGGGCGGCGGCACAGCGGATGCGGCAAATCGCCTAGGGAGTTCCCCCACTCCGTCTCGGCGCTGCGAAGCAGCGACGGAGCGGGGGAACCACCCATGCGATTGCCCTGGAGAAGGTGCGGGCAGGCGGATGAGGGACGACGCCACCTCAATGATTGGAATAACTGTTATTCGTCAAGCGATTGCCGTTCCCGATGTCCATAGCGGCTCGAACGACACATTGCGCAACCCGGCCTTGTGGACCCGTTCGACGAACACCTCATTGACGAAGACCGGGGAGGCCCGCATCGGCAGCTTGAACACTTCCGCCGTCCCGATCCTTTCCGCGTCGAAGGCGTAGCGCTCGATCGCCAATATGTCGCCGTCCTCGAACCGGACGATCTGCGAGCGCGCCTCGTCCAGCGCGTCGATCACATTGGTGACGTTGAGCAGCCAGATCTTCTCGCCGCGCAGCGCGACGAGCTCGCCATAGGGCCGCAGCGCCGCCGCCAGCGCGTCGACGGCCGGCTGGCGCAAAAGCGGCGCGTGCTCGCCGAGCCATGGGAAATCGGAATAGAGCCGCTCGCCTTCCTCGACGCGCCGCATCAACGGCGGCTGCCAGCCCTCCAGCGAGCGTCCGTCGAGGCCGAAGAACTCCTCGTAGGTGTCGTCATCGACCGGCAGCACCCATTCCTGCCCTTCCGACACAGCGAATTGATGGATGGTCGTCATCGCCCGATGGCTCCGCGGCTTTCGACGAAGGTCCGGCGATGAGGGCGCCGTGCCGGATTGCGACGCCCGGCGGTCGCCGAAAGCGCGCGCGAGGAATCATGCAACGGTCCAAACCGCTATTCAAGGCCACGCGCTATCCAGTCCGCTCGCCGGTTGATAAACGTCGCGGCTGGCGGTCCAGGATGGCGCCTGGTTCGAATGAGAGGTTGGCTCGCGAATGGCCAAGAAGTTCGCATTTCTTTTGGTGCGCGATTTCACCTTGTCGCCGCTGTCGCTGTTCATCGATACGCTGAGGCTGGCCGGCGACGAGGGCGACCGCAGCCGCAGGATCGAGTTCGACTGGGAGATCGTCGGCGAGCGCGGCCTGCCGATCCGCGCCAGCTGCGGCGTCGAATTGCTGCCGACCAGGGCGATGGGCAATCCGGAGGATTTCGACAATGTCGTGGTGGTCGGCGGCCTGCTCGACACCAACCGCAAGCTGAGTTCGGAAAAGGAAGCTTTCCTGCTGCGCGCCGCCGCGAAAGGCGTGCCGCTCACCGCGCTCTGCACCGGCAGCTTCGTGCTGGCGCGCTATGGCCTGCTCGACGGCTACAGCGCCGCGGTCAGCTGGTTCCACATCAAGGATTTTCGCGCCGACTTCCCCGATGTGAGCGCCCATGCCGACAGCCTCTATTCCGTCGACCGCGGCCGCGCCACCTGCGCCGGGGGCACCGGAGCGGCCGACCTCGCCGGCTATTTCGTCTCGCAATTCATCGGCCAGAAGGCGGCGGAGAAGGCGGCCAAGATCCTGGTGCTCGACCGTATCCGCTCCAGCCGCGACGTGCAGCCGGTCGGCGACCTTTTCCCCGCCGCCGCGAGCCGCGCGGTGAAGCGGGCGCTGCTCCTGATGGAAAGCAATCTGCAGGAGCCGATCCCCGTGGCCGAGATCGCCGCCAGGCAGAACTGCTCGCGCCGCCAGCTCGAGCGCCTGTTCGGCGCCGAGCTCGGCATCGGCCCGATGGCCGCCTATCTGGCGCTGCGGGTTCATTACGCCAGGTCGCTTCTGGAAGGCAGCGACCTGGCGATCGGCGAGATCGCCTATCGCTGCGGCTTTGCCAATGCCGGCCATTTCAGCCGCGTCTTCCGCCAGCAGACCGGCATCACGCCGACCAATCTCAGGCACCCGAACCGCGCGGCTGCAGCCGCCGCGAAATGATCGGGATGCGCCTGGTCGGGTCGCATGCCCGGCCTGGCCGATTGCGCCGGCGCGGAAACGAACCTTAGCTTCGTGACGAGCGGCGGTTGCGCCGCCGTTTCAACAGGTCGAATTCGCCTTCGGAGAGCCATGCCGCATTATCCCGACGCCATGCCCGGATCGAAAACCCTGTTCGAGCGCGCCAGGAAGGTGATGCCGGGCGGCAATACGCGCACCACGGTATTCGTCGATCCGTTTCCGATCTACGCCGCGCGCGGCGAGGGCTGCAGGGTCTGGGATGTCGACGGCAATTCCTATTACGACTGCATCAACAATTTCACCTCGATGATCCACGGCTATGCGCATCCCGACGTCACCGCGGCAGTAGCCGAGCAATTGCCTTCTGGCACGGCCTTCGGCGCGCCGACGCTGAGCGAGATCGAGCTCGCCGAACTCCTGGTCGAGCGGCTGCCCTCGGTCGACCAGGTCCGCTTCACCAATTCCGGCACCGAAGGCGTGATGATGGCGATCAAGGCCGCGCGCGCCTTCACCGGGCGGCCGAAGATCGTCAAGATCGAAGGCGCTTATCACGGCTCCTACGATTTCGCCGAGGTCAGCCTCGACTCGTCGCCCGCCAACTGGGGCGATCTGCCGAGGTCCACGCCCTATGCCAGGGGCACGCCGCGCGGCGTGCTGGACGACGTGATCGCCGTGCCCTTCAACGACAGCGAGGCGCTGCGCGCCGTCTTCGCGGCCGGGGGCGACGGCATCGCGGCGGTGCTGATCGACCCGATGCCCAACCGCGCGGGATTGATCCCGGCGCGCCGGGATTACCTTCACGCCATGGTGGAGATCGCCCACGCTGCGGGCGCGCTGGTCATCTTCGACGAGGTCATCTCGTTTCGCCTTGGATGGTCGGGCGCGCAAGGGCTGTGGGGCATCGAGCCCGACCTGACGGCGCTCGGAAAAATCATCGGCGGCGGTTTCCCGGTGGGCGCCGTGGGCGGGCGCGCCGATGTCATGGCGGTGTTCGACCCGACCGGGGGCAAGCCGGCGCTTCCGCACGGCGGCACCTTCACCGCCAATCCGGTCACCATGCGCGCCGGCCTTGCCTCGATGCGGGCGCTGACCAGGGGAAGCTTTGCCCATCTCGACCGGTTGGGCGCATTTCTGCGCGAAGGGGTCACCGCCTCGTTTGAAAAGTATGAGCTTGCCGGCCAATGCGTCGGCCTGGGCTCGCTGTTCAAGGTTCATTTCACGTCGCATCCGGTCACGGATTACCGCTCCATCTATCCCGGCCAGGCTGAGCGGAAAAAATTCGACGCCTTCCACAAGGGCCTGCTTGGCCGTGGCGTGCTCTCCGCCAGCTACGGCCTGTTCGCGCTGTCGACGCCGATGACCGAAGCGGATGCCGGCGCCATTCTTCAAGCGATCGACGAAACCTTGGGCGACGTCGCCGCGCAGTCGTGAAAGCAGGCGGGCCACAGATGACGGTTGCTCCTCATGTCGCGGTGATCGGCGCGGGCACGCTCGGCATGTGCACGGCGCTCGACCTTGTCGAGCAGGGCGCGCGCGTCACGGTGCTCGAAGCCCAGTCGATCGCTTCTGGGTCGAGCGGCCGGTCGGTCGGCGTCGTCGGATCGCAACTGACCGATCCGTTCGAGATCATGTTGCGCGTCCATTCGCTGCGCCGGTTCCGCCAGTGGGAGGGCGAGGGGCTCCGCTTCAACCGTATCGGCTATCTGCGTCTGGCGCGCACGCCCGCCCAGATGGAGCTGTTCGCGAGATCGGTCGAGATCCAGGGCGAAGCGGGACTGAGGTCGCGCCTGCTCCGCGCCACCGAACTCAGGAACCTCGTGCCGCACATCAATCCTGACGGGCTCGAAGGCGGGTTGTTCGGGCCCGACAACGGCTTCCTTGACCCGCACGAAATGTGCAATTTCCTGGCCGGCATCGTCCGCGCCAAGGGTGGCGAGATCCGCCAGTATCGCAAGCTGCTCGGCGTGCAACGACGCCCGGGTGGCTATACGCTGGAAACCAGCGGCGCCCCGATCGATAGCAGGCGACGACTGATCGATTGCGATGTCGTGGTCAATGCGGGCGGTGCCTGGGCGCCGCAGGTGGCCGCGCTTTTCGGCCAGCGTCTGCATATCTGGCCCGAGCGCCACGAAGCCGTCGTCATCCATCTCGACGAGCCGCTCGGCTACACCATGCCGATGGTCATGGACCTCGTGAATGGCGAAGGCAGCGGGCTCAACTTCCGCCACGAAAAGCCGGACGAACTGATCGCCGAAATCCACAAGGTGAAGTCGATCGCGCCCGAGGATCCCGACAACTACAACGACCAGTGCGAGGAGCAGTCGAAGGTCGACCTGGCGGAGCTGCTTCTGGAGCGCGTGCCCGATCTGCCTGGCGCGCGGCTCGGCCGGGGCTGGGCGGGCCTTTATCCCGTGACAGCCGACCATCGCCCCTTCGTCGGGCCGATAGATCTTTCGGAGCCGACATTGATCACCGCTGCCGGCGCCGGCGGCTACGGCATCCAGCTCGCCCCTGTGATAGGGCAAATCGCGGCGGACTGGGTGCTTCACGGCGCGCCGGTTTCGGTCCCTGGTTCGCAAAGCCTCGCGCCATCGGCCGGGCGAAACATCCCCGGTCACTGACCGATGCGCCAAGCCCGGCTCGGATGCCTAAGATGCGAGCTTTGCCGTTAACCATCAATTAACTATCCGGTCGCCTTTAATAGGGTTCTGGAGGATACTGATTTTGGCCGCGAGCGATGATCTCGCGACTGCCAAAAATTAGAAAAGAGCGGCGGATACCGTCGCCGTCTGCCGGGGAGGCGCCCAGCATCTTAGATGAGGGAGCGCCGGAATGAACATCGAGGAAGCGGTCACTGCGGCGACAGCCGGGTCGAGCGCGCTTCTGTCCTGCCTTGGCCAGCCGGTCGTGGCCTATCACGTCACGGCCATCATGCGTGAAACCGACGCAAGGCATGCGCGGCAGATGCAGCTCGCCTTGCTGCGGCGGAGCATCGAGGCCCTTGTCGACGACGGCCTCGAAGGCATCGAAGCCGAACGATTTGCATCACAGTTCCATGGTCGCGTCGGCTCGGCTTGGGAGCACCTGCATATGGCCAGCGACACGCCGCATTGATCTCTGCCGGACGGCTTTGTCGGAGCCATATGTAACACTCCGCGGGATGAGGTAGACTACCGGCTACGTCTGGGCTGACGTTCATTGAACGGGGGGCATGCGATGCAGGCGATACCGATAGTCCATCAGCCGGAACCGCCGGCCATCGCCGCGGTATCATCCCTGGGCGGCTATCCCACCGCCGTGCTGTGCTGGCTGCTCTCGGCCGGCGTCTATATCGCGGCCAAATGGGTGGCGCCGGAAATGCCGCCCTGGGGGCTGTGCTTCTGGCGGCTCTTGCTGGCCTGCGCCATCCTGTTGCCGATCGTGCACCGCCATCACGGCGCCATGCTGGCGCTGCTGCGCTCGCGGCCGCTGGAGATCGTCGCCGTGGGGGCGATCGGCCTCACGCTCTGCCAGGGCATGATCTACCATGGCCTGAACGACACCGACGCCACCACGGCCGGCATCATCATGGCGATGTCGCCGATCATGACCATGGTGCTCGCGCGCTTGGTGCTTGGCGAGCCGCTCGGACTCTGGAAGTCGCTCGGCGCGGTTGCGGCACTTGCCGGCATGCTGGTGATCGTCGCGCATGGCAAGCTGGATGCGCTGGTGCAACTGCGGTTCAACATCGGCGAATTGTGGATCGTCGGCAGCGCCTTCTGCTGGGCGCTCTATACGGTGCTGCTGCGCCGCTCCAAGTTCGGCCTTGAGCTCTTGCCGCTGGTCGTGCTTCTGCTCGGCGCCGGCGCGCTGGTCGCGCTGCCGTTCCACCTGTGGGAAATCTTCAACGACGAGCGCTCTGCCCTGAACGGCAATGGCCTGCTCGCGCTCGCCTATCTGGCGGGGCCCGGCGGGGCGCTGATGTATTATCTCTACAACAAAAGCGTGGAGGCGCTGGGCGCAAGCCGGGCAAGCATGCTGCTCTACCTGCAGACGCTGTTCGTCGCCGTGCTTGCCTATCTGCTGCTTGGCGAGAGCCTGCACGACTACGATCTGCTCGGCGCTGCCTTCATCGTAGTCGGGGTCGTGTTGGCGACGGTCATCAAGCCGAGGGCGCTTGCGGCAAAGGCGTGAGGGAACGGCAAATAGCGTCGATCGGCTGTCCGCGCCGCCAGTCGATTTGGTTCCTCGGGCCGTGAGCCGTCCGGACCACGCTTCCCTAAATTAGCCGATTTTGCTATGGCGAGCGGCTGCCTTTGGCAGCGCCGGCCAAGGCCGAAGGGGGATCATGGCGATCGACAAGCGCGTGGACGCATGAACGGCGATCAGCACATGCTGGAACTGCGCGTGCTTGGCGATTTTCAGGTTATGCGCGACGGCCAGCCGCTTGACCTGCCGCCGTCGCGCAAGACGCGGGCGCTGCTCGCCTACCTTGCCGTCACCGCCAGGCAGCACCAGCGCGAGCGGTTGTGCGAGATATTCTGGGACATCCCCGACGATCCGCGCGGCGCCTTGCGCTGGAGCTTGTCCAAGATCCGCCAGGTCCTGGGCGGTGTTGAAACAGCCCTTGCCGCCGATCGCAACGCGGTCGCGCTCAATGTCGCGACGGATTACGTGCGGCTGGCGCCGCTGGTGAAGGCCGACCTTTCCTCCCGCTCGACCGAGGAGCTCGAAGCCGTCCTGGCCTCGATCCGTGGCGGCTTTCTCGCCGACCTCTCGCTCGAGCGCTGCTTCGACTATGAAGCCTGGCGGCAGGCCATCGCCAGCGAGGTGGAGATCGTCGAGCTCGGCATCCTGCGCGAGCTGGTCGAGCGCCTGGCGGACCAGCCGCGGCGGGCGCTGCCCTTCGCCCAGCGCCTGCGCAGCCTCGTGCCCGACGATGCGAGGCTCGCCGCCGAGACCGAGGCGCTGGAGGACAGGGTCCGGTCGGCCGCTGCTCAAGCCAGGGGTCGCGCATCGCAGTCCGGTTCCGCCCGGCCGCCGCAAGCCCCGTTGAAATCCGCGTCATCGCAGGATCCCGGCCGCGCCGTGCAATTCTGCCGTGCTCTCGACGGCACCAGGCTCGCCCATGCCAGCACCGGCAGCGGCCCTGCGATCCTGCGCGCCGCGCACTGGATGTCGCATCTCACCTTCGACTGGGACAGCCCGATCTGGCGGCACTGGATGCGGGAACTGTCGCGCCGGAACCGGCTGGTGCGCTATGACGAGCGCTGCAACGGCCTGTCGCAAAGGCATGTCGTCGATATCTCGTTCGAGACCATGCTGTCAGACCTCGAATGCGTGGTCGAGGCAACGGGGCTCGACCGCTTCACTTTGCTCGGCCTGTCGCAGAGCTGCGCGGTTTCGATCGCCTACGCCATCCGGCATCCCGAGCGCGTGTCGGGCATGATCCTTTATGGCGGCTACGTCAAAGGCTGGCGGGCGCGTGGCGACGCGGGCGAGATCGCGACGCGCGAGGCCGCCGCGACGCTAATGCGCGAGAGCTGGGGCAAGCCGAACCCGATGTTCCGCCAGGCGTTCTGCTCCATGTTCATCCCCGGCGCCACGCACGAGCATTTCGCCTGGATGGACGATCTGATGCTGCGCACCGTCTCGCCTGACGATGCCTGGCGCCTGCAGAGCGCCTTTTCCGTGATCGATGTCAGCGACTTGCTGGAGAAGGTGCGCGTGCCGACGCTGGTGCTGCACGCGCGGGACGACAACGTCGCTCCCGTCGAATCCGGGCGCACCATGGCCGCCGGCATTCCCGGCGCGCGCTTCATCGAGCTCGAGAGCCAGAACCACATCCTCCTCGAAGGCGAGCCCGCCTTCGAGGAGTTCATCGACCACGTCCGCGCCTTCATCGCCGAGACGGCGGGCGCGTAGCCAAGCGGTCCAGAAGCTCTCAGCCCCCGGCCAATGGCACGGTGAACACCGTGGCGGTGCCGGTGAGGCAAAGCTCGCCGGCTTCGTTGCGCACCGATGTCTCCAGCTTTGTGATCGGCTTGTCGACGCGCACGTCCTTGACCTCGACGCGGCCGGTGATCAATTCGCCGACGCCGACCGCCTTGACGAATTTCCACGAGACTTCGAGGAACACCGAGCCGGGGCCGGGAAGATCCTCCGCCACCACCGCGTTCAGGATGCCTGAGGTGACGCCGCCCTGCACGATGAGCTTGCCGAACACCGAAGCCTCGGCCAGCGCCTTGTCGTAATGCAGCGGATTGCGGTCGCCGGTCATCTCGGCGAAGGCGTCGATATCCTGAGGCTGCGTGCGCCGCGAGCGCTCGGCGAAAGCGCCCAATTGCGGTCGTCCTTTGATGACACCGACCCACCCGTCCTTCATCACATGCACAGTCATGGTCTTGCTCCGGTTCGGTTGCGATTGAGGTTCGAGCCGGCCGAGGCCGGCGGCTCGTCCTGGTTGGCCGGCGCCCGGTGGGCCGTCGGCCGCGATACAGACGAAGGGGCACGGCGGGCCGGCATGGGCTGCCCGGCCAGCGCCTGCACCTCTGCCTTCAGCACGGCGCTGAAGCGGCGATGCCGCTCGCCGATATCGTCGAGCGTCCAGTCGAAGCCGGCGATCGCGTCGGTGGTATCCAGGATCTGGTTGGCGATCAGGTCGCGCTGCCGCTGCCAGATCGTGAATGCCGCGTCGGACCCGTCGAGGATGGCGCGCGCGAGGCTCTCGGCGTCGCGCAGCGCATCGGAAATGCCGTGCGAGGTGATCGGGTCGCGGAAGAAGCCGGCGTCACCCACCAGCGCCCATCCGGGGCCGTGCGCCTGACGGATATAGCCCGGCACGCCCCGGAACGCCTGCAGGCGGGCGTCCTTCGGCGCCTGGGCCGCTTGTGCTGCCAGCGCCGGCGAAAGCGCTTCGAGCACGTCCATGCGGGCGCGGGCGTGGCCGAGGCGGAAGCGCTGGTCGAACAGGCTCGTCGGCACCGAGGCGACGATGCAGGCGAGGCCGTCATTGGTCGGGATGAACGAGCCGGCGATCCCGTCGCGGAAGTACCAGTGATAGCCGGCGCCCGGCTCGACTGGCGCATAGCCATAGACATGGGCGGCCGACACCGCGCCGCGCCGCAAGGGCTGAGCGTCAACGCATTTCGCCACCAGCGAGCCGATGCCGTCGGCGCCGACCACGATATCGGCGCTGACCCTCACGGATGCGCGGCCGGCGGCGCGGATTTCGATGCCGCGCACGCGCCCGCGCGTGTCGGCGAAGAGGTCGCCGACCGCCACCTCGTGCAGGACCTCCGCGCCGGCCTTGCGCGCCACATCGACCAGGATGCGGTCGAGCACCGTGCGCCGCGGCGCGATCAGCCCGGGAAGGTCCGAACCGGCGGCGAGCGGGACGGCGATCTCCTCCTCGCCATAGTGGAAGGTCGTCGTCTCGATCGGCGGCGTCCCGGCCTTGAGCAGCGGCTCGAGCAGGCCCCAGCGCCAAAGCTGCAACACGGCCGGCCGCATCAGCGCATGCGTCGACAGCGTGTCGGAGCCGTACGGCTTGCGGTCGATCGCAAGCACCTTGAGACCCGCGCGGGCGAGCAGCATCGCGGTCGCCGCACCCGCGCAGCGCGCGCCGACGATGATGGCGTCGTAGTGGCCGCGCCTGGGAGTGGCCATGAGGGAGATGGGATTGGTTGCCATGGTGGTCGTGATCCTCAGGCCGCCTTGCGGCCGTTGCAGTCGAGATGACGCGAGATTTCGGCGGCGATCGCTTCGGCGTCCGCGCCGACGCCGCCGATGAAGTTGGAATCGCGCTTGCGCAGGAAGCGGAAGCCGAGCGCGTAGAGGCCGGGCAGGCAGGTGACGCCGCCCTGATGCGCGAGCTCGCCGTCGGCGCCGAGCGCCAGCGGCTCCAGCCAGCCGAGCGAGCGCGCATAGCCGGTGGCCCAGATGATGCTGCGGATCGATCCGTCGGTGAGCGACAGCTGTTCTGCGCACGCCGCCGGCATCGCAACCGGCTCGGGCCGGTATGGTGTCGCCGCGCCCGTGAAGCGGTCGATCTGGTCGAGCAGGCGCGCCTGTTTCGCTTCCGCCGCTGCCATGTGCTGACCGAGATCGTTGGCGAAGGCGATCTCGCGGTCGCCGACGCCGCGCACCCGTCCGGTCAGCTCCACGCCGAGCACCTGCAACGTGGCGAGATCGACATCGGCCCTGTCGGGCCGGCCGGCGAGCTGCAGCGACGGCTGGCGTCGCGCGCCTTCCGGATTGGCGAGGTCTTCCCGGCGCTGCGCCATCAGGCCCATTGCGCACAGCCAGAAGAAGATATCCTGGCCGCGCCATGTTCTGGGCAGGCGCGTGTGCTTGCCGACCGAAAGCACCACGCGCCGACCAGCGCGGGCGAGCTCGTCGGCAATCTGCACGCCGGAGGATGAGGCGCCGACGACCAGCACGCCGCCGCCCGGCAGCTCGCCGGGCGAGCGATATTGCGAGGCGTGAATGCTGAGCGGTCCGCGAAGGGTCTCAGCCGAAAAAGGGATGACCGGCCGGTCGCAATGTCCCGTCGCGACGACGACCGCGCGCGCCGACCACTCGCCGGCGCCGGTGCGCAAGGCAAAGCCGTCGCCGGTCCGCTTGACAGATGTGACCTCGACATTGGTCTCGACGGGCGCATGCCACTGCCAGGCGTAGCGCTCCAGGCTTTCCACGAAAGCCCCTTTGCTCATGAAGCCGTCGGGATCGCCGCCCTCATAGGGCGAGCCGGGCAGGGCGTTCAGCCAGTTCGGCGTGAGCAGCCTGAGCGAGCGCCAGCTCTGCGAGCGCCAGCGCTCGCCGACGCGGCCGCGCTCCAGCACGGCATGGTCGATACCGACCTGGCCGAGGCAATGGCTGAGCGCAAGGCCAGCCTGGCCCGCGCCGATGATGACGACCGCGCGTCTCATGGTTCTGGTCCGTTTGGGAGGAGGCAGGCGGCCCGGATCGGTCCGGATCGCCTGCCGGCTTCGGCTCACTGGATGGTCTTGATGCCGACGGTGACCGGCACGCCCTTGGTCAGCACGTCGAACACGGCCGAACGGGCGCGCGACTGCTCGACCAGCTGCTGCAGCTTCTCGGCCGGCGCGTCGCCTTCGATCTCGAACGACACCTGGATGTTCTGGAAGCCGTTGCGGACCTCGTCGGAAATGCCGAGGATGCCGCGCAGGTCGATGTCGCCGTCGACCGAGCACTTCACCTTGGTGAGCTTGATCCCGCGCGCGGCGGCAATGTTGGCGACGCCAGCCATCAGGCAGCCCGCCAGCCCGTGCAGCAGCCATTCGACCGGGGTCGGCGCATTGTCGCCGCCGCACAGGATCGCCGGATGGTCGGCGTCGGCATAATGCGGCTTCTCGTGCTTCTGCTCCTGGCCGGCGCCGAAGAAGCCATTCATGACGGTCTTGCTGTGCGTGCCCTCGATCCACTCGTTGTGGGCGCGGAACTGGAATTTTGCCAGCTCCGGCTGCCCGGCGACGAAATTGATCGTCGCCAGAAGGTTCGGCGTGTCGACGCCATTGAGCGGAAGCCGTGCAGGTTTGGTGTTGGGTTGCATCTTCATCTCCAAAGGTTCGTTTGCGGCTTGGTTGCCGTGACGGCCTCTGTTTGCCGATGGAGCGTTTGAACGAGAGTGGGTGCGACCGTGGAATTTTTCATACGTCTACCGTTGGAAATCGCGTTGGATGTATCGTTTGAAACGAATGTCGACGCCCGAATGCGCCGGAACGCAAAAGCCCCCGGCGTGGAGAAGCCCCGAGCCTGTCGAGAGCGTGGTGACGACCGCCATCGGGGGTCATCCGGCGTTGCGGATGTCCATCCCGTCGGCGTCGGAGGCGTGGCGCATCGAGGTGTAATGGTCGATTTCCGAACGGGCGATACCCAAGTCCTTGAGCAGATGATCGGGCATGGCCTGCATGGCGGCGCGGTCGCTGCGCATCCTCATCGCACGATAGGCAAGCCGCAGCGCACGGCTGGCAAAGCCAATCAGGCTGAGGTCCGCGCGGCTGGGTTCACAGGCGGTGTGCTCCAAACTCGTCATTGTCGTCTCCATCTCTTTGCGGCGTGATCATTCACGTCACCAATGGGAGGACTTGTCGCCGATGACCGGGGGAGCGAGCGTTGGACCGGGCGTCGAAATCGCCGTGGGAATCTGGTGGTATCTCAGTTTGAAAATATCGTGCCTTGCCAATGCGGCACGAGCGCTTCGTCGCGAAGTCCTTGGCCTTCTTATTATATCAGGGCTAGCGTATACATGGTTGCGTTACTATGCTCATGTTCAGAGGGGATTAAATTATGCGCAAACAGAAAACGCTTGGACTGGCGCTTCTGGCTTCTAGTTCGCTTTTCCTCGCCGACGTCGCTTTAGCGAAAGATGCCTACAAAACACCATACAGGGCGGATGCCCAGCGACTGTGCAAGATGGTCGACAATGCAAAGGGGTTGAGCTGTCTTAAACAGCACATCAGTGAGCTCACTCCTGCCTGCAAAGCGTTTCTCTCCAAGCAATGAACTGTAATAGCCGTCAAGGGTCGTACTGATTACAGGGCGGTGGCGGCCTTCAGGAAATCCGCCGCCCGGCCTCGTCCAGCAAGACGCAATCGTCCGCGTCGAAGCTGAGTTCGATCGCTTCGCCTTCGCGCAGAACGCGGCCATCGATCGGGGCGTTGGCGCGGATGTTCGTCTTGCTGCCTATGTCGACCTCGTAGATGGCGCTGCCGCCGAGATAGGAGGCCGACACGACCCGGCCAGGCAACCGGTTGCCGCCCGCCTTGGCACCCACCGCGAGTTTCTGCGGCCGCACCACGACGGTTACGGCACTGCCCTGCGGCAGCGCCTTGGGTGAAAGCACATTGACCGTCTGGCCGCTGGCCAGCTTGACTGTCGTCGGCCCGTCCGATCTGCTCACCGTGCCCGAAAGCATGTTGGCCTTGCCGAGGAAGTCGGCGACGAAGGCGGTGGCCGGCCGCTCATAGACCTCTTCCGGCGTGCCGACCTGCTCGGCCGACCCGGCATTCATCACCACGATGCGGTCCGACATCGACAGCGCTTCTTCCTGGTCGTGCGTGACGAAGATGGCGGTGATGCCGGTTTCCTTCTGGATCTTCTTGATCTCGACGCGCATCTCCTCGCGCATGTTGGCGTCGAGCGCCGAGAGCGGCTCGTCGAGCAGAAGCACCTGCGGCTCGAAGACGATGGCGCGCGCCAGCGCGATGCGCTGCTGCTGGCCGCCCGACAGCTGCGAGGGCAGTTTCTTCTCGCTGCCGGGCAGCCGCACCATATCGAGCGCCTGGCCGACCTTGCGCCTGATCTCAGGCTTGGCGACGTTGCGGTATTTCAGGCCGAAGGCGACATTGTCGAACACGGTTTTGTGCGGGAACAGCGCGTAACTCTGGAACACCAGCCCGATGTTGCGCTTGTAGATCGGCACGTCGTCGACGCGCCGGCCGCCGATCATGATCTGGCCGGCCGAAATGTCGACCAGCCCGGCAATGGAGCGCAGGATCGTCGTCTTGCCGCAGCCAGACGGTCCGAGCAGCGTGACGAAGCTGCCCTTGCGGATCGACAAAGAGAAATCGCGTACCGCGACGAACTTGCCATAGGCGATGTCGATGTTGCGGAACTCGACCGCCGGGCTGTTCGCCCCGGCGGCCGCGCTCGCGCCTTCCGTCCCGGCCGAGCCCGGCCGGGGATTGAGTGTCGTATCCTGGCCGTCAGGCACCTTTCGAGATCCTGTTCCACTGCTTGGTCCAGGCGTCCTCGTTGGTCGCCCAGTAGGTCGGATCGGCGAAGGTCAACGCCTTCATCGTGCCGGTGGGATCGAAGGCCGGCAGCTTCGCGATCTTGTCGGTCAGCTTGACCTTGGTCGGGTCGAGCGACGGCGGGTAGCTCTGGCCCTCGGCCACCGCGATCGAGGTCGCCGGGTCGAGCATGAAGTTGATCAACTCCTCGCATTCGGTCATCGGCGAGCCCTTCAGGATCAGCATATCCTCCATCCACGCATAGGAGCCGGCCGGATCGAGATAGCCGATCGGATGGCCCTGGTCCTGCAGCGCGGCGACCCGGCCCGACCAGGCGTCGGTCACCACGATCTCGCCCTTGGAGAGCAGGTCCATAAGTTCCGCGCCGGAGCTCCAGAACTTCTTGGCGAGGTCGCGCGTCTCGCGCACCTTGGCCCAGATCGTGTCCATGTCCTTGAGGTTGTTGGGATCCTGTCCGGTGGCCAAAGCCGCGTACCAGACGCGCGTCGTCATGTCGGAATAGCCACCGACCTTGCCGGCATATTTCTTGTCGAGCAGAAGTGCTGCGCCCTTTTCCTTGGCTTCCTCCGGCGAGATCACCTTGGTGTTGTAGGCGATGCCGGTGGTGCCGTAGTCGTAAGGCACGGCCGACAGCTTCGGCGTCAGCTTGCGGAAGGGCTCGATCATCGGCTGCAGCACATTCGCCATGTTGGGAATGTTGGCCTCGTTGATCTCCGAGGTCAGGCCGCCATTGACGTATTTGATGTAGTAGTTGACGCCCGAGGAATGAATGACCTGGTAGTCGCCGGGCTTCGCGGTCTTGATCTTGGTGATGATCTCGTCCTCGTCGCCGAACGTGCCCTGCACCACCTTGATCTTGGTCTTGGCCGTGTAGGGCTGGAAGGCGAACTTGTCGATCGCGTCCTGCACCGTGCCGCCCCAGCCGTCGAAGCGGACTTCCTCGACCGCGGCGAGCGCCCGGCCCATCCACGGCATGGAAAGCCCCGCCGATGCGGCTGCGGCCGCCGTCAGCGTCAGGAAAGTGCGGCGGCTCAGATCGCCATTGGCATACCGGTCGTGCAGCCGTTCCAGCCGCTTGGTCGTCGTCAGTTTCATCGTACTTCCTCCTTTGGTTCGCCGAGTCTCTTCAACTTCGTCAGGCTTTGCAGGATCAGGCCGCCGATTAACGGGATGCCGACGGTCACCAGGATCATCACGGTGCCGAGCGCATTGATCTCGGGGCTGATCGAGATTTTCAGCATCGAAAGGATCTGGGTGGGCATGGTCTCGACGCCTGCCGGCCGCCAGAACAGGCTGGCCGAGGTGTTGTCGAACGAGATGGTGAAGGCGAGCAGGGCGCCGCCGACGACCGCCGGGATCAGCAGCGGCAGCGTGATCTCGCGAAAGGACGAGAAGCGCGAGGCGCCGAGCGACAGCGCGGCCTCCTCATAGACCCGCCTTATGCCCACCATGCGCGCCTGCGCGATCAGCACCACATAGGGCACGGCAAGCAGGATATGGCCGAGCACCAGAAGCAGCATGGTGCGGGGCTGGTCGATCGCCTTGATCAGCACCAGAAGGCCGACGCCGAGAATGGTTTCCGGCACCAGCGCCGGCAGGATCACCAGCGTGCTCAGCGTCTGCTTGCCTGGGAACTCGAAGCGCACCAGCGCGAAGGCCGTGACGACGCCGATCGCCGTGGTGGCGACAGCGGTGACCAGCGCGATCCACAGCGAGGTGCGGAAGGCGGTCAGCACCGCGTCATTGCCCATCAGCTTGGCGTACCATTGCAGCGAAAAGCCGGTCATCGGGAAGCCGCCGAACATCGAGGCGTTGAACGACAGGATGACGGTCGCCACGATCGGCGCGAACATGAAGATGTAGACGCAGAGCGTGACGAAGCCGGTCAGCCGCCAGGCCCATTTACCTTCCCTGTTCGGTCGCGCAGCCTTCATCCGGCCAACCCCTTCACAATCTGCGACATGCCCATGTAGCGGGTGTAGATTGCGGCGAAGAAGCCGAGCACGACGAACAGCACGATCGACAAGGTGGCGCCCATCGGCCAGTTCAATTCGCCCATGATGGTGTCGTAGATCAAATTGCCGAACAGCGCGTCGCGGCCCGAGCCGAGCAGTTGCGGCGTCACATAGCTGCCGGCCGCCAGCACGAAGCAGAGCAGCAGCCCCGCCGCCAGGCCCGGCAGGGAGAGGGGCAAGGTCACCTCGCGAAACGCCTGCGCGCTGGTGCAGCCCATCGAGCGCGCGGCCGAGATCAGCGTGCGGTCGATACCCTCGAGGCTGACATAGACGTTGAGGATCATGTAGGGCAGGAGGAAGTGCAGCAGTCCCAGGATCACCGCGCCCTCGTTGTAGAGCATCTGCAGCGGCTCGTTGATGATGCCCATCTTGAGCAGCGTGACGTTGATGACGCCCTGTTCGCCCAGGATGTTGATCCAGGAAAAGGTGCGGATGGTGAAGCTGATCCAGAACGGCACGATGAGCAGGAGCAAGAGCAGCCATTTGTGCCTGAAGCTCGTCGCCCAGATGAAATAGGCCGGGAAATAGCCGAGCACGCCGCACAGCAGCGCGGTGATCGCGCCGACCCTCAGCGTCTTCAGAAGGAAGCCGGAATAATAGCTGTCGGTGAAGAATTCCTGCCAGTTGGCGGTGGTCAGCGCGCTGGTTTCGACGCCGGCGGTGACGAAGGTGAAGAAGGTATAGGCCGCCATCACCGCGATCGGCAGTACCAGGAAGAAGATCAGCAGCAGAAGCACCGGTGCAACCAGCATCCAGGCCAGGCGTGGATCGTACAAGGTCCAGCGATTGTTCATGCGCACCCGAAGGTAGGCGCCTTCTTCGAGGCGCGCTTATGTTCCCGCAGTGAAGATTGTTTCATTGCCGCCGCGATGTCTACAGGCGGTGGCCCAAATTCGATTCAGCCAGGGCGTCGCGCGCCGATAGGAACATGTGGGCCTGGGGGTGTCCAGGCTGACTATAACTAGCAGTCCGACAAGGCGGTCTATGGCGCCAGCGCCAAATACGCGCTCGATGCGAACTGGACGTTCAAGTCTGAATATCTCTACACCGATTTCGGCAAATCGACCGTCAGCCCCGATATCCCTCTTGAAAACGACGTCGCATTCCACCGGGTTCGGGCCGGCCTGAACTACAGGTTCTGACCGTTGCAAATCTCCGGCCCGGCAAGGCTGTCGAAGACCCTGGTGATGCCATATCGGCGCCACTCAATACCGCCGGGCCAACCGTCGCTCGAAGAAGCCGAAGCCGGTCGTCACCAATACCGCCAGCAGGAAATATCCGAGCGCTGCGGCAAACAACGGCTCGTAGACGCGGAAGGTCTGCGCGCGGACGAGGTTCGCCGCGCCCATGAGTTCGAAGACCGTGATTGTGGAGGCCAGCGCCGTCCCCTTCAGGAGCAGGATATTCTGGCCGCCGATCGCCGGCAGCGCCAACCGGAAAGCCTGGGGCAGAAGCACGGAAATCATGATCCGCGTTTTCGACAGGCCGAGCGACTGGCCGGCCTCGCGCTGCCCGTCCGGTATCGATTGTATCGCGCCTCTCCATATCTCGCCGCAATAAGCCGCGGTGTTCAAAGACAGGGTGAGGAACGCATAGCAATAGGCGCCCCGCAACATGGGCCACAACGGGCTGTAGCGGATCGAAGGCACGCCGGCGAGAAGCTGGCCGACGCCGAAGTAGCAAAGGTAGAGCTGGACGAGCAGCGGCGTGCCCCGGAAGGCAAGGATGAAGGCGACCGCCGGATAGCGAAGCCATGCCTTGGCCGACAAGCGGGCAAGCGCCACCGGAATGGCCAGCAGATTGCCGACGAGGGCGCAGCCGACAAACAGGATGACGGTGGTCTGGATGCCGGCCAGGAGCTGGCTGGCGAGGTATTGCCCGAACTCTGTCACGCTATCTGCGCCTCCCGGTCTTGGCGGTGGATGTTTCCAGAGTGTGGAAGAGCATCGCCGACAGGCTCGACATCACCAGGAACACGAAGGCGATCGCGCAGTAGAACAGGAAATAGGCGCGCGTCGCGCCGGCGGCCATCTTGCCGGCGAGAACCAGCTCCGTGAAACCGATGAGGCTGACCAGCGAGCTTTCCTTCAGGACGACCAGCCACAAATTGCCGATCCCCGGCAATGCCAGCGGGATCATCTGCGGCAGCGTCACCAGGAAGAAGGTCTGGCGGCGGGTCAGGCCAAGCGCGTGGGCCGCTTCGGCCTGGCCTCGCGGGATGGCGGCGATCGCGCCGCGAAGGACTTCCGTGCTGTAGCCGCCCTGAACGATCCCGAGCGACAGCGTCGCCGCGACGAAGCCGTTGATCTGAAACTCGGAAGCGAGCCCGGTAAAGGTCACGACCGAACGCACTGCATCGGTCGCGGTATAGTAGACGAGAAAGATGATGAGGATGTCCGGGATGGAGCGGATGATCGTCGTGTAGGCGACGGCGACGAAAACGGCCGTCCGGCGCTTCGAAAGCTTGGCCAGGGCGCCCGCAAGGCCAAGCGCCAGGCCGACGATATAGGCGCTGATCGAAATTTCGACGCTTAGCAAAGCGCCGCGAAGCAATTCGTCGCCCCAGCCCTTGTCACCGAAACCGAGCAAGGTCAGCCAAGACACGATCGAATCCATGCGGCAGGTTCCAATGAGGATGGTGCCGGCCAGAACGGGTGACCGGCACTAGGGCATGATGCCGAAAGGTGCGAAGCGGCTGTCGGACGACATCATGCTCTGGTTCTCGGATTTGGAGACGGATTCAGATTTCAGGTCGATACGACCTGAAATCATCCGGCTCCGTGCATCCGATGATCAATCGCCGTAGATGTCGAAGTCGAAATAGCGCTTGGTTATCGTGTCGTATTCGCCGCTGGCCTTCACCGCCTTGAGCGCCGCATTGAGGCGGTCCCTGAGGGCTGTGTCTTCCTTGCGCACGCCGCCGCCGTCTCCGTAGCCGAACATCTTCTCATGCGGCAGGGTGACCTTGATTTCATAGGCCTGGCCTTCCGGCTTTTTCAGGAAGTCCTGGATCTGGATTCCCGCCGCCGCCATCAGGTCCACGCGACCGGCTGTCATGTCGGCGATTTCATCGTCGAGTGTTGGATAGATCTTCACGTCGCCAATGCCGTTCAACTTGTCCTGCATGTAAGTCGCCTGCAGGCTCGCACTCTGCGCCGCCACGGCAACGCCCTTGAAAGTGTCCGGCTTTGCTACGTCGAATTGTCGGGTGTCGGCCTTTGCACCGACAAGCACGTTGGGCGAATAGTAGTACTTGTCGGTGAAGTCGATAACCTCCTTGCGCTTGTCGGTGATCGACATGGAGCTCCAGATCACGTCGAATTTCTTGGCCAACAGCGCGGGAATGATGCCGTCCCAGGCGATATCGACGATCTCGCATTTCGCCTTCATTTGCGTGCAGACGGCATTCATCAGGTCGATTTCCCAGCCTTGCCATTTGCCGCTGGCGTCCTTGACCGAGAAAGGCGCGTACGGCTCGGCGGCGACGCCGAAACGGATGACGTCGTCGGCTGCCGAGGGAGCGCTGGCGGCGCCGAGGGTCGCCGCTATCAGCGATGCGATGACTGCAAGCTTTTTCATGATGGTTCCCCTTTATTGTCTCTGTTGGATTATCTTTTCGCGATGATGATTTCTCAGGCGATGTTCGAAAACGCTAACAGGTCAAATCAAGGCGATCTAATGCCCTCTGCGGCTGGGTTCATCACCAATAGTTATGACAGTGATGAGGCTTTGGATGGTGCAGTCAGGCCCAAGCCTCGACCGCGATCGAAGCCGTCGTCGGAGTGCTGCGATCGGTCCAACCATAAGTTTTCCCCGCTAGCCTCGTTTCGAAGGAAATGGGTTCGGCGCTGTCCGCCAAATCTCGATTATGGCATCGTCTATCGGCTCCTTCCCATGGCGACGGAAATGACGGTAGCGAGATCTCGTGCGACTTGAGCTTGCCAGATGAAAAGCGATGCTTGCGGGTCCATCGAGGAACTGAGCGAGAAGATCGCTTCCGGCCTCCCGCCGGTGAAGATCGTGGAAGGTTGCCTGGAAAGGATCCACGATCTGAATGGGCAGATCAGGGCGATGATCTTCGTGAGCGAAACCGAAGCCCTCGATGCCGCGCTTCAGGCAGAGCGCGAAATCCGATCAGGCCGCCGGCGCGGTCCGCTGCATGGCGTGCCCATCGCGATCAAGGACGTTGTCGATGTGAAGCACTGGCCGACCACCGGGGGTTCCCGATTGTTCGGCGACCGGGTCGCCCAAAACACCGCGGCCTGCGTCGCCAACCTTCAGGCGGCGGGCGCGATCGTCATCGGCAAGACCAACCTTCACGAACTCTGCGCCGGCGGTCACGACAATCCGTGGTTCGGCAAGGTCGTCAATCCGCTCGACAGAAGCCGTGGCACGGGCGGCACCAGCAGCGGATCGGCCGCCGCGGTCGCCGCGGGCTTCTGCGCGGCGGCGATCGGCACCGATACCGGCGGGTCGAACCGGTCGCCGGCCGCCGCAACGGGACTGTTTGGTTATAAGCCGAGCAACGGCTTGATCGATACGAACGGCGTGATGGGTATCGCGCCTTCGCTGGACTGCGTCGGCGTGCTGGCGCGCTCGGCGAGGGATGTTCGCCTGGTGACCGAGGCGCTGGCGGGAACGCGGCTCAGCGTTCAGGATGGGAAGCAAAGCGCGTCGAGGACCGGGATGACGATCGGGATCTGCCCCGAACTGACCGGCGCTCCCGTCGACAGCACTGTCGAGACCGCATTGGCCGCGCTGTTTGATCGTTCAAACGTTCGCACGGTGGAAATCGCCTTCGACGACAGGGAGGAGTTCGTCGCCGCGGGCCTGACGATCCTGCAGTACGAATTTGCGCAGATCTACCGGGAGCCGATCGAGCGGAATCCTGATCTGGTTGGCGAGGCGGTTCGCGCTTTCCTGCAGGATGGCATCGGCATCGGCGCTGACGTCTATGACAGAGCCGTAGAGGTTCGCGAGGAAGCGTGCAGGCGGGTCATGGCAAGGATGGCGGGCCTGGATGCGCTGGCCGTCCCGACCGCGCCCGGATCGGCGCCGCGGCTTGCGGACGAACTCACGCAGGTGAATGGGGAATTGGTGTCGTGGGGCATGGCCGGTGGCCGGTTCCGCCGCTGGGCGAACGTGCTCGCCATGCCGGCTTTGGCTGTGCCCCTGGATATTCCGGGCGGCCTTCCGGTATCGGTACAGCTTGCCGCTCTTCCCGGCCGGGATGCGGCCTTGCTCGATCTGGTCGAGGCGTTGACCGGAAGCTGACCCGCGTCTCGCGAACAGCCAAAGTTCATAACCTGCAGGAATAAACTTCATTCGTGGGGCTATTGGAACGACGGCTATGCTTCGTTAACATCGGCCTCGCCGTGGGTTGCTTCGGCGGCGTATCGATCGACGGGTGGTCAGCGGCCATGAAGTTCACTGAAAAGGACACGATTGCGAAAGACGCGGAGTTCACGCCCCGCGAGATCGAGATTTTCGCTTCCGTGATGCTGCATGGCACGACGACGAAGGCGGCCGATGCGCTGGACATCACGCAGCCCGCCGTCAGCAAGATGCTTCAGCAGCTCACCGACAAGGCGGATTTCCAGCTGTTCAGGAAAAGCCGCCAGCGGCTGATCCCGACCCCTGAAGCACACATGCTCTATGCCGAGGTGCAGCGGGTTTTCGAATCCGCGCGCGGCATCTCCCGCGCCGCCAGGGAAATCCGCGAGCTGCGCAGCGGCAGGCTGAATATCTGCGCGCTGCCGGCCTTCGGCTCCACGCTGCTGCCGTCCATCATAACCAGTTTCTCGAACCAGCATCCGTCCGTATCCATTTCGCTCGATATCCGCAGCTCCGCGACGGTGGTGCAGAGGGCAAGCCGCAACCAGCTCGACATCGGCATCGGCGTCACCGCGTCGGACGAGAACCCCTCCATCGTCAGGCGCGCGCTGACCGCGACGCCGCCTGTATGCGTCATGCCGGCGGGGCATCGGTTGTCTGAGCTCGACGTCATCCAGGCGGACGATCTCGACGGTCTCGACTTCATCTCGATGGGTTCCGCCGATCCGATGCGGCGGCAGCTCGATGCCTTGTGCGAGGAACGCGGCGTCAAGCGCCTGCTGAAGGTGGAGGCGAGCCTTTCCAGCGCCTGCATCGCGCTTGTCGCCGCCGGGGCGGGCGTGACGGTCGTCGACCGGCTTTCCGCCTGGCTGGCGCGCGACTTGCCGATCGAGATCAGGGACTTCCGGCCGCATCTCGATTTGAATCTCAGTGTCTACCGGCCCTGGGGCGTCATCGCATCGACGGCGGCGGACGCCTTCACCGAGCATCTCATCCAGATCACGAGAAGCTTCATGAACGGCGTGGACGCTGGAATCAGCGCCTCGAGGTCGAGGTCGGCTTAGCCGGCATCGAGATCTAACGGAGCGGCAGGCTGCGGAACAGGCGCTCGATATCGGCTTCGTCATTGTAAACGTGCGGCGACACGCGCATCTTGGTGCCGCGCAGCGTGACATGGACATTGACGCGCTTCAATTCCTGCGCCGCATCCGGCGACAGACGATCGCCGATATCGAGGATCGAGATATGCGGCGTCGGGTGGCGCGGACGCGCGACCGGGAGCCCCCGATTTTCCGCCTCGGCCCAGACGCACTCGTTGAGGTGGCGAAGGCGGTCGAACACCCGGCTGACGGTCCATTCGCGGATGAGTGTCATGGCGGCGATCGCCACCGGCAGGACCGCGAAATCGGAGCGTTCGCCCATGTCGAACCGCCGCGCGCCCGGCAGAAACTCCGCCACCGTCACCTTGTAGAAGTCGGACCGATCGCCGCCCAGGCGGTTCCATGAATGATGCTCCAGCGTGCGGCCCGCTTCGTGCCAGCGCGGATCGGCGTAGAGGAAGGCCAGGCGATAGGGACCGAGCAGGAATTTGTAGGTGGCAAAGACCAGGAAATCCGGCCGCACGCGACGGACGTCGAAGGGCACCGCGCCCACCCATTGGGTGCCGTCGACGACAAGCGCGGCGCCTGCCGCCCGCGCGGCTTCCGCCACGGCCTCGAGGTCGATCGCCATGCCCTCGAACCAGTGGACGAGGGTGCCGGCAACGACCGCGATCGGACGGCCCGAGTTGCGGATTGCCGATACGATCGCGCCGGTCCAATCCCCGTCGGCCGGTTGCGCAACGATGTCGACAAGAGCGCCCGAGCGCTGCGCCAGATCGTACCAGACATATCGGTGCGAGGTGTGCTCGTTCTCCATGAGAAGGATCGCCGAACCCGCCGGAACCGCCACGTTGGCGGCCGCGATCGCCATGCCGTAGCTGGTGGCGGCAACGATGGCGATGTCGTCGGTGGCGGCGCCGACCATCGAGGCGGCGAGCTGCCGCGCCTGTTCCACATCGTCGTAATAGGATGCGATGGTCATCTTCCAGGGTTCGGCCTTCACCCTGACGCCTGCCTCTCCGGCCGCGACCGCGGCATTCGGGATCGGAGACATGTAGGCGGCGTCGAGATAGGCCGTCTCGCGGGGTATGGAAAAGAGATCGCGCTGGCAGCTCAGCATGGCGTCACAACCTGAAATCGATCGAAGTGCCCAGCCCGGCCTCGCGGGCGCGGGCATAGACAAGATTGGCAAGCTCGATGTCCTGGGCCGGAACGCCGAGGGACCGGTAGAGGGTGATGTCGGCATCGCCGGCACGGCCGGGCTTGATGCCAGCCAGCACGTCGCCGATCTCGTCGCGAATATGGTCGCGGCCGATCTCGCCGCTCTCTATCGCCTCGACCAGTTCCCCCGCGGCCACCAGCGCCATGGGCAGGTAATCGACCCAGGTCTTCGATCTGCGCACGCATTCGACGTCGATCTCGCGGCATGAGGCGACGCTCGCGCCGACCGCGTTGACGTGGACGCCGGGCGGCAGCCATCTGCCGAACAGCACCGGCTGCTCGGACGATGTCGTCGTGCAGATGATGTCGGCTCGGCGAACGGCCTCGCCGGCATCGCGGTGCGCCTCCGCCTCGAAGCCGTCGGTCGATAGGCTCTCGGCGAAGCGCTGCGCCTTTGCAAGATCGCGGCCCCAGACATGGACCGCCCGGATCGGCCGCACCTGCGAGATGGCCTCGACGTGCCGGCGGGCCTGCTCGCCATAGCCGAGGACGGTCAGCATGGAACTGCCCGCGCGCGACAGCGCCCTCGTGGCGACCGTGCTCGCGGCCGCGGTTCGCCACGCCGTCAACTCTCCCCCGTCGATCAAGGCCACGGGCCGCCCGTGATCCTTATCGAACAGGAAGACGCCGCCGCGGTGAGACGCGAGCCCGTGGGCGAAATTGCCGGGAAACACCGACAGCACCTTCGCCCCGAACAGCGGCCGGTCGTCAAGCGCGGCATACATCAGCGACAGGCAACTGCCTGCCGCTCCCGGCAGGTCGAGCGTGCGCCTGATCTGCTGGCGGGCTGCGCCGTTCGAGGTCTTGAGCAGCGCCGCCTCGGTCGCTTCAAGCGCCAGGGGAAGCGTCAATGCCTGGCGGATCGCGTTCCTGTCGATCAGCAGGAATTCGGTCTCGGCATTCACCTTGCGGTCTCTTCCATTCCACCGACCTCCATATATGCCAGCGTGTGCGCCAGGCTCCGCCGAGCCTAGCACCGCCTTCGCAAGCTCTTGCCCACGACTTTCATAACTTCGTGCGAGAAGCTGCCCATGCGGCATCATGCGCCGACGAATGCATCCGTCGGATCGCGGCACGCGTCGGTTCATAACTTTTGGCCACCAACGGGAGCGGCCAGTTCAATTGACCGTGATTGCCCGCCCGTTGCAATGTTTTTCAGCCAGCTCAGATGTCGCGCTGGATATCCGCGGCAAATCATCTGCGCGAAAAAAATAGTACCGATGGAATAGGCAATATCAGAGATAGAAATACACTCGGAATGTTGGTAATTCGGCCATAGAGTGGAATGAAATGCCTAGCCAATATTAAAATAACTGATTGGCAGGAAGAGTAAAATATTATCGGAGGTTATCAATATGCTCGTCGTGGTCATCGGTTCCGGCATTGTCGGCAGCTCTGCTGCTTATGAATGCGCCAAGGCGGGAGCGGAGGTTGTCGTGCTGGAGGCCGGGAGGATAGCGGGAGGAACGTCGGCGGTAAGCTTTGCCTGGACGAACGCGACAACCAAGCGGCCGCGGCCCTATTTCGATCTCAACGTCGCGGGCATGCGCGCCCATCTCGAACTGAAGCGCGACTTCGGCGCCGCTCCATGGTTCACGCAAACCGGCAGTTTCGATTGGCGTACGGTGCCGGAGTCGATGGATGATTATTTCGAGAACTTCCGGCAGATGAAGGAGTGGGGCTACGGCGTCGAGTGGATCGACAAGAAGTTGGTCTCCGAGATGGAGCCCGATATCGACATCGCTGCCATTGGCGATTGTCCGGTCTCTTATTATCCGGAGGAGGGCTGGGTCGATCCGGTCCTTTATTCGGCCTGGCTTTTGCGGGCGGCCAAGGAGCGCTGGGGCGCCAAGGTGAGGGTCAACGCGCGCGTGATCGAGATCGAGACCGAAGGCGGCCGCGTCCGGGCGGTTCGCACGGCGGATGGCGAGCGCTACGCCGCCGATGCCGTGGTGAACTGCACCGGCGGCTGGTCCAGCCAGAGGCTCGGCGATGCCCAGGGCATCCCGCTGTCCTCGACGATCGGCGTGCTCGCCTTCACCCCGCCGGTGGCGTTGACGCTGCGCAGCCAGTTGCATGCCGACGATCTGGATATCCGTCCCGATGGCGCCGGCCGCATCATGATCCACAAGGTCTCGGTGGATCTGACCTTCAAGAAGCCGCAGCCGCTGAGCCCCGCGGGCGACGAGGCGAAGACGCTGCTGGAGGCGGCAGGCAAGGTCTTGCCTTCGCTTCGCGCCGTGGGTGTGGAAGCCATCCGCACCACCGTGCGACCCTTCCCGGAGGACGGCTACACCTGCGCCGGCGCGATGCCGGACGTCGCCGGCCATTATATGGCCGTGACGCACAGCGGCGTCACCATCGGTCCGCAACTGGGCAGGGTGGTGGCCGACGAGGTCGTACGCGGCAAGATCCATGACGAGATGGAGACGTTCCGTCCGCAGCGCTTCTTCCAGGCCAGCGCAAAACGCGCCGCCACGCACGCATGATCCCTCTTCGAACGCAGGCCCACGATGGCGAAGATTGAAAGATATACCAGAAGAACGAGAAGCTCAGCCGGATCGTCGTCCACAACGGAACGATCTATCTTTCGGGCCTGACCGCCGATGACAAGGAAGCCGACACGACCGGCCAGACCAGGCAGATACTGAGAAAGGCCGATGCGCTTCTGAATAGCGTCGGCGCGGATCGATCGCGGCTGCTGTTCGCGCAGATATGGTTGAAGGACGTCGAGGATTTCGATGCGATGAACAAGGCCTGGGTCGACTGGCTCGACGGCGCCGAGCCACCGGCCCGTGCCACGGTCGGAGCAAGCTTCGCGCTGCCCGAAATACTTGTCGAAATCCAGCTTACCGCGGCAAGCTGAGGATAGCGCTGCGAAGCGGCGTGCGAACCTGCGAAAAGCCGCCGCTACCTTTCCCTGAACGCCCTTGCGAAAGAATCCATCATCGGGCGTACCAGATACTCGAAGAAGGTCCGGTCGCCGGTGCTGATGAAGGTGTCGACCGGGGTGCCGGGATAGAGCTGTTCTCTCTTCACGCCCTGGGGCAGGGCATCGGTGATCTTCAACCTGGCGCGGAAATAGGGCTCGTGAGTAGCCTCGTCGATCAGCCGGTCGGCGGAAATCTCGCTCACCGTGGCCGGGACTTCCGGCGTCAGGCGGGCGTTGAGCGCGGAGAGCCTGAGCTTCGCCTGTTGGCCGACATGCACCTGGTCGATGTCCTTCGGCCGCAGCCTGGCGTCCACCACAAGGCCGGATGACGTGGGCAGGATCTCCATGATCTTTTCGCCGGGCGCCACCACGCTGCCTTGCGAATTGTAGGTCGACGACACGACGATGCCCGCCGCCGGCGCGGTGATCGTCGTGCGCTGCAGCACCGCTTGCGCCGCGCGCATCCGCTCCTCGATGTCGGCGAGATTGGTGCGCACATCGTCGAGCTTGGTCAGCGCTTCCTCGACGCGCTGCGTGGTCGCGCGCTCGGTCTGCGCCTCCGCCTCGACGATCTGCGTGCTGGCCGAGGCGAGGTCCGCCTCCAGCGCGCCGGCCTGGCCGACCAGGTCGGCCTCCGAGCGCAACAGCTGCGAATATTCGCTGCGGTCGGTAAGGCCCCGGTTGAGAAGGTCGGTCTTGATGCCGAGCTCCTTCTTCACCACCTCGGCCTGCTGCTCGATGGCGAGTTTCTGCGCGTTCAAGCCCTTGACCGACTCGCGGTGCATGGCGACGCGCTGCGCCAGGATCGACTGCTCCGAGCGGAACCGTGCAAGCCTGGCGTCGAACTCCTTCTGCTGTTCGCGGATGAGGTTTTCGAATTCCGGCTGGAACGGCGCTGGCGCGGGCTCGGCGATCGGCGCCAGCCTGGCGAGGCCGTCGCGCTCGGCCTCCAGCCGCGCGGCACTGGCCTTCAGCGCGATCCACTGTCTTGTCAGGCGGTTGAGATCGGCTTCCGCGGCGGTCCGGTCGAGCATGATGAGGTTCTGGCCTTCCCGCACGCGGTCGCCTTCATGCACCAGCAACTGCCTGATGATGCCGCCGTCGCGGTGCTGGATCAGGATGTTGCCGCCCGTCGCCGCGATCGTGCCTTGCGTGATCACCGCGCCGGCCAGCGGCGCTTTAGCCGCCCAATAGCCGAAGCCGCCGACCATCAACGCGATTGCCGCATAGCCGGCGAAGGCCGCGCGCCGGAAATCGGTGCGCGGGTGGCCGTCGAAGGTGAGGCTCTGCGTCATCGTTCAGGACCCATAGCGGATGCTCTGCGAGGCGCGGATGGTCGGTGCGAACGATCCGGTCACCACCGTGCTCTGCCGCGTGCCCTTGCCCGGCTGGCGCAGCACCTCCGCGCTCGGCCCGAACGCCTCGATGACGCCGCCGCGCAAAACCATCACGCGGTTGCAGGCCGCGGCGATGGAAGGGCGATGCGTGATCACGATCGTGGTGACGCCGGCGGCGCGCGCGGCGGCAAGCACTGCCTCGAGTGCCGCTTCGCCAACGCCATCGAGATGCGTGCTCGGCTCGTCCAGCACCAGGATGCGCGGGTTGCCGTAGAAGGCGCGCGCGAGCCCGATCCGCTGCCGCTCGCCGCCGGACAGCGTCCCGGCGATCACCGTCTGGTAGCCGTCGCGCAGCGAAAGGATCAGCTCATGCGCCTCGGCGCGTTTTGCCGCCTCGACGATTGCCGCGTCGTCCGCGTCCGCGTCGAAGCGGGCGATGTTTTCGCGGACCGAGCCGGGGAAAAGCTCCACTTCCTGCGCCAGATAGCCGATATGCCGGCCGAGCTGGTTTTCGTCCCAGGTCCTGAGTTCCGCGCCGTCGATCCTGACCGAGCCGCCGCTCGGCTGGGCTGCCCCGACAAGCAGCCGCGCCAGTGTCGACTTGCCGGCGCCGCTCGGGCCGATGATCGCCACCGCCTCGCCGGGCTTGATCGCAAAACCCAACCGCTTGAGGATCGGCTCGGCGCCGAACGTGGCATTCGGCGCGATGAAGAAAAGATCCTGGGCAGAGATCGCGCCGGTCGGGTCGGGCAAGACGAGCTTGCGCGCCTCTGCCGGCTGCGCCGAAAGGGTGCCCTCGAGCCGCGTCCAGGCGCGCCGCGCCTCGACGAGCTGCCGCCAGGAACCGATCAACTGGTCGAGCGGCTGCAGCGCGCGCGACGACACCAGCGAGGAGGCGAAGATCATGCCGGCCGTCATCTGGCCCTTGAGCACCAGCCATGCGCCGGTGCCGAGGATCGCCAGCTGCAGCATCATGCGCAGTGCCCGCGAAGCGCCGCTGAAGATGGCGTTGGCGCTGGCCGAACGGTCATGCAGGACAAGCGCCTCCGCCACATGGCGTCCCCATGCGCGCGCGGCGTTTTCCACCATGCCCATGGCGCGCAGCGTCTCGGCGTTGCGGGCAAAGGCCTGCTCGGCCCGGCTGGCCAAGGCCGAACGCTCCGCCGAGAGCGCATCGTTCCTGCCGATGGCGAACTGATTGGCGAAGACCAGCACGACGAGCAGCGCCGCGCCGCCGAGCGTCACCCAGAACAACAGCGGATGGATCAGGTAGAGCAGCGCCAGGAAGACCGGCGCGAAGGGCAGGTCGAACAGCACCGCCACGCCGCGCGAGCGGATGAAGGCGCAGACCGAGGCGAGGTCGGTGAGCGGCGACGGCGCGTTCCTGGCGCCGAGCGAAGCAGCGAACATTCTTGCGCCAAGCCTGTCATTGACCGTCGCGGCGACGCGCTGCGTGTAGACCGCGCGGATGGCGTCGAGGAAGCCGAGGAAGCCGAGCGCCGCGATCGCGATGACCGACAGATAGACGAGCGTCTCGAGGCTGGAGGAGGGCAGGACGCGGTCATAGATTTGGAGCAGGTAAAGCGGGATCACCAGCAGCAGCAGGTTGATGAGCAGCGAGAACAGCCCGACATCGGCGATGGCGCGACGCAAGACTGGCGGCAATCCCGACTGTCCCGTCATTTCCCGCACTCCCTCTCCAACCCGGATCACGGGCAGTCGCCTAACGTCCGAATCAGGCCGAATGCTCGCTTGCCGTGCCGAGATGCTGCTGCGTGCTACTTGCGGTGTGGCTGGTCAGCGCCGCCGCCTGGCTTGGCAAGTCGTTCAGCGTATAGGCCCTGATATAGTCGATCTTCATCTCGGCCGGTGTGGCGAGATGGTCCGGCGGCGCGCCGGCCTGGCCGCCGATCGCAAGGTCGACCAGCATGTACATCGGCTTGTTCATGTCCGACGGCGTCGCCGCTTCGGCGACCTGCACGCCGTCATAGGTCCAGACCAGCTTGTCCGGCGTCCACAGCAGGCCATAGGTGTGGAAGCCGGCGGTGTCCATGGCGTTCACCGTGGATCCGACAGTCGTGTGCTGGCCCGTCTGGTTGGTATGCGCGGTCATCAGCAGCGAATTCGGGTTCTGGCCATACTTTTCGATCACGTCGAGCTCCGGCGGCCAGGAGCCGTCCTCCGGCAGCAGCCAGAAGGCTGGCCAGGCGCCGGCATTTTCCGGCAGGTCGGCCTTCATTTCGAAATAGCCATAGGTCTGCGAGAACGAGTCATGCGTGGTCAGGATGCCGGAGGTGTATTCGTAGTTGTTGATCAACGGCTTGATGTCGGCCGGCGCCTGCGCGGCGGTGATGGAGAGCACGCCGTTCTGCACGCTGAACGGATGCACCGAGCTGGTCGGGCCGTAATTGGCGTCGATGTACCACTGCAGCTCGCCATTGCGGGTGAGCGTGCTGCCGTTCGCCGCGCCCCACCAGAAGTTGGTGTCCCAGGTGCCGCCCTGGCTGTTGTGAAGGTTCAGCGTGTTGAACTCGTCGCTGAAGGACAGCGTCATGCCGGACTTGTCGATTGGCAGCTCGAACTGGTTGGGCTGCAGCTTGTCGATCGTCATGTTCTTGAATTCGAGAATCTCGCCCGATCCGAGATTCAGCATCACATTGGGTCCCGCCTGGATCAGGTTCTCGTGGATGGCGGCGAACGACGTGAATCCGTAGCCATCGAGGCGCACGGTATCGTTCGACGCGAAATTGACGATCGAATCGCTCCCGTTGCCCTTCGCGATGATGAAAGTGTCGGCGCCGCCGCCGCCATCGATCAGGACATCATTGCCCGCGCCGCCGTCCAGGGTCTGGCCGCCCGCCGTGGCGGTGATGATGTTATCCAGCGCGTTGCCGAAGGCGTAGTTGTGGGCGTTGGTGACGACGAGGTTTTCGACATTGTCCGGCAGCATGTAGCTCATCCATGTGTTGATCGTGTCGACGCCCTGCCCAGGGTTCTCGAACACCTTGTTGCTCGCCGAATAGAGGTAATAGATGTCGTCGCCGGAGCCGCCATACATGGTGACGTTGACACCGCTGGCGCCCCAGATGGAGTCGTTGCCGGAGGTGCCATACAAGGCAGGTCCGGACGAGGCCGCCGAAAGCCAATGGTTGGAAGCGCCGCTATAGTAAAGAGGAACGCCTACCGCGTTGACGACGAAGCTCATCGGAGAATCCTTCCGCGCTGCCCCGCCCGGAGGTTCATTGCAGGTTCAAACGACCACTTCGAACCAATTTGCAACGTGGACTATGGTTCCCGAAAACAAGCAATTAGTACAGAGAAAATTGCCAGTATTTTTATCGATATTTTGTGAAGATAGAATAAGTGGTATCTAATACAATCATGGCGTGAGTTATTCTCAATTTACTTAATTTTGCAAGATTTTCTGCCAAAAGATTGTGCAGACAGCTGCGAATGGATGCGTTTGTCGCAGCGGTGCCACAGGTGGTGGCCGATCGAGTCTTGGCTTTTAGGATTGGAGCGTCCGCTCACGTCTCGCCCATCGCGATCGACTTTTCGAACGCCGCCTCGAGCCCCTTGGCGACGGCATCGTCGAACCCGGCTTCGCGCATCGTCTCGATCGCGGCGGCGGTGGTGCCGCGATAGCCGAGGAAGGTCTTTACCGTGTCGGCTGGCGAAGCGTCGTTCAAGTCGAGCAGTTGGCCAGTGCCGGTCAGCACCGTGTTGACGGCGCGCTGCGCGACTTCGGGCTTCAGGCCAAAGGCGACGGCGTGGCGCATCATGGCGTCGGCCAAAAGGGCGGGGAAGGCCGGGCCGGATCCGGTCAGGCCGGTGAGATAGTCGATGTCGCGTTCGCTGCCGACCTCGTCCTGGCTGCCGCAGGCGCAAAAGATCGCGCGCACGATGGCGCGGTCCTCGCTGGTGGCATCGCTGCTGGCGATCCAAGGCGTGTAGGATTTCGCGACCTCGGCCGCGGCGTTGGGCAATGTGCGCACTACCCGGCGCGTGCCATGCTTCGCACCGATCTCGGCAAGGCGGATGCCGGCCATCACCGAAATCACCAGTTTGCCCTTGGCGTCGATGGCGAGCGAGGGCCAGTCCTGCGGCCGTACCGAAAGCATGATGATGTCGCAGCGGTCGGCAAGCGCCTGGTTGTCGTCGGTCCAGAACGCGCCGGCAAAACGATCCGGCTTGGCGCTCCGATAGGAGAGGGCAAGGTCCTGTGCGCGAACGATGCCGGCCTGAAGCGCAGCATCCGCGATGGCGCTGCCCAGCCAGCCCGCGCCGCCGACGATGCCGAGTCTGATCGAAGCGTTCATGTCTGCGCCCCTCCATTGGAAGGCGCACGGTAGCCGCCCGACTCTAGATCAAAAGATAGAGCATGATGTCATCCGAAAAACCGCTTCACACGTTTCGGCACCATGCTCTAGTCAAAAAATTTGACAGCCTTTGTCGGATCGGCTGGGGGCCGCCCGTCCTTGGGGCATCGATCAACAAAGCAAGGATACCGAGATATGCCGAGCACCATCCACCTGCATCGCGTCCTGGCGACCAAGCCGGAAAAGGTCTACCGCGCATTCATCGAGGCCGATGCGCTGGCCAAGTGGCTGCCGCCGAACGGCTTCACCTGCACGGTCCACGAGTTCGAGGGCAAGGTGGGCGGCAGCTACAAGATGTCCTTCCGCAACTTCACCACCGGCGACAGCCACGCCTTCGGCGGCGAATTCGTCGAGCTCGTTCCGGGCGAGCGCCTGCGCTACACCGACCGCTTCGACGATCCCAACCTGCCGGGCCGGATCGAAGTGACCGTGACCTTGAAGAAAGTGTCGGTCGGCACCGACATCAACATCACCCAGGCCGGCATCCCGGACGCCATCCCCGCCGAGGCCTGCTATCTCGGCTGGCAGGAATCGCTGCGCAACCTGGCCAAGCTCGTCGAGCCCGAGATCAACCAGTAAAGTTGTGGTGGGCGGCGGCCCGTGCAACGGCCGCCGCCTTACCCAAGGTAAGTAAAATTTCACCAAGCGCTGTTAAAAGCCGCTTCCATGGATCGCAACAAGAACAACGACCTGTTTGTCCTGATGGCCGCGCTCGCCGCCATCGCGATCTACAACATCGCCTGCGGCATCAGGACAGGCGAAGTCCGCGGCAAGTTGCATTGGGTCGCCCTCGCGGACGATCCGACTCGATTCTGGAACATCGTGGTCGGCAATTCGATTGTCCTGGTGGCGTCGATAGCCTTCCTGTGCGTTCTGTGCGTGCTAAAATCCCGTAAGCTCGGATGATCCGAGGCGACATACCTTTCACACGACGATAAGCAAAATTTCATCGGGCGCGGCTAAACGTGCTCCATGGACCGCAACAAGCACGACGCCGTCTTTGTCCTGGTGGCGGCACTCGCCGCCTTCGCCATCTATAACCTTGCCTACGGCCTCAAGACCGGCGAAATCCGGGGCAGGCTCAGCTGGATTTCGTGTGTGGATGACCCGGCGCGTTTTTGGAGCAACGTTTTCGGCAATGTCGCCGCTGTCGTTGCCTTGTTGGGCTTTCTCTGGCTGTTGCATCTTCGCCGTCGCAAATGACGTTGTGCCCGGCAATAATACCGGGCGCCGGCCGCTGCGGCGTGGACTTACAGCGCCCTTGTGATGCCGCCGTCGACGCGGATGTTCTGCCCGGTGATGTAGGCGGCCCCATCGGAAGCCAGGAACGAGATCGTCGCGGCGATCTCTTCCGACGTGCCGTAGCGCTTCATCGGCACGCTGTCGCGACGCTCATTGGTCGTCGGCAGGCTGTCGATCCAGCCGGGCAGCACATTGTTCATGCGGATGTTGTCGGCGGCATAGGTGTCGGCGAAGATCTTGGTGTAGACGGCAAGCCCGGCGCGCGCCACGGCCGAGGTCGGGAACATCGCGCTCGGTTCGAATGTCCAGGCGGTCGAGATGTTGATGATGACGCCTGACTTCTGCTTCTGCATCACCGGCGTCACCAGCCGGGTCGGGCGCACGGCGTTGAGGAAATAAGTGTCGATGCCCTTGTGCCAGTCCTCGTCGCTGATCTCGATGATCTCCGCGCGCGGTCCGTGGCCGGCGCTGTTGACCAGCACGTCGATGCGGCCCCAGCGTTCCAGCGCGCCGTCGGCAAGGCGCTTCAAATCGTCGTTCGACTGGTTGGAGCCGGTGACGCCGAAGCCGCCGAGTTCCTTGCCCAGCGCCTCGCCCTTGCCGGAGGAGGAGAGCACGCCGACCTTGAAACCGTCCGCCGCCAGCCGCTTGGCCGCCGCAGCCCCCATGCCGCTGCCGCCCGCCGTCACCAGAGCTACTTTTTCTACTGCCATGTCCTGATCCATCCTGGGTGTTTAGGTTGAAAGCGATCCTGTTAGCATGCGGAGCGCGGGGGATGAACCGGATTGGATTGCGCCAAGGCGTCCGCGATTGGCGGTTCGCGCGCTGGCTAAGGCGCTCATCGCCATCTTCGACGGCCACGTGCCGGCCGATGCGAGATTATCCGAAGCGGTTGGCCGGCACGCCGCGCACGCCGGGCTTGAGCGCGAACAAGCCGCCCTCGGAGGGATTGGCGGCAAGATGCTCCGCGCTCATAGTGAAACGCGCGGAGGTCACGAACAGCGTGTCGAGACCCGCGCCGCCGAAGGCGCAGCTCGTCGGCCAGCTGCAGGGCAGCTCGACGATCCGGTCGAGCCTGCCGTCGGGTGCGATGCGGGCGAGGCAGCTCCCGCCGACCACCCGGCAGTTCCAGACATAACCCTCGGCATCGAGACAGGAACCGTCCGGCAGGCCGCGCTCGAAACCGGTGAAGAAGGGCAGGCGTTCGCCGAGCCGGCCCGCCTTCTTGTCCCAGTCATAGCTGTAGAGCGCGTTCTTCGTCGTGTCGGCGGTGACGAAGCGGCCGTCCGGCAGCCACGCCATGGTGTTGGTGATGCCGAAGCGGTCCTCGCTGAGCGACGCCGCCTTGCTGTTGGAACCGACCCGGTAGAGCCGGCCCTCATCGCTTGCGATGGCCAAGGGCGCGTCGTCCGGTCCGATATTGTTGGCCATCGTGCCGACCCAGAACGAGCCGTCCGGCGCCACCACGCCTTCGTTCAGTCTTGTGCCCGGCCGGTGGGCCTCGATCGTCGCCAGCGTCCGGAACGGCCCGCCGAAATCCCACAGCGCAATCGCCTTGCGCAACCCGACGACGGCGCCGCCATCGGCGCGCAGGCCGACCGAGGTGACGAGGTCGTCCGTCGGCCAGTTCTCATGCGCTCCGGTCGACGGGTTCAGCCGATGGATCCGGCGGCCGATGATATCGACCCAGACCAGCCTGCCGCGGCGGTCATCCCACACCAGGCTCTCGCCGACCACGTCGCGCGCGTCGAAGATCAGGCCGGCTTCCGTTTCATGCATGAGACTTCTCCAGGGCAGGTTCCAGAAATCGGCTTGACATATAGCTTTTGCATGAAATATGAGCAATTGAATAACAACCTGTCATACAGGTTTTGAGGGAGCGGCATGCAGGAGCAGACAGATCCACCGGGCGAACCGAATCCCGGACTGGTCAGCACGGCGATCCAGGCGATCTCCCAGCACATCCGCTCCCAAGGCCTGGCGCCGGGCGATCCGCTGCCCAGCGAAGCCGCCATGACGCGCCAGCTCAACGTCTCCCGCACCGTCGTGCGCGAGGCCTTCCGCTCGCTGTCGGCGATGCGGCTGATCGACATGAGCGCCGGGCGCCGCGCCACCGTCGCCAAGCTCGATACCGGCGCCATGTCGATGGTCATCGAGCACGGCATCACCACCCAGCAGATAAGCGTCCAGCAGGTTTATGACGTCAGGCGCACCATCGAGATGCGCACGGTTGCACTTGCCGCACTGCGCCGTACCGACCAGGAGGCCAAGGCGATCGCCCGGTCGGCCCGGCTGATGCGCGAGAATTTCACGAACCCGGAGACCGTCATGGAACATGACATCGCCTTCCACGAGGCGATCGCGGCGGCCTCGCACAACCCGGTCTTTTCGCTGATCGTCACCGCCTTCAGCGGTGTCACGCGCCGCACCTGGGTGATCGGCTGGCGGACCCGCTCGTCCGGCGAGGCCCAGCTCAAGATGATCAAGGGCCATGAGGACATCGCCGACGCCATCCTCAAGGGCGATCCACGGCTGGCGGCCGAGCACATGGCCGAGCATTTCGACAAGAGCGTCAAGGCGCTGCTCGACGCGGGGATTGCCTGATGAAGATCCGCGCCATCGAAACCGTCCGCATCGAGGAGCGGCCCAATTTGCTCTGGGTCGAGGTTCATACCGACGAGGGCATCACCGGGCTCGGCGAGACCTTCTTCCTGTCGCGCACCGTCGAGGAATATCTGCACGAATATGTCGCGCCGCGGGTGATCGGCCGCGACCCGCTGCAGATCGACCTCCTGGCCGCCGACCTCGTCGGCTATCTCGGCTTCCGCTCCAGCGGCGCCGAAGTGCGCGGCAACTCGGCCTTCGACATCGCGCTGTGGGATATTTTCGGCAAGGCCACCGGCCAGCCGGTCGCGCAACTGCTCGGCGGCTTCAGCCGCCGTTCGATCCGCACCTACAACACCTGCGCCGGCACCGAATACATCAAGGACGCCAAGGGCCAGACGACGGCCAATTACGGCATCGGCGCCGGGCGCGACTATGACGACCTCAACGCGTTCCTCACCCGCGCCGGCGACCTGGCCGGGGAACTGCTGGAGGACGGCATCACCGCCATGAAGATATGGCCGTTCGACCACGCCGCGGAAAAGACGCGTGGCAACGACATTTCCGCCGCCGACCTGAAGGCGGCACTGGAACCGTTTGAAAAGATTCGCAAAGCCGTCGGCGACAAGATGGACATCATGGTCGAGTTCCACTCCATGTGGCAGCTCCTGCCGGCCATCAGGATCGCGGAAGCGCTGAAACCCTACGCCACCTACTGGCACGAGGATCCGATCCGCATGGACAGCCTCGGCGACCTCAGGCGCTACGCCGCGGCAAGCCCGGCGCCGATCTCGGCCTCGGAGACGCTGGGCAGCCGCTGGGCTTTTCGCGACCTGTTGGAGACGGGAGCGGCCGGCATCGTCATGCTCGACATCTCCTGGTGCGGCGGCCTGTCGGAAGCGCGCAAGATCGCCTCGATGGCCGAGGCCTGGCGGCTGCCGGTGGCGCCGCATGACTGCACCGGTCCGGTCGTGCTCGCCGCCTCGACGCATCTTTCGCTCAACGCGCCCAATGCGCTCGTCCAGGAAAGCGTGCGCGCTTTCTACCGCACCTGGTACCGTGATCTGGTCACCGCGCTGCCGGAAGTGAAGGACGGCATGATCACCGTGCCGCCCGGGCCGGGGCTTGGGCTGGCGCTCAGTCCGGACCTCGGCCGCGCCTACACCGTCCATCGCCGCGTCAGCGACGGGACAAGCATCTGAAAAATCCAAAGGGAGGAACAGACATGAAGAAACTCACCGCAATGCTATTGCTCGGCGTCGCCCTGATCGGTGGCCAAACCGTGGCCCGCGCCGACGGGCTCAACATCGTCTTCACCCACCATTCGTCGGCCTCGAACACGTTCTGGCAGGCGGTAAAGAAAGGCTTCGACGATGCCTGCGCCAAGGTCGAGGCGAACTGCAACATGGTCTTCACCCAGACCGAGGGCTCGGTCGAGCAGCAGGTCGCGAACATGCGCGCCGCGCTTGCCGCCAAGCCCGACGCGCTTTTGACCTCCATTGTCGACGACCACGCCTTGGACGACGTCATCAAGGAGGCGCGCGACGCGGGCGTGCTGGTGATCGCCGTCAATGTCGACGACACCGAGGGCGCCAAGGGCAACGCCCGGCAGGCCTTCGTCGGCCAAGGCTTCAAGCCGGCCGGCTATTCGCTCGCCAAGGCGATTTCCGAGAGCTTCCCGAAGGACGGCCCGATCAAGGTGCTGGTCGGCATTTCGGCGCCCGGCCAGAACTGGTCGGAAAGCCGCGGCGCCGGCATCATGCAGTTCCTCGATGAGTACAAGGCCGCGCATAAAGACCGCGACGTGTCGTGGGAGCGCATCGACAGCGGCACCGATCTCGCCATCACCTCCGACCGCGTCGGCGCCTATCTGAACGCCCATCCCGACACCACGGCCTATTTCGACACCGGCTTCTGGTGCGCCGGTGTGGCGCGCGTGCTGGCCGATCGCGGCGTGGCGCCCGGCAAGGTGCTGCTCGGCGGCTTCGACCTCGTTCCGGAAGTGCTGCAGCAGATGCAGAAGGGCTATGTCCAGGCGCTGGTCGACCAGCAGCCCTACATGCAGGGCTTCATGCCGGTGATGGAGGCCTATCTGAACAAGAAGATCGGCCTTGCTCCGTCGGATATCGACACCGGCCAGGGTATCGTGCGGCCGAAGCAAGCCGACAGCATCATGGCGCTGTCCGCCCAGGGACTGAGATAAGCTCTCCAACAGCGAGACCCGCGTCGGCGGCGCCAGCCGTCGCCGATGCGTCTTAATCCCGAACCCCGGAGCCTTTCGTTGAAGCGCCTGTTCAAGACCTATCTCGAAAAACCGGAGCTGGCCGGGCTGATCCTTCTGGTGCTGCTCATCGTCCTGTTCCAGGTGCGCTCGCACGGCGTGTTTCTGAACGCCGACAATCTGCGCGGCATACTCGGCATCCTGCCGGAGGCCGGCCTCGTCGCCATCGGCGTCACCATCCTGATGATCAGCGGCGAGTTCGACCTCTCGGTCGGGTCGGTGTTCGCGCTGATGCCGATGTCGATGGCGGTGCTGATGGTGCATGGCTGGCCGTTCCCGCTGGCGCTGCTCGCCGGACTGCTGGTCGCGGCGGCGATCGGCTTCATCAACGGCTACATCACCATCCGCTTCGCCATCCCCAGCTTCATCACCACGCTCGGCATGCTGTTCATGGCGCGCTCGCTCACGGTCGTGGTCTCCGGCGGTTTCCCGCCGCTCTTACCCGCCGACCTGCCCAACTGGCTGTTCACCTCTTTCGTCGGGCCGGGCAACATGTTCCGCATGTCCTTCCTGTGGTTCGTGGCGGTCGCGGTGCTGACCTCACTGATGCTGTCGCGCACCAATTTCGGCAATTGGATCAAGGCCACCGGCGGCTTCCTGCCGGCCGCCGCCTCGATGGGCATCCCGACCGCCAGGGTCAAGATCGTCTGCTTCATGCTGTGCTCGGTGCTTTCCGGCTTCGCCGGCATGCTGCAGGTGCTGCGGCTGGGCTCGCCGCTGCCATCGATCGGCGAGGGGATGGAGCTGCAGGCGGTCGCAGCCGCGGTCATCGGCGGCGCCTCGCTCACCGGCGGCATCGGCACCGTGATGGGCGGCATCATCGGCACGACGCTGATCCGCGTCATCGACAACGGGCTTGTGCTCAGCCACGTCGACGCCAACTGGTTCAAGTTCGCCATCGGCTTCCTCACCATCTTCGCCGTCGTCGCCAATGCCTGGATGCGAAAACGCGCCAAGGCGATCAAGATGGAGGGCTGAGCCGTGGGTGACGCGATCATCTCGGTGCGCGACCTGCACAAATGGTATTCCGGCGTGCATGCGCTGAAGGGCGTCTCGCTCGACTTCAAGCGCGGCGAGGCGCTCGGCCTTGTCGGCGACAACGGCGCCGGCAAATCCACGCTGATCAACATCCTGTCCGGCGTCCACCGCGCCGACCAGGGCGAAATCCACGTCGAGGGCAGGGCGGTCAGCATCGCCACGCCGCGCGACGCCATGGATCTCGGCATCGAGACCATCTACCAGTACAACTCCATGGTCCCCACCATGTCGATCGCCAGGAACCTGTTCATCGGCCGCGAGCCGACCCGCTTCTCGATCCTCGGCGTCGGCATCCTCGACCAGAAGAAGATGGCAGAGGAAAGCATCCGCGCCATCGCCAATGTCGATCTGCATTTGCGCTCGCCGGAGGCGCTGGTCGGCGAGCTCTCCGGCGGCCAGCGCCAGGGCGTCGCCATCGCGCGCGCCATGCATTTCAAGTCGAAGGTGATGATCCTCGACGAGCCGACCAACCATCTCTCGGTCAAGGAGACAAACAAGGTGATCGGCTTCGTGCGCGGCCTGAAGGAGCAGGGGGTGACAGGCGTCTTCATCAGCCACAACATGCATCACGTCTTCGACTGCTGCGACCGCATCGTGGCTATGGCGCGCGGCGAGGTGGTGCTGGACAAGCGTATCGAGGATACCTCGATCGACGAAGTCCATTCCGTGCTGTGAGGAATAGGCGATGAAGGCGCTCGTTGGTCGTAAGGTGCTTCTGACGGGCGGGCTGGGCTCGCTCGGCCGGGCCCAGGCGGTGGCACTGGCGCGAGCCGGCGCGCGCGTGCTGTTGCTCGACCGCCCTGATGCCACGGGCGCGGCGGAGATAGTCGCCGGGTTGGCCGGCGAGGCCGCAGGCGACATTGCCTTCATAGGCTGCGATCTCAACCGGCTGGCCGAGGCGGAAGCGGCGGTTGCCGCGCTTGCGGCGAAGGAAGGCGGCATCGACATCCTGATCAACAACGCGGCGCTGATCATCAACCGGCCGTTCGAGGAATTCTCGCTCGCCGAGTATGAGGACCAGATCCGCGTCAACTCTTCGGCCGCCTTCGCGCTGGCGCGGGCCTGCGCTCCAGGCATGAAGGCCAAGGGCCACGGCAAGATCGTCAACTTCTGCTCGATCACGCTCAACGGCCGCTGGGACGGCTACGTGCCCTATGTCGCGTCGAAAGGCGCCATGCTCGGCCTCACCAAATCGCTGGCGCGCGAGCTTGGGCCGCATGGCATCAGGGTGAACGCCGTATCGCCGGGCGCGGTGGTCTCGGAGGCGGAAGAGCGCGTCTTCGGCGATCGGCTGAAGGAATACAATGACTGGATTCTCGCGAACCAGAGCCTGAAGAAGCGCATCGAGCCGGGCAACGTCGCCGATCTCGTGCTGTTCCTCGTCTCGCCTGCCTCCGACATGATCAGCGGCCAGAACATCGCCGTCGACGGCGGCTGGTGAGGGCTAGCATGGTTGAGCTTCGCGATGGCCGCGCGCGGCTCGTGCTCGCGCCCGACAAGGGTGGCGCGATCGCCCGTTATGATGCGCTTGTCGGCAGTGCGCGGGTTCCGCTGTTGCGGGCAGGGGACGGCACCGGCACGTCCGGTTGCCAACTCCTCGTGCCGTGGTCGAACCGCATCTCCGGCGGCGGCTTCACCTTCGACGGCCGCTTCCATGCCATCGGGCCGAATGTGCCCGGCGAAGCCTTTCCGATCCACGGCGACGGTTTCCAGAAGCCCTGGCGGCTTGCCCGCCATACCGACACGGAGGCCGAGCTGATGCTCGATGACGGCGCGATCGGTCCTTACCGCTACGCGGCCTCCGTTGTATACTCGCTACACGACGGCGCTCTCGAGGCCCACCTTACGGTGGAGAACAGTGCCGGCATGCGCTTGCCCTATGGCCTCGGTTTCCATCCCTGGTTTCCACGCGGCGCCAGGACCACGCTGAAGGCGAAGGCAGGGCGGGTTTGGCTGGAGGATGAGCGCCATTTGCCAACAGGCGTCGCGCCGCTTGCTGAGCATCCGTGGTGGGATTTCTCGCGGCTCTCGCTTTTGCCGGCGGGTTGGGTAAACAACGCCTTTGTCGGCTGGGATCGTCGCGCTACCATCGTCCAGCCGGCGCAGGGGATTGTGCTTGAGCTGGCAGCCTCGCCCGAACTGGGCGTGTTCATCCTCTATTCCCCGTCGCATGATGCCGGCTTCTTCTGCTTCGAGCCGGTGTCGCACCCGGTCGATGCGCATCATGGCCAGGGGCTGACGGTGCTCGATGATGGGGCGACGATGAGTGTGACGATGCGGATGGATTGGGTGGAGGTGGGCGCAGGCCCCTTTACAACTCCTTCTCCGCCAGTTCCCTGAACCCGTCCGGCACCGAGCGCGCGCCTTCCAGCGCCACCGTCCCGTAGCCGACGGCCTCCTTGCCGAAGCGCTGCCGGATCTTGTCGATGGCGCGGTCTGCGCCGAAGCGCGCGAGACCTTTTCGGCTGCCGGGCCTGAGCTTCTCGTCCGCCAGGCCGAGCGGCAATTCGAGCTGCAGCTCGGCATGCTCCTCCAGATGCGAGACCGAGATGGCGAGCAGCGAGATGTCGCGCTCGCCCGGATGGGCGGCCAGCACGCCGCGCACCAGCTCCTCGGCGATCTCGGCCAGCATCGCGGTCGCGTGGATCGGCTGCTCGAGCGTAATCGAGCGGCTCACCGCGCGCATGTCGGCGAAGCGCACGCGCACCGTGACCGTGCGCCCCGGCCGGTCCTTGGCGCGCAAGCGGCTGGCTACGCGGTCGGCCAGATGCAGCAGCGTCGGCACGAAGACGCGCGGCAGCGCCGGCTTCCTGCCCAGCGCCGATTGCGCGCCGGCCGAATGCGCGCGCCGATGCGTCTCGAGCTTGCGCGGGTCGCGGTTCCAGGCAAGCGCGGCAAGCTTCTGGCCGGCGGCATGGCCGATCAGCCGCTCCAGCGCCCCGCTATGCGTGCGCGCCAATTGCCCGATCGTCTCGACGCCGATTTCCGCGAGCCTGGCCTTGGTCGCGGGGCCGACGCCCCACATCAGCGTGACGGGCAAATCGTGCAGGAAGGCGAGCTCGGTGCCGGGCTCGACCACCACCAACCCGTCTGGCTTGGCGACCTGCGAGGCGATCTTGGCGAGATGTTTTGTCCGCGCCACGCCGATCGAGATCGGCAGGCCGAGCTCGGTCTTCACCCGCGCGCGGATTTTTCGCGCGATCTCTTGCGGAGGGCCAAACAGATGCGTGCAGCCGGCGACATCGGCAAAGGCCTCGTCGATCGAGATACGTTCGACCACCGGCGTGAAATCGTCGAGCACCTTGATCGCCGCATCGCCGAGACGCTGGTACTCGGAAAAATGACCGCCGACGAAAATGAGCTGCGGGCAGAGCTCGCGCGCCTTGCGGCCGGACATGCCGCCGCGCACGCCGAAGACCTTGGCCTCATAGGAAGCCGCCAGCACCACGCCGCCGCCGACGGCGATCGGCTTGCCGCGCAATGACGGATCGAGCAGCTGCTCGACGGAAGCGTAGAAGGCATCGAGATCGGCATGCAGGATGGTGGCGGCAGCGGCGTCCTTAGCGAGCATCCTGCGCTCCCGTCTGCAGCGCCCGCTTTGCCGCGGTGCAGTATTAGATTTCTCTGTTGGAAAAGGCAGATTTAGGGAACATAAAGAGAACAAAAGCAGTCTAGTGTCAAGGGCCCTATGAGCCTGCTTTCTGTGTCTTCATACAAACGAATGAGCCTGCCTCATTCATTCGAATGAGGCAGCGATTGCACCTGCGAAGGGATCAAGGTGACGTCGCCTTGATCCCGCAGCTTGGCTGGTGCAGCCGCCCATCGGCTGGATCCGGCCTATGCTGGTTTGGCGTATTGCTCGGCGCTCAGCACCTCGATGCACTGGAAGGGCTGATTGCCTTCCACCCAGGCGTCATGGCCCGGCGGGATGGTATAGGACGTGCCGGCCTCGAAGGTCTTTTGCGTGCCGTCGGTCATGCGCACGGTGATCGATCCGGACACGACGTAGCCGACATGCGAGACCTGGCAGCTGTCGGTCTTGACCACCGGCTTGACGCATTCGGACCATTTCCAGCCCGGCTGCATGTTCATTCGCGCCAGGGAATAACCCGGCAGCCGGACGATTTCGACGCGCGTCTTGGCGGGCGCGCGGACCTCGTCGGGAGTGTTGTGCGATTTGGATTCGAGTTTTGTCACCTGCATTGCAGCTTCGGCCATGGCATCCTCCCTTGTAAAAGCGGAGCCCGACGTTGCGATCGTCGGCGACCGCTATCCCATTCATTCATACGCCTTATCATAAGGTATTGCTAATGTAATAAGGGCCGCGGCTGGCTAAAGGCCGCGCTTCGGGCAACGGTCCGGGGTCATGTTCGGACCGAAGTCTCACCCGCCGAACGCAGAGGCCCGAGGCGCCGATTTCCGGGAAACAACAACGGCCCCATTTCATTGGCTAGCAAGCCGCCGGACAAAGTCCCTTCATCGGCGGTTGACGATGGGTGCCCGCCATTCCTGCGATATGGCGGGCATTCCTTTCGCCCTGGAAACTCTCTTGGAGTGCTGGCCGTGCAACCCGGCAACGTGATCGCGAACCTGTTTGCCGCGCTGCTTTTGGCGGGATTGATCGGCGGCGTCTTCCTCCTCTTCGGAAGGCCGCTCTGGCCACAACGCCATGCCCAGATGGTGGTCCTTCTTCCGATCGACACGATGGCCACCAGATCGGTGCGCAAGGCCTGTGCCGAGCCATGCCTGCCTGCTCGCTTCGATCTCAAGCTTGCGCCAGTCAGGCCATCCGCCGAACGCAGGCGAGGGAACCAGTCCGCGCCTCGTACCGTTGATTGAGCGAAGGGATGGCGCAGGCGGAGGCCGCCATGCATAATTTCGAACTCATCGATCTTTTGTGCGTCATCGACGCATGTGCGAGCGACCTGTCTGCCGGGCGCCTGGTGCCGATGTCGAAGGCCGTCGAGGAATTTCGCGTCCTGACCGGCGATTTCGTCTCGTCGGATGCGGATGCGGCCAACGCCTTGACGCAGGTCGCGCTCGAGCGCGGCTGCGCGGTGCTCTTCGACGAGCAGGCGGGCGCGGATATCATAGGCGAGTTGTGATCTTCCCTAGAAGCAATTCCAGGAAAGGCGCGAGCGGTTTTCCGTCCGGAATTGCGTTCAAAGGGATGACGAGATTGGCGTTCATTTCGCCAGGGTGATCATCCGTCCCGCATACATAGCGCGGTTCCCAAGCTCGGCCGTGCAATCCGATTTAACGGCGGAGCTCCCCGTCATTGCGACAGTGTCGCCGACCAGCCGCAGGCAACTGCCCTCGGCGTTCATGTCCGAATTTCCGGCATAGGTGATGGCAGCGTCCGGGGCGTAGATGAAACCGCTCACCACCGAGCCGGATCCGCCGTTCAGCGTCAGCGCCTGGGTGTTGCCGCGCGCCTGGTAGATTGTGATGCCGGCGTAGGGGCCGCTGGCCGGCGGCGACAGGTTCACCTGCTCGTTGGCGTTGATGATGAGCTGCGAGTTCTCCATCAGGAAGATCGTCACGCCCTGGCTGCTCAGGCTGCCGTTGCCGCCTGGCTTTATGGTGACGTTGCGCATGATGTAGGTGCCCGGATTGAGGGTAATATTTCCCGACAGCGTCTTGTCGCAGTAGGTACCCGGCGAAAGCGTTATTGTCTTGCCGTTCGGCACGGGCAGGCAGAGCGTGTAGGGAGGCGGAACGACGTCGGCCAGCGGATCGAACGAGGCATACTGGTTTTCCTGCGGCGCGCCGCAGGAAAGGGTGGCGCTGGGCGGCGTCAACCCTTGCGTGCCGCCGACTGTCGAGACGCAGCCAGCGCTGACGATTGCCGAGCCACCCCGGCTGACGGCGTCGGCGGCGTCCGAATTGGCCGCGATCACGCAACCGCTCATCGCTACATTGGTGGAGCCCTGCAGGCTGACCGCACCGTCGGCATTCTGATCGAGCGCGAGCACGCAGGCCTGCGCGCCGGGCTTGATCTTGACCGAGGCGGAGCGCGTCGCCGGCCAGGCCGGCATGCCGGGGACGAAGGCCGGTCGGCTGATGCTCGACGACACCGAAATGAAGTAGGCTCTCGGATCGCCGCTGGCCCCGGCCTGGAAGGCGGTGACGCTGCCCGCATATTCCTGCGCGTCGGCGGTGCTCATATTGGCCGCGAAGAAGGTCTGGCCGAGTTGCTGCACGTCGCTCGCCGACATGCTCGCCTGGTATTTCGTACCGATTGCAAGGTCGGCCGCGTCAAGCGAATTCTGCAACTGCGCGGCGTCGTCGCTGGTGCCGATCAAGTTGATGGACCCTGCCAGGGCAAGCATCAGCGGCACCATGGCCACCGCGGTCGCGACCGCGAAGTTGCCGCGCCTCGAAGCCCAGAAACGTGCAAACATGGAAGTCCGCCCTCGTCGTATATTCGAGAGTGATAGGCACGCTGTCTCTACGGGCGATTTCCAAAAAAGATAAAATGCAGAAAGTGCTAAAATATATGGTTTTACTAATGGTTACACCTTAAGTCTGAGAGTTTCTGGGCCTTAAGTCTTAGTGTGCGCGGCGTAAGGCGGGGGTGGCGGCCCGATGCAGTCCTAACAGCGCAAGTCGAGCGAAATAGTTAGGCATTCGTTCATATGACAATGATGATGTAACGGCTGGGATAGCTTGGGTGCGCTCGGCCATGGCCTTTTCAGGTCGGTTCATCAGAAATCTTTTTTCTGGACTGGTCTCTCGACGCTTTTGCGAAGGCAAGGGCGGCAATGTCGCGACCATCTTCGCGCTGACCCTCCCGGTCGTCATCGGCGGCGCCGGGCTCGGCGTCGAGACCTCCTATTGGTACTATTCGAGCCTGAAGCTGCAGGCGATCGCGGACGCGGCCGCCTATGCCGGCGCGTTGGAAAAGATCGCGGGGTCCGACACCGCCACCATCACCGCCGCCGCCACGACATCGGCCGCCTCGAACGGGCTGGGCGGCGGCACCATCGTCGTCAACACCCCGCCGGCGTCGGGACCGAACACGGCCAAGAAGGCGGTCGAGGTGATCCTCAACCAGAACCTCGACCGCATGTTCACCTCCATCTTCACGCAGACCAAGGTGCCGGAGCGGGCGAGGGCGGTGGCACTGATTACCGATGCCTCCAAAGCTTGCGACATAGCTCTCAGTCTCACGGCTTCGCAGGCGCTGCTCTTCTCCGGCAACACCAACGCGAAGAAAATCGGCTGCGTTGACATGGCGAATTCGAACGCCTCCGACGCAATCAAGATCCAGGGCTCGGCGGCTGTCCAGACCGACTGTCTGATCACCGTCGGCGGCATGGTGCTGAACAATCCGCCAACGATGGTTTGCAAGTCTCCGATCACCCAAGCCCTGCCAGCGGCCGACCCGTTCGCCAGCTTGCCGGCTCCCGCGACCTCAAACCCATGCCAGAAGATCAACGGCAACAAGACGACGCAAACGATCCAGCCCGGGACCTACTGCAGCGGCATGAACCTCAACGGCAATATCACGCTTTCCCCCGGTGTCTACGTCGTCCAGGGCGACTTGAAGATCAATGCGGGTGCCGTCATCCAAGGCAGCGACGTCACGATCTTCATGGCCGGCAGCAACACCGTCAGCATGAACGGCAACGCCACCGTGACGCTGGCCGCCCCGACCACGGGCACCTATTCCGGCGTGCTGTTCTACGGCGACCGGACAGGGACGGCGGCGCAAAGCACTTTCAACGGCAACGCGACTTCGCTTTTGACCGGCGCAATCTATTTTCCCAGGCAGCAGGTCAATTACCTTGGCAATTTCTCGGGTAAGAACGGCTGCACCCAGGTTGTTGCCGACACCATTCAGTGGTCGGGCAACTCGACCATCAACCAGGACTGCTCGAGCCTCGGGATGAAGGACATCCCGGCCACCCAGTCGGTTGCGGTGGTCGAGTAGCGGCCATGCGGCTACGGGCAATCCGCTTCGGCAGGGACCGCGCCGGCATCGCCGCGGTGGAGCTCGCGCTGGTGATGCCGGTGCTGTGCGCCGCTCTTCTGGGCGTCTTGGACGGCTGGTCCTACGTCACCAGCTCGCTGGCGATGCGGGCAGGGGTGAAGACGGCCGCCAACCTTGTCATGGCAGGCGGCACCGACGACAGCGCCACCCAGGCCGCGGCGCTGGCGAGCTGGGAACACAAACCGGACGATGCGGCGATCGCGGTGAGCCGTGCCTACAAATGCGGAACGACCGTGGTCACCTCGACCACCATCTGCAGCGGGCCGAAAGTGCCCTCGGTCTTCGTCCAGATCCAGGCGTCGGGCACCTGGAAGCCGCCTTTCATCTTCGGCGTCTTCCCGCGCGACACGTCGATCGGTCATCTGCAGGTGGTCCGTGTCCGCTAAGCAAAGGCGTCAAGCATTTGTCGGCGACATCTCGGGTGGCGCCGGTCTTGAGTTCGCGCTGGTTGCGCCCTTCCTCATCATGCTGCTGTTCGGCATCTTCGCCTTTGGCTGGTCGATGAACAACATCTCCAGCGTACGCTATGCGCTTGAAGCCTCCGCGCGCTCCCTGCAGCTCAACAACACGCTGACGCAGGCCGACATCCAGGCGGTCGCGACGCAGAAACTGCAGGCGCTGGGCCTGCAGAACGTGAACGTCACCATCACCACCGACCCGGCGAGCGGCGGCTTCCGCATGGCGCACGTCAACGCCAGCTACGCCTTCGTCATCAGCTTTCCTTATTTCAGCGATTATCCGATCAGCTATACCACCTCGGTGACCGTGCCGCTGGTCGGCGGCTAGAAGGTCGATCGCCGCCCGGTATCAAGCCGGAACATTAGCGATCTCTAAATCGTGTAAGTTTCGCGCCAGCCCGGAGTGCTAAACTAGGAATTTGCCTGTCATCCATATCGGAAGCGCAGCCATGACCTCTGTTGTTGGAAGCCAGCACGGCACCGGCTTGGTGCGTCATCCGAGCAAACCTCCTGCGTCGTCGGAAGCCTTCCCGGGCAAGAGTGGCGAAAGCGTTGGCCACCTTGCAAAGGCCTCGGTTTGCGAGACGGATGACAGCGAGCCGAATGCGCAAGGAAAAGCCGCGTCCCGCATAGCTCGGATGGATCTGACGGTCCTTTCCCCGACCGGTTCAGGTGAACACCAGGAGCCGGGCGCCGCGGTACCCACGGATCAGGATGCAGGCGACACGCAAGCCTCGGATCCTTCGCTTTAGGCGCGTCGCGCCGGGCGCATTTCTGGTCGACCGGGCTTGGTTCTCGCGCCGGGCGGACGTTCAGGGTTTGCACGGTTTCGCCCGGGCAGGAATGTCCTTGGGACCATGGTCTGGCGAGACAAGGGCCCTCATTGTTCCAAACGGCCCAAGCGCGCTCGGCCCTTTGTATTTTCGTTAAATTTCAATGCGTTAACACGCTATCTGGCGGAGATCGCCGGGCCGCGTCGGCCATGCTCTCATTTCGCGACCGCAATTGCTTAAAGTTTATCCGACGCCGTTAGGAAATTCTCATAAGAGGCTGCCTAGCGGTTGGGCCATGACGACGATTCATCTGCGGAGAAGCAAAATGACATTGCGAAAGACACTTCTGGCATCTCTTGCCATTCTGGCGCTTGCTGCGGCCCCCGCGCTTGCCGACGCTGGCGGCAATGGCGGCGGCAACGGCCATGGCGGTGGTAATGGCGGCGGCAATGGCAATGGCGGCAATGGAAACGGCGGCGGCAATGCCGGCGGCAACGGCAACGGCAACGGCAACAGCGGCGCCTCGCACGGCAAGTCGGCTTCGGCTCCGGGCCACAACAAGGGCACCGACAGCGCCTCGGACGACAGCGCGTCCGACGACAGCTCGACCGACAACACGACCACGGCCGCCACGTCGAAGGAGAAGAACCTTCACGCCAAGCTGGGCCGGTTGAACTCGCTGAAGCGCAATCTGAGCGCCTACGAGCATTCCAAGAGCAAGAAATTCGCCGGCGTCCAAGCTTACGTGACTCAGGCCGCGGCGGCCAAGAACGCGCAGGCCAAGCTCGACGCCGCGAACGCCCAATTGACCACCGACCAGAGCAAGCTCGCCGACCTCACTCAGCAACTCGCCGATCTCAACGCGACCGACACGACCGGCTTCACGACCGAACAGCAGGCCGCTCTCGATGCGCAGGTTGCCGAGGTTCAGGGGCAGATTGACGCCCAGAACACGGCAATCACCGCCGACAATCAGGCGGTCGCCGATGCCCAGGCCGCGGTTGACAACGCGCCGCCCCCCACTGACGCGTCCTTGGACGCGGCCCTTGCCGAGATGGCCAACAAGCCGGTCGACGCCGACGTCACCGCCTGGGCCAAGGACACGCTGGCGGGCAAGATCGACGCGCAAGCCGCTGCCACGGCGACGACAACACCGTAAGGCCGGGCGAACCGACCAGAGGGTGAACGAAAAGCCGCCGCGGGCCCGCCCGGCGGCTTTTTTGTCGGTATGTCGCCGGCCGCGATTTCAGAAAGAAAATGGCTCGCCTCGGTCGAGACGAGCCAAAGCGGGAGCCGCACTGTTGGTGTCGGCTCCCGCTACAGGTCGCCACCTGATTTCACGAATGCTTGCTTTCCTGGGCGATGAAAAGCATGGGCGCCGGCCTGGCGGAGAGGATGTTCGGGTATCGCTGACGGCTTTCGCAAAATGTCGTGTTACGATACACTTATCGTTGGGATGACAGGCCGGCAACAACTTTTGATGTTCGAACTCCAGCCACGCGGGATTGCTTCAAACAAGCCGTTGGCGGGGGCGTCCTCGTAATCACCCTCGACGGGTCGGCGCCGGCCCAATGCGTCGGCACGTCAGACCTCGGTCACCTTGTATTCGGCGAAACACAACGCCAATGTAACTCTGCACTCCTCTTCTTGCCCGTCATGGTGCATGGCTTAGACACCGCCGCCCCCGGCGAGCCGAGCCCAGATATGGGGAGTTGAGAAGACGACAGTCGATTCCTCAGGGATGTAGCTGTTCCTTCATCGAGCCCGCCACTGGTTCAGGCGCCAGTCGGCGGGCTTTTGATGGTCGGCCTAACTCGCGTGATCGAGCAGGCGGGTGGCGTCGGGGCGATCCCGGCCCTGTTTGGCCCCGGCGTGATCGATGCCTTCCACGGTGATCGCGAACGTCCCGTTCTCGGTCCTGCCGATGAAGCCCTTCGCCTTGAGGTACCACAGGTGGAATTCCAGGTGCTCGCGCGGGCAGCCCGACAGTCGCTCGAGCTCGTCGTCGCCGATGCCCGGATTGTTGACGTCCCGCCGGCGCCTCACATAGAGGAGCGACAGCAGATTGGCCTGGATGACGGTATCCCTCTCCATGCCGCCGCCGTCGCGGGCTCCTTCCGTGAGTTCGTGACGAAGGCCAAGATGCTCCCGGTAAAGGATGTCGTATTGAGCCCGTTTGACTGGGTCCCGCAGCGTATTGTGGGCTTCCACGATCTCGCTGAAGCGCGCTTCGTTGCCTGTTTCCCGATTGTCGGGGTGGTAGCGCATGGCAAAGTAGCGGAAAATCCGCTCGATGGTTTCAGAATTGGCGTTCGGGCTTATTTCCAGAAGTTCGTAGTAGTCAATGAACATGTAATCGTGCTTCCGAAATTACGGAAACCACCCCCGTCGCCAAGCATTGCTCAAATGCTGCGGACGTGCAAGGCGCATCGCCTTGCCGTGCTGCACCATCGGTTCTAGCAGAAGGATGGGACGCTGAAAGCCCATGCTTTCACCCGCCGGCTGAAAAAGGGGCGACGTCCTGTCTGGTAGTGCCTTGGTTCCGATGGCCGATCGGCAAGGGCTTGCGCTGTTCAAGGTCGGAAAACCTTACCGTGTCAGTCCGCTATAGCGGTGGAATAAATTCCGGGTTCTGTTACGTTAGCTCCGTTTGAAATTCAGGTGGCAACCTGGATGGGGGCCGACCTCAAGCCCGGCTCCGTTTTTGGCCCGCCTCGAAAGAGGCGAGCCATTTTTTTTGCAAAGCCGTCGACATCTCGCGGCTTTCGCCCGAAGCCCCACTGACTTAGGTACGCCATGGCTAATATGGCTTGCAGGATGTACACTTCGCAGAGTCGGGTTTACAGAGGCATTGGGAGGACAACAAAATGCCACGGGTATCGGAGCTTTTCTTCAAGACGGCCATCGTCTTTCTTATTCTGGGCATCGCCGCCGGGCTGCAGATGGCGATTTCGGGCGATCACGGTGCCTTTCCGGCGCATGCCCACATCAACCTTCTTGGCTGGGTCACCAGCGCCATCTTCGGCGGCTACTATGCACTCAACCCGGCCAAGGCCGAGCGCCGCATCGCAATGATCCATTACGGCCTCTATACGGTCGGCATCGTGATCATGCTGCCGGCGCTCTACTGGATGCTGGCGGCAGGCCACCCGGAGATCGAGCCGGTCGTGGCGATCGGCTCGCTGATCGTCGCCGCTGCGGTGCTGGTCTTTGGCTTCGTCGTCTTCTCGTCTTCGGAGACGGTCCGCTCGGCTTCGCCGGCCACCGCGCGTTAACTCGGCGAACCACAGGATTGCAGCCGGCTCGGACCACGGTTCCGACGGCTGCAAGCCGGCCGTTTGCGTTGCGCCGCATTGACGTGGTGAAAGGCGGCCCGCCGGCGACAATACAAATTTGATGGCGCCTCGGAACTTTAGCACCGAGGCGTAGCCCGGTCCCTGCGTTCGAGCGGAGAATGCGGAGCGCCGGCTATTGCGGTGCGACGACCTCTCGAAAACGAAAAGACGGTCGGTCAGCAGCCCGGCCGCAAAGCGCCGCTCAAAGCGATTAAGGCAGCAGTTTCGGGAACAGCCACAAGATGAGAGCGTGGATGATGCCGTCGCGCTCGAACGGGCCGGGTATCTTGGCCGGTGCCGAGCTTGCGTCCGCCTTGCGTTCGTCGGTCACGCGGGTCTCGCCATGCACGAGCCAGAGCACGGCCACGAAATAGCCGGCCTGCAGAACCACTGCCGCCAGGAATGTCCAGCCGATCGCCATCCAGACAGATCCCGTGGAGGCGTAAGTCCAACCGAGGATCACCAGAAGCGTTGCCACCATTCCCACAAGAAACTGCGGAAAATACATCTGCCCATCCGAGCGCCGCGGCCGCATTCGGTCGTCGACGATCTCGCCCATATCTCTACCCATCTCGACCCATGCACCTTTTCCTGGTGGACCGCAAGCTTGAACGATTTGCCGGCGGGCCCATCGCCCTTTCGTCCGATCCGATAGGGACTAGGGACGCAGGACTTCCGGTGTGACAACTGGGAATTGCGCCAAATCGTTCCCGAGGCTCAACATTCAACGCATGCCTAATGAACACGCGCAGGCGATTGCCCGTGTGTTCGGATGTCTCTGCACGCAAAAAGGCCCGCCGCGTGGCGGGCCCTTGTCTGTCCTGCTATCCGGATCAGGTCAGGATCAGCACGATCTTGTAAGTGTCGGGGTCGACGATGACGATACGTCCGTCGGCCAGCACGAAATACTCGTAGGATTCGTAGGCAGGCACGATCTTGACGATGCGCGCCGGCAGGCGGTGCAGACGCACCTTGTGCCGCGGAACCTCGACGCCGACAGAGATGTCGAAGCTGACGTCGCGAACCGGTTCGACCCTGGTCTCGTGAATGATCTGCGTGACCTGCGTCTTCTGCTCCACCGTCACGTTGTTGATCGAGGCCGTCTTGTTCTGGTCGGTCTCGACATTGGTGTTGCCCTGGGCGTTCTGTTCGGTGTTGGTACCGGTCTTGCCCTGCGCGTTCTGCTCGGTCTGCATCTTGGTGTTGCCGCCCTGAGCGTTCTGCTCGGTGGTGGTTGTGCCGGACTTACCCTGGGCCTGCTGATCGGTCTGGGTCTTCGTCTTGTTCTGGGCATTCTCCTCGGTTGTCGTACCGGTCTTGCCCTGCGCGTTCTGCTCAGTCTGCATCTTGGTGTTGCCCTGAGCGTTTTGCTCGGTGCTGGTCCCGGTCTTGCCCTGAGCCTGCTTCTTCTTCTTCAGCTGTGTATTGTCCTGAGCATTCTGGTCGGTATTGGCGCCGGCCTGACCCTGGGCCTGCTCATCGGTCTTCATCTTGGCCGTGCCCTGGGCCTGCTCTTCGGTGTTGGCGCCGGCCTTGCCCTGAGCGTTCATCTCGGTCTTCGATTTCGTCTCGCCCTGAGCCTGCCCGCCGGCCTTGCCGCCCTTTTGACAATCGGCCGTGCCGGCCGCGCAATTGTCGCCGCCGCTCGGCTGTGCGGATTCGGTCTGCGCCATCGCGGCGCCGCAACCGACGCCGAGCGCGATCATACTTGTGATAAGCAGATGTTTCATGGGATTTCTCCTCGAAAAATTCGGTCCCTTCACTAGGAAAACCCGGCCCGAAAAGCATTGTTCCGAAATTGCCGCGCCGCGCGCCGGTGACGTTTCTTCGGACGTGCCTGTGACGTTCCCCCAAAATGGTGTCGGCGAATTTTTTGCAGGAACAAGGCTTGTCGGCCGGCGTTACGCACATTGCCTACCGGCTGTGAAATCGCAGGCGCAGCGTGAGAGGCAATCTATCCAAATCAAGGAGAAGATCGATGAAAATGCACCTCACAACCGCAGCCGCGGGCCTGCTGCTTCTGACCGGCATCGGTGCCGCCGCCGCCGAGGATGTTATTATCCAGCCCGAACAGGAAACGGTCATCCGCGAATATGTGCATAAGCAGCCGCTGGCGTCGGTCAAGCTTCCCGGCGTCAAGCTCAGCATCGGCAGCGTCCTTCCCGACACCGTCGAATTGCACGAGGTACCGAACGTCAAGTACCGTTACGTCGTCGTCGACAATCAGACGGTCATCGTGGATCCCGGCACGCGCAAGATCGTCCAGGTCATCCAGTAGGATCATTCGCAGCTGAGTTGACGGCCTTGCCGCGGACTGCGGCCGGGCCGTTAACCAGTATTAATTCGTGACCACATGCTAACGGAACCTTCGTTCCGGGCTCGCGTTGCCGCTGCTGTGTTCGAAATTGCCTCATAGAGAACACAAGCATGCGCAGGATGCGGGAATCGGGCGGCGGCGAAACAGGCACGGGTTGGGGGAGGAGACTGACCAACATGTCGAAACGAGAAATCGGAACATCCCGTTCGCTCGGGATGCGTGTCGCCGATCTCAAAGCCAGGATGCGGGACGCCCGGATCACCGAGCATGAGATGAAGACCTTCCAGAAGGTCGCGGCCATCATGGGGGGCGGCGAGGGCTCCCTACGCATAGACGCGGACGATCTGATCGCCGCGTCCTTCGTCACCGAGGCCCCGGGCGAATCGGCACCGAGCTGACAGCGGCCTCCAGCCGAATCCCGATCGATCCAGTCGACCTCCAGCCGCAAGGCGGCGGTCTGCAGGCAAACGGATGCAACGGACGTCAGGGCGCGCCCGGTTGATCCGGGATTCGCAGGCCAAATCCTAAAACTTGCGGTCAAGGCCAATGCGCACGGCGTTCCTGGCGGATGGTCGTCATACGCGTTGTGAGGCGTGATCAACAGACGCTGCCGCTCCAGCGGGCGCCGCTGGCCCTGCGGGCGTCATGCCCGTCGCTGCCGACCGGCCTTTGACCGGCGAGGGATTATCCAGGCACGTGTCGGTTCTGTGCCCGGCTTTCGCGTACCCGGCTTCGCCTGACCTTTGCTTCGCGCAGCACCGCGACCGGATCGGCGCCGGTCCATTCGATTCCGGCCTTCCGCGCGAAGACCAGGAACGCCTGCCGCGCCTTGTCGAGATCGATCTCTCCGGTCCGCGCCGCCTCACAGGCGCGGAATGCGTTGGCGTAGCTATCGCCCCGCGTGGCCTGCGGCCATTCCTTGAGAAAGTTCTGCATCCCGGTGAGCGTGGCGATCTCGCGCTTGAAGCCGGCGCCCACGGCAATGGCCACGGGGGCCCGAAGTTCGATGTCGCTTCTGATGGGGCCTTCTTGCATGACTGCGGCATCCTTTGATTTTCAAAGACTTGGGCAGTTTCAATGCCTTCCAATGCGGAGCCGATGCGAAGGTTCCGCCAAATCAATTAGTCGTGGCTGACGGAACAACACCCTGCCGGCGGCGTTTGCCCCGGGAGCTCCCATGTTCGACCTGCCCGTGTTTCCGCCCCGCGGAGGCCAGGCGGAGCTCGCCAACGCAACAGGAGATAAACGATGAAAACCACCCTCATTCCAGCTGTCGCCGGCCTGGCTCTGATGGCCGGCATCGGCATCGCGGCCGCGGACGAGGTGATCGTCACCCCCGAGCAGCAGACCGTGGTCAGGGAATATGTCCACAAGCATCCGATCGCCTCGGTCAATGTGCTCGGCCTCGAGCTCGGCGTCGGCTCGACCGTGCCTGACACCGTCGAGCTGCAGCAGGTTCCGGACGTCCAGTACCGCTATGCGGTCGTCAATGACCATACGGTGCTGATCGATCCCGGCACGCGCCGCGTTGTTCAGGTGATCGAGTAGATTTAGTCCTGAAAGAGCCCGATCCTCTCCCCGGAGCATCGGGGAAGGATCGGGCTCTTCTCGTATCCGGGCATAAGGCCTAAGATAAACAGCGGTTTGGGAGGCAACGAAGCGCGGAAGGAGTCGTTGCCATGCATCATCCACACGTCGAATCACCTGACATTGCCCGCCAAGTCGACAGGCTGCTGGCCGAACGCGGCGATGGGCTGCTGTCGATCAAGCAGGCGGTCGCGCTGCTGCGCGAGCGCACCGGAACCGATCGTTCCGACGCCGACCTGGCCGGACTGATCGTCAAGAAGGCCGCGTATCTCGGCATCGCGGTGCTTTCCGACGAGAAGTGAGCCATCACCGGATATTGCTTCAAGATGCGTTTGCGCGCCGCGTCTACACCCAAGACGGCACGCGAAAATTCGGCTAATGTTTGGCTGGGGAACAGTCCCAAACCGTAGGAGGCGACAAAGTGACGGACGACAGGCACGAACGCATTCGCCAACGCGCGCACGAGATTTGGGAGCAGGCCGGCCGGCCTGAAGGCGCGCATATGGAGCACTGGGACCAGGCGACGGCCGAGATCGATGAGGCGGGCAGGCCGAAGAAAGCCGCCAAGAAGGCCGCTGCCGCCAAGGTCGAGAAGCCGAAGGCCGCGAAGGCGGAGAAGCCTGCCAAGGCCCCCAAGGCGCCACCCAAGTCGAAAGCCAAGGGCTGATCGCGTCCTAAAGGATTACGGGCAGTCGTCAGACCGTCTGCCGCATAGTTGACCCACCGGCGGTGCGACGGCGACCTGCAAAGCCGCGGCCTGCGCCAGCTGCGCGGGCCCATGTCGGCGAGCCTGCCGGGCAGATCGCCCGGCATCGCTTGATATTAGAGAGTGTTAATAAGCCTCGACGTCACAGCTCCAAATCATCGGGGAATTACTGACCAGGTTGAACTGTTTACTGTAGCTTGGCTGCAATATGTGTTCAATAGATGAAATGCTCCCAGTAAAAGTCAGGCATTGAGCGGAAGGCGCAGTTGACTCCGCGCGCTCGCATGCGCCTTTTTCATGCGAGGCTTTCTCTCAACATCCAACTTCGGGGATCAGGCATGCGGGGTATCAACCGTGTCATTTCATTTGCGTTTCTAGCTGTGGCGGGCGGTCTCTCTGCGCCTTGCCAGGCGGCGCCGGTCGAATACGTCAGGGTCTGCGCGGCGTATGGCGCGCAATACTATTACAGTCCCGGCACCGCCACCTGTATCAATGCCAACACGGGCGAGACGCGCAGCTTGACGGAGGACGGTGTGGTCGACGGCAAGACGGCGTTGGCGGGCAAGGTCGACGACATTGACCGTCGCGTCCAGCGCGCCTTCGAGGGTGCATCGGTGGCCTCGGCGCTGGCCGGCCCGGACCTGGTGCAGGGCGAGCATTTCGGCGTGCGCGTCAACTGGGGCAATGCCGGTCAATCCAACGCCATGGGCGTCACCGGCGCGGCGGTTCTTGGCGAGGGCTTCATGTCTGGCGGCAACGGTCGGCTGGCCGGCGCCGCGGGCGTCGGCTTCTCCGGCAAGACGGTCGGCGGCAATGCCGGCCTGCAGTTCACCTGGTAAGCGCGACCGGGGGCAATCAATGTTCAGATATCTTCTTGCGCCGGCGATCCTCGGCGCGGCAACGCTCCTTGCGGCGCCATCCCAGGCGGCAGTCGCGTATGTCAAGATCTGCTCCGCCTATGGAGCCAATTACTACTATAGCCCGGGCACGGACACCTGCATCAATGCCCAGACTGGCGTGACTAAGAAGCAGGTCGACGACGGCAATGGCGGCGAGATGACCGAGGTCGGTAAGACGGCGCTCGCGGCCCACGTCGATGACATCGACAACCGCATCACGCGCGCCTTTGAGAACGCCTCGATCTCGGCCGCGCTCGCCGCGCCCGATCTCGTCCAGGGCGAGCATTTCGGTGTGCGCGTCAACTGGGGCAATGCCGGCTATGCCAATGCCTTCGGCATCACGGGCGCCGCGGTGCTGAGCGAGGGCTTCGACCATGGCGGCCGGCTGACCAGCACGCTCGGCATTGCCTTCGCCGGCAGCCAGGTCGGCGGCAATGTGGGGCTGCAGTTCAGCTGGTAGGGGAGGCTACCGTCTCCCTTGCTTTCCGGCGTATTGCGCGACCGCGCAAATGAGAGCCAGCGCCGCCATATCGCAGGCAGTCCGCGACGGCGACGGTCCCCTGGCGAAAAGCACCGCGTCCGCGACGGGGATCGCCAGGCCATGCTTTCTGGCGAAGGACGTGACTTCGTAGGGCTGGTCGTCAGGCTGTATGCCGATGTCGATACGCTGGTTCATCAAACGAATTCCTCCCTGGTACGCGGCTTTACCCTCCTTCGCCTGAGACGAATTTAACCACCCGCCGCTCAGCCGCGTCCACCAATTGCCAATTGTATGAAACGATGCATTTTTCGACGGGAGGCCCAAGGGTTGTAGCGGGAGCTGCCTGCCTCACCACGCATCGCTCGACCGGGCAAACCTCATGTCGGCCGCGATCATCGCGCTTTCGCATTCGCTGATCAGCCTGAGATTGCGCAGATACCGCGCCACCGTCTCCGAGAGCCAGGCGGCGCAGGCCTCGACATAGGCGCGGCCATGCACCAGCGTGCCGGTCGAAAGCCGCTCGTCCTTCTCGGCGATCACCTTCAGATATTGCCGGATGAAACGGATGTCGTCGGCGATGTCCTGGCTGGCCATGCGCCAGGCGCCGGCAACGCGTTCGCGCTCGGCGAACGGCAGTGGCGAGAGCAAAGGGCGGGAGAGGTCGGCGAAAGCGCCATGGTTCGCGGTATTCAAGCAAGTCCCCTCAAAGGAAGGGAAATATCGTACTTTATGTACGAAAAACAATCAAGCCGGATTCGTACATTTTGAACGACACTGCGGTTGCGATACCGCGGTTATAAGAAATTTGCGAAAATCTTGTAACCCGGCATCTCCCTTAGGGAGATGGGGCCCTTGGCTCAATTGGCCTCGCAAAAAACCGCTTTCCCATTCGCTCGAACAGTGCTTTAACGCGGCCATCCACAGGGGTGCTCCGTACGGTCGGGGCTGAGATGGCGGCGGCAAGCCTCCGGACCCTAAAGCTGATCTGGATAATACCAGCGGAGCGAGGCGGGCCATGTTTTCCGGCGCACAGATTTCCCTTTATCCCATGGCTGACGATTTCGTCGGCGTCATCCTTGGCGCGTTGGGCGCGCTCGATCCTTACCGCGACAGGCTGAGGATCGAGACCGACGATATCTCGACGCTGCTGGTCGGGCCGCCCGAAGTGCTTTTTCCCGCCATGCGCGACCTGTTCGTCGCGGCGGCGAAGAGCGGCAGGCACTGCGTGCTGTCGGCCGCGGTCTCGCGCGGCTGCCCCGGCGAGCCGGACGACCCGATCTGCCGCTCGGACGAGATAGGCGGCCCGGCGATTCCGCTTGAGGAGCGCAAGCGCGCCGCGCTCCGCGCCGTCGAGGCGACGCCCTCGACCGACCAGCCGGTGGCGGCGCAATTCTCGCTCTATGTGATGGGCACCGGCGACCACATGGACGAGATCTATGGCTGCATCGACTTCCTGAAAAACTCCGGCGTCTTCGACCGCTCGAAGAATTTCTGCACCAGGCTGCGCGGCGATGCCGGCGCGGTGTTCGCCACGCTCGCCGAAGCCTTCTGCCGCTTCGGCCCCGGCGCGGGCCACGTGACGCTCGACATAACGATTTCGGCGAACAGCCCGACCGCGGTTTGAGTCGCGTAGCGCTGCCGAGGTAGATGTGATGGCTGTTTCGTTCGGTTCTACGCCGCAAGAAGAGCCTTCGGCGATTGGCGAAAGCCGGGATGCCGTCCAATCTCCCCCCTTGCGGGGGAGATCAGCTGTTGCCAACGCCTTCGCCAAAAGCCTCCCCGCCGCCATCGCTTTCGCTCTTCTCCTCATCGCCTGGGAGCTCTACGCCCGCCTCGGCGGCATCGCGTCCACCGTGCTCCCCGCGCCCTCGCGCGTGCTGGCGCAAGCCTGGGAGAACCGCTCGGCACTTGCCGACAACACGCTGCCCACCATCCGCGCCACGCTGGCGGGCTTTGCCTGCTCGCTCGTTGCCGCCTTCATCCTCTCGGCGCTGGTCGACTTCCTGGCCCCGTTGCGCCGGGCGCTGTTCCCGCTGCTGATCGCCAGCCAGACGTTGCCGCTGGTGGCGATCGCGCCGCTGGTGGTGCTGTGGTTCGGCTTCGGGCTGCTGCCAAAAATCCTGCTCGTGGCGCTGGTCACCTTCTTCCCGATGATGGTGGCGCTGGTCGAAGGCTATGCCGCCACGGCCAAGGAGATCAGCCAGATGCTCGCCGCCATGGGAGCAGGGCGCTGGCGCATCTTTTGGCTGGCGCGGCTGCCGTCGGCGCTGCCCTATTTCTTCGCCGGACTGCGCATCTCCATCACCTATGCCGTGGTGGGCGCCATCTTCGCCGAATATGCGGGCGCCGCGAAGGGGCTCGGCATCTACATGCTCAGCGCCAAGAACAATTTCCGCCCCGACCTGGTGCTTGCCGCCGTCGCGGTCAGCTCGGCGCTGACGCTGGCGCTGTTCGGCCTCGCCGTGCTCGTCCAGCGTCTCGCCATGCCCTGGGAAAATGCAGAGGGCGAAAGGGCGGGGCGCGACGGCGACAAGCCTGTCGGGGAGGGCCGGCCATGACCCGGCTCGAGCTCCGCGACGTGCGAAAGAACTTCGGCGCGCTCGAGGTTCTGGCCGGCGTCTCTCTCCATGTCGGCGCGGGCGAGTTCGTCTCGATCCTCGGTCCCTCCGGCGCCGGCAAGTCGACATTGTTCCAACTGCTCACCGGCGCGATCCGGGGCGAGGGCGAGATGCGCTTCGACGGCGCGCCGCTCGATGGCGCCCGCTTCGCCTTCATGCCGCAGCGCGACGCGCTGATGCCGTGGCGGCGCGTTATCGACAATGCGGCGCTGGGGCTCGAAGTGCAGGGCATGAAGCGGCGCGCGGCGCGCGAGCGCGTGGCGCCGTTGTTCGCCGAATTCGGCCTTGCCGGCTTCGAGCGCGCCTGGCCGGCCGAACTGTCCGGCGGCATGCGCCAGCGCGCCGCGCTCCTACGCACCGTGGTGCAGCAGCGCGACATGCTTTTGCTCGACGAGCCGTTCGGCGCGCTCGACGCGCTCACCCGCGCCGCCATGCAGCGCTGGCTGGAGACGATGTGGCGAAACCATCGCTGGACGGCGCTGCTCATCACCCATGACGTGCGCGAAGCAGTGCTTCTGTCCGACCGTATCTATGTGCTTTCGGCGCGGCCCGCGCGCGCGGTGCGTGAGGTGGCCGTGCCGCTGCCGCGCCCGCGCACCGAGAGCGCGGCGATTGCCCGCGAGGCCGCGGCGATCGAGGCAGGCATCCTCGACACGCTGCTTGGCCAGTCCGATCCGAATTTCCGACCATCCGATGGAGAATTGAAATGACCGATCTGACCCGCCGCCAGGCGCTGTTTCTGGCCGCCGGCCTGCCTCTTGCCGGGGCTGTCACGCACGCCCGTGCCGCCACCCCGCAAAAGATCACGGTCGCGCTCGACTGGACCGTCAACACCAACCACATCGGCCTGTTCGTCGCCCGCGACAAAGGCTTCTATCGCGACGCCGGCCTTGACGTGGAAATCCTGCCCTATGGCGATACCGGCTCGGGCACGCTGGCAGCCAACCGTGTCGCCGATTTCGGCATTTCCGGCTCGCTCGGCCTGTTCACCCAGAAGAGTGCTGGCGCCGACCTGAAGGCCGTCTACGCCGTCGTCCAGTCGGAGACCGGCCGCGTCGTCTTCAACGCCGACCACGCGGCGATCAAGAGCCCGAAAAATCTTGACGGCCTGACCTATGGCGGCTTCGGCAGCGCCTGGGAAAACGCGCTGCTGCGGACCATCATCCGCCATGACGGCGGCAAGGGCGATTTTTCGACCGTGACGCTGGGGACGTCCGCATACGATGCGCTGGCCAACGGCTCGGTCGATTTCACGCTCGAAGTCTCGACATGGGAAGGTGTCGAAGCGGAACTGAAAGGCCTCAAGCAGCGCAGCTTCCGCTACGCCGACTACGGCGTGCCGGACGAGCACACCACGCTGATCGTCTCCAGCAACGCCTTCCTTAGCGCCAATCCGAGAGCCGCCGCCGCTTTCGTCAAGGCGACGCGGCGCGGCTATGCCTTCGCGGTCGATCAGGCGCTGGAGGCGGGCGAACTGCTGATCGCCGCCAACAAGGACACACTCGCCAACCCGGCGCTGATCGACGCCTCGCTGAAGGCGCTGAACGACGGCCATTTCCTGAAGAGTGCCAACGGCGCCATCGGCACGATGGACAAGGCGAAGATGGAGGCGATGGGCGGGTATCTGTTCTCGTCGGGGATATTGCTCGACGGCAATGGCAAGGCGCTGAAGGAGAAGCCGGATATCGAGGCGTACTTCAGCAACGAGTTTCTGGGCGCCTGAGAGGACGAAGGAACGCGGTGTCGCGCCGGAACCCGTCCGGAAATCCGGTGCGGAGCCTAATTCTCAACGATGGCGCGAAGCAGCGCGGTTTTGATGTGCCACCCGGGTTCGCCATGCAGTAACAGGGCGGCCTCATAGAATCTCGCCATGGCCGGGCACAGGCCCGGGAAATCCTGGTTGGCGTTCGAGATAGCCTCCATCTCGGCCGACGTGCCGCCGATCTTTGTGAAAACGTCGGCGACCAGCGACCAGTCCTGATCGCTAGGCACGGCCGCCGGTAGGCCGCTTCTTTTGGCGGCGCCGAAGGCGCGGAACAGCGTGGCGCCGATCCTGTCCAGGTCAGCCAGGAAATCGTGGCCGGGCGCACTGATCGCGTCCGGCCCGTTGCGCAGGTAATTGTTGCAGGTGGCCGGTGTTTCGCGCGCCATGACATGATTGAGCATGTCGAGTTGCGCCGAAAGCGCTTCCGAAGCGTTGCTGTCGGGGGTCGTGGGTAGGAGTGGCGCATATCTATGCCTCAGATCGGCGACCGCCTGTCTGCTGATATCGCGCACTTCTGTTTGGCTTCCGGCCTGGGCCGCGGCAGTGATCTTGCGCAGCATCGCATCGTAGTCGTCCGGAAATTCGCGGGCGATAGCCTCGAATATCTGGAGATCCTGCTTCCGGATCTCGGCATCGATGTCGGCGGTGGTCAGCGTCTGCGGCGGCATCTTTACTGACTGATAGTGGTGATGTCTGCCGCTGCCGAACATCGTTGGCATCACGTTAGTCCCAACGATGCTTACGGGACGACCGCCGCCACTTGCAACCATTTCCAAGGTGACATCCGCCTGCGCTCCGACACCCTTCTCACTCTGCCCCAAGGCTCAGCGCCTTCTTGCGGTCGGCTTCCGCACGCTTGCGGTCGCCCTTGGCTTCCCACACAGCGCTACGCGATTTGTATGCGCCAGCGAAATTTGGCCTTAACTTGATCGCTTGATTGAGGTCGGCGATGGCGCCGTCATAGTCCGCTTTGCGGGCGCGGATCGTGCCGCGGCCGAAGTAACCGAAAACGTTATTGCGATCGAGTCTAAGAACCGTTTCGAAATCGCTGAATGCCCCTGTGTCTTCGTGGTGCTTCATGCGGAACATGCCTCGACTGGCATAGATCCTTGCGTTCGTTGGATCGAGACGGACGGCGTTTTCGTAATCCGCCGATGCCCCGTCATAGTCCCCCTGGTAGCCGAGAACGCGGCCGCGATCGCTGTAAGTGTCACCGATGTCGGGGCCGATAGTGATCGCCTGGCTGAAATCGGCGATGGCACGGGCATAGTCGCCCTTCGTCTCCCAAAGGATGGCGCGCGCTACATATGCGTCTCGGAAGGTGGGGAACAGGGCAATCGCTTTGCCATACTGCGCGATGGCGCCGTCATAGTCATCCCTGCCGTCCAGCACTTGTGCCTTGTTGAAAGCCGCCCTGGCTCCAGGCGGAATGCCACCCGCCGAGGTCGCCGCTCCGCTCTCGATCTTGCCTGACGTCTTTGCCTTCGCCGCCGCCGCAAGCTTGAGGCCCTTGCGGGCGAGGCTCATCTCCGGATCGAGCTTGAGCGCCTGATTGAAATCGGCGATCGCCCGGCCATAGTCACCCTTGGCAGCGAAGGCGCCGCCGCGCCCGAAATAGGCCTGCGCGTCATTGGCGTCGAGCTCGATTGCACGGCTCAAATCGGCGATGGCGCGATCCGGTTCGTTCTTTTTGGTCCACGCGACGGAACGGCCGATGTAAGCGTCCGAGTAGTCGGGGTAGAGCCCGATGACCTTGTTGTAGTCCTCGATGGCCGCGTCGTATTTGCCTTGCCGACAAGCGCGATGGCCCGTCCGACATAGGGCGAGGCATCTTGCGGATCGAGCGCCATCGCCTTGTTGAATTGGGTGATCGCACGATCATATTGGCCCTTGTAGTAGAAGGCGTAGCCGCGATCGACCAGAGCGTTTAGCTTCTTCGAGGATGGCGCGATCGCGTTGCCGCCGACACCGCCTTTCTTCTGCGTGGCCATCGCTGCTTTGCGCGCGGCGGCGTAGTTTGGATTGTGCGGGTCTAGTTTGGCAGCTTGGTCGAGGTCGGCAATGGCATCGGCGTAGTTTTTGCCGTCGGCTCGCACCATGCCGCGTCCGTAGTAGCTGGCGGCGTCTTTCGGATCGATCTCGATCGCCGCTGAAAATGCCTCGATCGCTCGCTTCGGGTTTCCCGTGGCGTACCAGGCCGCTCCGGAACAGAAGAAAGCGCCGCTCGCTTTCGGGTCGAGCCTGATGGCCTTGATGCAATCGTCAAGCGCGCCGTCCGCGTCGCCCGCCGCGGCCTTGGCCAGACCACGGCGCATGAGCGGCGCGGCCGCATCGGGAATAATGGCGATGGCCTTGTCGTAATCGGCGATCGCGCGGGTAAAATCCTTCTTGCCATCAAAGGCCCTGCCACGGCTGAAATAGGCGAGCGGGCTCTTAGGATCGATCGCGATGGCCTCTTCATAGGCCTCGATCGCTTCGTCATACTTTTCTTCGTGCAAGAGGCTGTCGCCCTTGGCCACCGCGACGAGGACGCGGGGATCACTGGTGTCGATAAGCTTCGCCAACTTCGGATCGGCAAGCGAAAGATCGTCACTCGCACCAGGCTTGACCGCAGACGGGGTTTCTGCTGGCGCAACTGCGGTGGCGCTCTGTTCGTTCGCCGTTATGTCGGAGCCGTCCGCTTTGGTCATGCCATCGGCAGGCTCCCCGCTGACGTCCGCCGCTGCCTTGCGGGCTACGGCATAGTCACCATTGCCGGGATCGAGCTTGAGCGCCTGATCGAAATCGGCGATGGCGCCGGCATAGTCTTTCCGATCCGCCCGCACCATGCCGCGCGCGTAGTAGCTGGCGTCATGCCCGGGATCGATCCCGATCGCCACCGAATAGGCGGCGATGGCGCGCCCGGTGTCGCCCTTGGCGTGCCAGGCCATGCCTTTGCAATAGTGGGCGTCGCGCGCCTTCGGGTCGAGCGTCGCTGCCCGATCGCAATCGGCAAGCGCGCCCTCGACATCGCCGGACGTCACCTTGGCGAGCCCCCGGTGAAAATACGCGGCGGCAAAATTGGGGGCAAACTGGATGACCCTGTCGAAGTCGGCGATCGCCTGGCCATAATCGCGTATGGCGGCCCTGGCCCTGCCGCGGCCGAAGTAGCCGAAGCGGTTGTCGGGTTCGAGCGCGATCACCACGTCATAGGAGCCGATCGCCTTGTCGTATTTGCCCATGTCCAGCCAGGCATCGCCTTCCAGGATCGCTTGGAGCGCGCGCTGGTCTTTTGTTTCCAAGGTCTTTGCTGCCAGCGTGTCGTCCGTAGCCGCCAAATTCGGACGGACGATTTGTGGCTTTGGAGCAGCGGCCGCCGCCTTCGGCTGCTCAGGGTCCTGCGACGGTTCAGTTTTGCCCTCATCGCCGGCAGCCTGCTCGTCGCAGCTTGCCGACCGTGTGGAATCCAACTCCACGGCGCGCCGGCAATCCGCCGCCGCGCCGGCGTGGTCGCCCTTGAGCGTCCTGGCGCGGCTGCGGCCCAGATAGGCGTCGGCATTGTCGGGGTCGAGGCTGATCGCCTTGTCGAAATCGAGCAGCGCGCCGTCGACGCCGTATTTCGACAACCGCATCTGGGCGCGCTCGAGCAGTGTCTTGGCGGTCGCCGGATCCCCGCTTGGCTGCGTAGCGGTCGGCTGTTGGCCAGGCAGATTTTCCCAACACGTGCCTGCGCGTTTCCGATCGAGTTCGACCGCTCGCCGGCAATCGCCGATGGCGAGGTCGAAATTGCCGACGAGTGCTTCGGCGATCGAGCGGTTGTAATAGGCATCTGCGTTGTAGGGATCGAGGCCGATGACAAAGCTGAATGTATCTATCGCGCCCTTGGGGTCGACCTGCATCGCCTGCAACCCCGATTTGAGGTTCCAAGCAATGGCGGCGGAGTTATCCTGCTTGGCATATAGTTGCGGCGGCGCATGTGTGGGGGGCGGGATAGGCTTGGCCGGCTGCGGCTCAGCGGGGACTGGGACATCAGCCTGATTGGTCGCAGTGCTCGGCGACCGCAGCACGGGTTGCCCGTTCGCCCTGCTTTTGCTGATTTGGACGCTGAGCCTTTCTTTCCGGTAGTCGGCGTTGGCCGGATCGAGCGCGATCGCTTTGTCGAGGTCCGCAATTGCCTTGTCGGCATCCTTCGCCTCCCAGACGACTGCCCGCTCGAAATACGATTTTGGATCGTCGGAGCTGATGGCAATCGCTTTGTCGAGGTCGGCAAACGCCTCTCGTGAATTGCCGATCTGGGCCATGGTCATGCCGCGCACGCGGTAAGCTTGGGCGTTGGCCGGATCGCGGCGAACGGCTTCATCCAGATCGGCGATGGCGCGGGCATAATTCTTCTTTGAGGCCCAGCTCTTGGCGCGGTTGAAGTAGAAAGCGGAACTTGCTGGATTGAGCCGGATCGCCTCGTCGAATGCGGCGATGGCGCGGGTATGGTCGCCCTTTTCCTGCCACTCTACTCCAATCGCATTTTGAGCAGAAGCTGGGTTTGGGTCGGTCGCGCCGTCGCCCGGCTCACCGAAAGCCTCGACAATCAGTCGCGTGCAATCGCGCCCCTTGTCCGCATCGATATTGGCGATGCGCTTGCAATCGGCCTTGGCTCGCTTGCGATCACGCTCGGCGATTGATGAGCGGGCGCGTTCTAGGTAAGGAGCGATAGGGTCAATACGGACGCTCTCCGCTTTGTCGTAGTCGGCCTGGGCTCGCGTTGCGTCGCCCTTGTCTTCCCACACAACGCCGCGCACGCCATAGGCCATTTCATTGGCGGGATCGATGTCGATCGCCTTGTCGCAATCGGCGATAGCCCGATCATGCTCGCCTTTCTTATTGAGCGCCCGCGCGCGATCGGCATATCGGCTTGCGTCATCCGGCGTAAGCGCGATCGCTTTTGTGTAGTCCGCGACGGCCCGGTCGAAATCCCCTTTGCTCTCCCAGGCGATGGCGCGATTGGTAAATGCGCGGACGTAAGTCGGATCGAGCGCGATCACCTCGTTCATATCGGCGATGAGGTGGGCAATATCGTTCCTCTGTGCATAGGCCAGGCCGCGCACAAAATAGGCGCTTACGCGAAGATCAGGCACCTCGCCTCTGTCCTCGGCGATTGCGGTGCAGGCGGCAACCTGCCGGTCGGCGGAGACTTTGCTCTCGCTGAAGCAAGTGTTGTAGTCTTTGCCAGCCGCGAATGTTTTGCCGCCGAAAGCACCAAGCACAACCACCCCTGCCAGCGCCAGGAGCGGCCCGCGCGAAAGCCAGGCAACAAACGCGCGCGTCAACGCGCCGGTGTGGCGTGACATGATTGATCCTCCCCCCGGAGTGACCGCGACTGCTCTCGCGGATGCCTATATAGTTCTGTTTTTGTTCCCTAATGCAAGCAGAAATTGCGGGGCTGCATTTATGCCCTTGGGGTGGGCCAAATGGAGTTTGGCGAGGACCTTGCGAGAGGGAAGCAAAGCGGCGCCTCAGCTTGGCGGCATCGCTCCCAACGGCTCACATATCGATCATCGACCGCTTCACTCGCCCGATGATGGTGATCGCGCCTTCCAGCTCCGGCGGCGGGATATCCATATAGGACGCCGGCTGGAACGGCGGGTTGTCGTTCGGGCGGTAGCGCTTGTAGGTGGCGCGTCCCGTCTCGTCCGAGATCACGTAGCAGCCATTGGTCACCAGCCGCTTGTCGCGCAAATTGACGAAGATGATCGAATCCGGCGGCGAGATCTTGTTCATCGACGGACCGTCGACGCGCAGCGCGATCCATTCGCCTTCCTCGAGGTCGGCGGTGGGGATGGTCGGATAGTCGGAGAGGTTGACCACGCTGTCCTGGCTGCCGAGCTCGCCGGCGCTGATCCACGACACGATCGGCACGTCGACGGTGACGGGCGAGGGCAGGAGGCTGACGGGCGCCGCTTCCGCGCCGTCGGCATTGAACAGGAGCCAGCCGGGGTCGACGCCGAACAGCCGGCCATATTTCTCCGCCGCTTTCCGGGACAAAGGCCGGTTGCCGTTCTCATGGCTGATCAGCGTGTTCTTGTTGATGTCGCGCAAGGCCCGCGCCGCATCGCTGGGCGAAGCATAGCCGGCCTGGGCGCGCGCCTGCTGCAATCTGTGCCGTGAATCCATCATCGTACAAAATGCCTGAAAATTATCGTCCAAAGTGTACGATTTCGCTTGCGCGGCATTCGTACATAACGTACGCTTAGCGCATGATCGTACATTCCGCAAGCTCTTCCGCATCGCCCGCCGGCGGATCCGCCCAGCCCGCCGACATTCCGGAGCTTATTGATTCCTGGCAGAGCATCGGCGCCTACGCCGCCGATGTGGGCTGCGGCTACGAGGCGGCGCGGCAGATGCGCCGGCGCGGCCGCATCGCGCCGCAGCACTGGCCGCATGTGGTGGCGGCAAGCCGCAGGCACGGCATCGCCGGCGTCAGCTACGAATCGCTGGCCGGCCGCGCCGCGGCCGCCATGCAAGGGGAGGCGGCATGAACGCGCCTCCCTCGATCCATGAATTCCAATCGCCCGGACCGTCCTCCTCCCCGGTCAGGGCGCTTTCCGGGGCGCTTGCCCCGGATCCGGTCGAACCGCCCGCACCCCGGTTCACCGGAGCGGCCGGAGCCGTTCCTCCCCCGGCTCCGGCCGCCACTTATGGCGGCGCATCCTGCATCCGCACCGAGGACGGAACCGTCATCCTGTTCGACCGGGCGACGGGTCTTGCGGTGTCGGGCCTGACCCGCGCCGCGGCCGAGGCAGCGCTGCTTCGGCTGACCGGCGCCGCCTGACTTCAACCGATCGCTGACCTGACCGGGGCCTCGCGGCCGAACCCTGGCGCTCGTCCGCGCCTTCGACAAGCAAATGGAATGAGAAGAATGGCAGCCGCCTACACGCAAAAGGAAATCGACGAGATCGCCACCTGGCTGAAGGAGGGGCTTTCGGCCTCGCGCATCGCCGGCCGCTTCAGCGCCCTGCGCGGCGCCCCGGTCTCGCGCAACGCCATCATCAGCATCGTCCACCGCAACGCGGGCCTGAGCGCCATCGGCTTCGCCAACCCCAAGGGCGGCCGCGCCGGCGGCCGGCCGAGGAAGCATGCCGCACGGCCGGATCGCCCCGGCCGGCGCGCCAGGGTAGCCGCTGGAGGCGTGACGCTCTCCGAACCTGCAGCACTTGCCAGATACGCCGAGCTGGCGGAAGGCGCCGGCGCTGAAGCGCTTGATCTCCGCCTAACTGGGCGCGATGCCCAGTCCACTCTCCGCAGCCGCAGCGCAGCTGTTGCGGAGGACGGGCAGGACAGAGAGGAGCGCTGTCCGGCCGACCTCTCAGCCTATGGCATCACCACACAAACGGACGCCGTCACCGCCCGCGCCCCCAAGCCCAAGAAACCCAAACCCCGCAAACCCGCGCGCATGCTTCCACCCGCCTGGCTCACCCCCGGTGGGCGCGAGAAATCCGAAGCGCAGCGCTACACGCTGCCCGCGCCGCCGCCGCCGGTAAAGCCCGGCCGCCAGCCGCATGTCGCGGCGATGCGTTTCCTCGATTGCCTGTTCGGCCGCTGCCGCGCGCCGCTCGACCTGGCGCTGCGCGAAACGCCGGAACACGATCCCGCCGGCGCGCGCCCGGCACCGGACATGCTTTGCTGCGGCCTGCCGACGTCGGCCGCGCGCTCCTACTGCGCGCATCACCATGCCAGGTTCCACGGCCATCGCGGGAGGAGGATGTGAGAGGCGAGGCGTATGCGCGCTTGTGTTCCTCGCCCCCGCCGATAGCGGGGGAGAGGTGTCCGCGAAGCGGACGGGGATAGCGCCGACGACGGCAGGACGAAACGCCGCGCGGCGAGAACCCGCTGTCGAGCTTGGCGCTCCACGAAAAACCCCTCTCCGTCGCGGCTTCGCCGCGCCACCTCTCCCCACTTCGTGGGGCGAGGAACCTTGATCCATGCGCGAAGGAACTCAGCCTCTCCCGTTGGCCATCCACCCCGCCACCCACAAAGGACCGCTCCATGCCCCGCAAAGCCGCCAAGAAACCGCAACCCCCGAAACTCCCCAAAGGCGAGGCCGAGCAGGTGCGCATCCGCCGCGAGGTCGGCCACGACTTCGCGCTGAAGACTGACCCCTTCGGCCGCCAGCGCCTCACCACCGGCACTGCGGAGGCGCGGCGCGTCTATGAGGTGTCGAACGGCGGCTACACCTCCACCGGCGGCGTCGTGCGCCTGCGCAATGTCGACCCGCTGGTGGGCATCACCTCGCTCAGCCGGCAGCAGCGTGAGGCAGGAGGGCGCTTCCGCGACGACTTCGAGCGCAGCCAGCGCGAGGGCCTGCAGCCACAATCCTGGAGCGAGCGCGTCGATGGCGGCCGCGTCGGCGGCGGCGTCCCCGACCGCGTGCTGTCAGCCGGCCGGGCGCATGCCCACGCTGTTGCTGCGCTGGCCCATTGGGACGTGGCGGAGGTGGCGCGAAGAATCTGCCTCGAAGGCCAGTCGGTGAAGGCCATCGCCGAACGCAGCGGTGAGGGGCGCGACGTGGTGGTGAAGCTGTTGAAGGTGGGGCTGGATTTACTCGCGGTGCACTATGGGATGATGGGGAGGAAGGCCGGGTGAAGGAAGATTCACCAGCAATAACAGAAGTGCACCTTGCAGATCGTTGTGCGGCCGGGCAGCCTGTCTTGGTCGTTCGTCTTTTGGGGTTTTGACGTAATGCAATACGTTTTCGGTACTTTGGTGCCTCAACATTTTCTACCCGCGCTGGGTTTCATTGCCGTCAGGCAAACACAGATGGACAAGGCTGTTAATCAGTCCATCGGCGACCTAACAGGGCTTGATCACAGCTCACTGATTGCACTGCTTTCGCCCGTAATGAACCTCTCGACTCGGGTAGAGATGTTGGAACGCATTATCCCCTTAAAAATTGAGGATATCGTGGACAGGTGTAAGCTTGTAGCCATCGCGCGGGAGGTCAGAGACCTGAATAGTCTTCGCAACAGGCTTATCCACGATCTGCCGTATGCCTATTCACCAAGCGAAGATTCTCTTATGTTCGTCAGGTCAGAAACATGGACCGACCCGCAGGTTAAGGCCAGTTTACCGAAACACGTTACACCCGAAGGGTTGTATGAACTTGGCAATCGCATGTTACAGGCCGAGATCTGGCTTGGCATGAGGTTTCAGTCCAGTGGTGTCGGTCTGGAGGCGCATCCCGATTGGCTAGACCGCACCAAATTTCCGTGGCCGGATAAATTCGAGCAATTGCTTCGAAATCTAAAAACCGAGCAACCCTGACTCTGCGGTTCTCACCCCTTCGGCTTCCCCTCCCACCCAAACACACTCCGTCCGCCCAGCAAATGCGACTGGTCCATCTCGCCGGCGACGATCTCCTTCAAGCTCGGCCCCGTCACATAGCGCTCCATCCGGCGTGACTCGCCGTCCAGCCGCCTCAGCGCCTCCAGTTCCTCGGTTCGTCCGAGCTTTGCCTTGCTCACCGCCGATTTCAGCACGCCGATCGTCTCGTCATAGACCTTCAGCGGCACGGGGAAGGGGTGGCGGTCCTTGCCGCCATGGGCGAGGGAGAAGCGGGCCGGGTCGGAGAAGCGAAAGGGTGCGCCATGCACCACTTCCGAGACCATGGCCAGCGCCCGCACCGTGCGCGGGCCGACACCCGGAACCAGCAGCAAATCAGGAAAATCCTTCGGGCCGCTTTCGATGGCCGAGGCGATGTTGCCGTGCAGGCGGCGCATGACGATGTCGCTCTCGCGCACGTCATGATGCGCGGGCATGACGAGGTTGGGCAGCAGCGGCTGCGCGGCGGGCTCAGGTTCGGGCCGCGGTTCCAGCAGGGCAAGCTCGGCGAGGATCTTTTCCGGGCTCATGGTCTTGAGCAGCTCGATCTGGCCGCCGCGGGCTTTTTCGGCGCGACGGTCGGTGAGGTTGACGATCTGCCCTTGGGCCTCGCCCTCGATCGCCGCATGCGGCTGGTCGACGAAGCTGGTCAGCCCCTCCGACAGCCAGTGATAGCGGCGCGCCTGGCGGGCGTCGCCGTTCATGCCTTGCTGCACCACCACCCAGCGCCCGTCATCGGCGACGATGAAGCCGTGCAGATAGAGGTCGTAGCCGTCCTGCACGGCGGCGCTGTCCACCTTGGCGACGAGGCGGCTGGCGGTGGCTAAAGCCTCACCGTCAAGCCCGACGCGGTCGCCGATGGCCAGCAACTCGCCGGGCGTCTTGCGCGAATGCGCGCCGCGCCCGCCGCAGACATGGATGCCGAGCTCGTTGCTGAGCGGATTTAGCCCCCGCTTCAGCGCGCCGATGACCGAGGTGGTGATACCGGAAGAATGCCAGTCCATGCCCATCACGGCCCCAAAAGACTGGAACCAGAAGGGATGCGCCAGGCGCCGCAAAAGCTCGTCGCGGCCGTAATGGTGGATGATCGCTTCGCACAGCACGGCGCCGAGCTTCGTCATGCGCACGCCCAGCCATTTCGGGACCCGCCCGCCATGCAGCGGCAGGTCGACGCTGCCGCTTCGCTGCGTCACCTTTCGTTCTCCCTGGAACCGGCGACTTAGATCGCATTTCGGCGGGGATTTGCAAGCGGCTGATCTCCCCACAGGGGGAAGATCAGCTTGTCGGTGTGCGGCCGCTGCTACCTACCTGCGCCCGTAGAGCCTGTGATGGTGCCGGTAATGGTGCCTGTGGTGATACCGGTGGGGATAGACGTAGTAATGTCTATGATACCGATGGTACCGGTAGTGGGGATAGCGGACCACGTAGCCGGGATAATCGTCGTAGTAGCGCGGGCCGTAATAGCGGCCGCCGTAATCGTAGAACGGGCCGCCATAGAACGGGCCGCCGTAGAACGGATAGCCGCCAAACGGTCCGATACCGAGGCCGAAGAATCCCTGAGCGTCTGCCGGCGCGACCGTGGCCACCGCCGACGCGAGGGCGATCGCGGAGGCGAGTAGAAGCTTTTTCATGGCAACCTCCTCCTGAAGGTTCGCATCGACAACGCTTGGCGCGCCGAAAGGCTGCCAAGGAACTGGCGCGCCTGCCCGGAAAATCACCGGGATTTGAAGTCGCACTCACCCGCCGGCGGTGGACATGGCTAACCGCAGACGCGCACCTGCCGCATGAACCGATGGTCATGACTGCGGGTTCTCACCATTTCGATCCGGCAATGGCGGCGGGCGTGTGCGGCATTCGGCGGGGCGACATAGAAGCTGTCATGGTCGTCGTGCTCACCGGGGGCGTAGTTGAGATAGGGGCCGCCCCAATAGGAGCCGTAGACCGGCACGGAGCCGTAGCTGTCGTAAAAATCGCCGAAGGGACCGTAGTCGAAATAACTGCCGCCGAGGAATACATTGCCTGCATCCGCAGGCATGACGGTGGTCGCAGCCGAGGCCAGGGCGAGCAGCGAGGCAAACACGAATTTGCGCATGACAAGCCTTCTCCTGAGGTTCGCCATGATAACGCGCGGCCCGCCGAAAAAGTCCGGCCGCGTCGCGCAATCAGCAAGATTTGAAGGCTTTGTGAGCGCCGGGAGCCGCCCCGGGGCGGGATCGGCCATCGCGCGGGACGCCGGAGGCGGTTCCCGCGCGATCCACGTTGGCTCGCTTAGTAGCGGTTGTAGCCGTTACCGCACACCCGCACTTCCTCCACCACGCGGTGGTGGCGGCGCCAGTGGGTCACCAGTTCGGTGCGGCAATGATGGCGATGATAGCGGTGATGGTAGCGCACCACATAGCCGCCATTGTCGTAATCGTCATTGTAGACGTGGCGGTAGTAGCGGTGCGGATAATAGCCGCCATAATAGTCATCATCATAGCCCGGCCCGATGCCGATACCAAGCTGAACGCCGCCGGCGCTGGCCGGCGCGATCGCGAACGCCGAGGCGATGGCGATCATCGAAGCAAGCAGAAGCTTTTTCATCGCTGCCTCCTTGAGTTTGCAGGACGCCCCTTCGGCAAGACAACGGTTTCGGGCGGTGCATGTTCCCGAAAACCGTCGGGTTGCCGCCCTTGGACAAGGCACTGGCCGCGGCGCCAGCCGCTTGGTCCGGCGCATTGCTGCCTCTCCGTAAGGCAATGAGCTCAGATATTTATTAGCGTATCTGCAACCGACCGGGCCGCGGCGCATCGCACGCCGGCGAAATATCTCTGATCATTGCCAGGCAGCAGGCAGGCTCGATGGTGTGCTGCCCGGCCGTCTGCATGGTCGGCAAGCCTTCGACCGCGACCCAGCCCGACAGATCGTCGCTTTCGGCAAGGTCGACGCGGTGACCGGCGCGCTTTCGAACAAGGCGGCGGTCACGTTGAAAACCCGCCCACCGCCGCCGCCAGCCGGCGCGCCGGAAGCAATTGCAGGCCGCGGAGGAAGGGCGGGGCGCCCGCCAGTCGGCATGACAATGAAGAAAGAAAACTCGCCGGGCTTGCCCCTGGTGCCCAAAGCCCACACGCCCGGCGAGATTTAAGACCTGATCCCCCGATCAGGACCGGCGGGAGGACACCGGCAATACTCATTATAGCAAGGCTGATGCCAGTCCCGAAACGGGACAGTGATGCTCGATGCCGCAAACTCTGTGCGACGCCTGTTAAGTGTTGCTAATATGCCACGGCCTATCGCCTCAGCCAGCTATCGGTTCCGTAGGCATCCGTCGCCGCTTCGCCTCGCTTTGTCGCATCGCCGCGTGCACCGCATGCCGCCATCGGCTATCTCATCCCCAGCCAATTCCGGCGACCCCAGGAGCATCCGATGACCAGACCCACCATTCTCAAATTCGGCCCCGCCGAGCATGCCGAAGGCGGCGACCTGCCGGGCTGGATCGCTGTCGAAGGCTCGCCGACCATGCAGACGGCCGTGCAGCACACCACCGAAGACGGCAAGGTGATGTCCGGCACCTGGCGCGCCTCGCCCGGCACCTATCACGCCACCTACACCGACTATGAATTCGTCCACATGATCGCCGGCCGCATCATCATCACCCCCGACGGCGGCGAGCCGGTCGAGGTCGGCGCCGGCGATGCCTTCGTCGTCGAGGCCGATTTCAAGGGCACCTGGAAGATCCTCGAGCCGGTGACCAAGCATTTCGTCGTCGTGGTGGAGTAGGGGGCTGCGCTGAACCTGCTGATCTCCCCCACGAGGGAGGAGATTGACAGCTTCAGCGCCCCACCTTCGAGATCACCCTTTTCTCCACCTCCGGCTCCAACGATTCCGCGAATGGCGTCGCCATATGGTGCTGGTCGCGGAAGGCGAGCTTGCCGTCGATGAAGACGTGGCAAATGGTGGCGCTGCAGAAGCGGTCGGTGAGGTCGACGTAAGCGGCGTTGGGAATGCTGTCGACGATGTCGCGTTCCACCGCCGCCATGGTGTCGTTGGCGGCGTAGGCGCGCGTCTGGTCGCAGCGCGAGGGCGTCTCGTCCCGCCACAGCGCCCGCGCCACGCAGGTGTCGACATTGGCGTTGTTGAACGGCACGTCGCGGATGAAGGCGATCTTGAGCCCCGCCTTGCTCAGGCTGGTGAGGGTGGAGCGCAGGCCGGCCCGCCAGTCGGCGTCCTGGCTCCGCGTGTCGCCGCCGCGGCCGGCCATTTTGCGGCCGCTGGTCAGCGCCAGCTCCGAGATGACCACCAGCGCCGGTCTCGCCTCGATGATCTCGGCGATCGCCTGCTCGCGCCAGCGGTCGCACTCGCTATAGGGACGCTTGAGCTCGGACGACCAGACGCTGATGCGCGAGGCGCGGCAGGAATTCTTCAGCCAGGTCACCACCCGGTAGCCATTCTTCCGGCCCGCCTCGATCAGCGGCGTCGACCAATGGTCGGCATGGGAGTCGCCGAAGAGGGCGATCAGGCGCTGGCCATCGCCGAACACGCAAGGCTTCGGCGTCACGCTCTGGTAATCCTGCACGCAGCCGGCTTTGGCCCGGGCCGTCGACGGTTCGGCGGCGCTGGCGGCGATGATGCGCTGTTCCGGATCGAGGTCGTGCACGGCAAGCCTGGCACTGCCATAGGCGGCTGCGACGCCGGTGCCGGTCAGGAGGAGGGCCGGCACCAGCGCCCGCGCCGCACTGGCCATCAGCCAGCCGTTGCGACGGATCGGGTTCTCGATGAGATGATAGCTGAGGATGGAGAGCGCCAGCGTCACCGCGAGGCACAGCAGCCGCTCGGCCGGCGTCAGGTCCGGCGCCAGCATGCCGGCATAGACGATGACCGGCCAATGCCACAGATAGAGCGAATAGGAGAGCTTGCCGATCCATTGTAAGGGCGGCAGCGCCAGGGTGGCATTCGCGCAATTCCATTCGGAATTGCGCGAGCCCTCCCTGGCGCCGGCCGCTCCCGCCTTGAGCAGAAGGACCGTGCCGGCTACCGGCAGAAGCGCCAGAAAGCCGGGGAAGGGAGCGTCCTCGCTGAAGGTGAGATATGCGGCCCCGATCATCGTCAGGCCGGTCAGACTTAACGCCCGCCCCAGCAGCGGGCGCTCCTGCAACAGCCGTGCCGGCGCCATCGATACGAGGCCGCCGGCGGCAAATTCCCATGCGCGCAGCGGCGAAAAATAGAAGGCCCAGGGCTGCGACACGCTCGTCAGCCAGGCACAGGCGATGAAGGAGACGAGGCCGACGGCGCCGATCGCAATTACGATGGCGCGCTTGCCGGGCTTCATCCAGGCGGCCAGCAGCAAAAGCGCCGGCCAGGCGAGATAGAATTGCTCCTCGACCGACAGCGACCAGTAATGGATGAACGGGTTGCTCGTGGCGTCATTGGCGAAATAGTCGAACGACCAGCGGATCAGCCACAGATTGATCATATAGGCCGAGGCGAACATCGCGCCCTTGGAATAAAGCGCCTGCTCCTCCGGCGACAGGATGAGCGCGCCGGCGCAGAGCGTCGCGGCGATGACGAAAAGCGCCACCGGCAGCAGGCGCCGCGCGCGCCGGGCGTAGAAGCGCAAAAGGTCGAGCCGGCCGGTCTCGGAAATCTCGGCGGCGAGATGGCGGGTGATCAGATAGCCCGAGATGACGAAGAAGATGTCGACCCCGGCAAAGCCGCCGGGCAGCGCGGTGAGGCCGAAATGGAAGGCGACGACGCCCGCCACGGCCACCGCCCGCAAGCCTTCGATGTCGGGCCGGAAATCCTGCGCAGGTGTTGACACGAATACGAACCTCACGATGCTCGTTCGTATCCCGCCTGCCCTAAAGCCTCGGCCCTACGCGCCGATATCGCAACGCAACAAATCTAACGCGGTGCAACATAAGGGGAGGGCGAGGGCGGCCCTCCCGATCTCCCCTGCCATCACGCCTTCTTCAGGAACTCTGTCTTCAGCACCAGGCCCTTGACCTGCTTGGTGTTGCATTCGATCTCGCCGGGATTGCCGTTGAGCCGGATGTTCTTCACCAGCGTGCCGCGCTTGATCGTTTCAGACGTGCCCTTGACCTTGAGGTCCTTGATGAGGGTCACGGAGTCGCCGTCTTTCAGCGGCGTGCCGTTGCTGTCTTTTACGATAGGGTCCGTCATGGCGGTCTTTCATCGGTTGGGTGGCCTCGGCCCGCCTATCGCGCCGACCACGGCCTGGTCAAGCTGCGCTGGAACCAAGGGAGGCTCACCCCCAATCATCACTTCGGCCTCGATCTCGACCGGGAAATTCAGGGGCAGGGCGGCGACGCCGATGGCGGTGCGGGCGTGACGGCCGATCTCAGGGCCGAAGACCTCGAGGATGAGCTCCGAAAAGCCGTTCATCACCGCCGGTGTCTCGGTGAAGCGCAATGCCGAATTGACCATGCCGTGCACGCGGCACCAGCCGGTGATCCGGTCGAGGCTGCAGAGCTCGCGTTTGAGGCTGCCGAGTATCGACAGCCCGACCTTGCGGGCCGAAGCCCGCGCCTCGCCCAGCGACACGCTCTCGCCGACCGCGCCGAACGGGCCGGCAAGCGAGCCGTCCGGCTCCTGCGGCCCGTGGCCGGAGATATAGGCGCGGTCGCCGCGCACATTCACCCAGGGAAAGGGCAGCACCATGCCCGGCGGCAGTTTCAGCGGCGGTGGCAGTACGATGCCGAGCGCGGCAAGCTTTTCGTCGGCACCCGGCATGGCACGGCCTTCCTTCTCGCACAGCGCCATCGCGGCGCCGTGTCCGAGCTTTCCGGTTCGCTGGCCCTTCGTCAAGAACGGCTTGGATCTGCAGAAGAATGATCTGGGGCGACTGGCCGGAAGCCTGACCCGCGCGGATCGTGGCCTTGCATCCGCGCGGGCAGGCGCCGCCCCCGCCGGCGGCGCCAAGCCCCCAGCCGTCAGGCTGGCGGCTGTTGGTTCGGCCGTCCGGCCGCTGCTTTTCCCCGCCGATCCCGGATGATGAACCGGCTATGGGTCCCCGGAATGGCTACCTTTTGTCTTACGCGGTAGCGGACCAAAACCGTCGAGCACGGCTTCCGGAATTGCTCTAGAAGTGAAGGTCCAGCGGCTGCGGATAGGCTTGGCCCGGTTCGGCGCCCTTCGACGTCAGGCCGGCCGAAGGCACGATGCCGCCGGTGGCCGTCTGATCGAGCGGCTGCCGGCTCTTCTCGGCGCCGGTCTTTGTTTCGGTCAACGGGATTTTCGTTTTGGCTTCGGCGGCTTGCGACAGCGCAAGTGCCATAACAAGCGTGGATAGAAGGATTTTCATGGCAGCTCCCTGGATTCACCCCGAAGCGACCCTAGCGCCGCTTGTCTCGTCGCGAAGGCCACGCGCGCGGAACACTGTGGAATTCTTTGGAATTCCAGTAATATTAGTGGATGGAAAACAAACGCCGCCGCCGGGAATGGAGATTGTTTGCCGGCGCGCTAGCCAGGAGCGTCGGAGAAGCTCGGCGATTCCCGCCGGAACGCCGAACTGCTTAGGTGGCGAAGAACATCGGGGACCTTTTGCATGGCGCAGCAAATCGCGCAAAAACTAAGGCTGACTTCGGCCTTGCTGGGAACGGTGACCCGCAAGGACCTGGCGGCGGCGTTCCGCGCCGTCAACCCGAACACTGCGTTCGATCTCGGCCGCGCCGACAAATGGTTGCAAGGCCGCGCGCGGCCGCGACAGATGAGCGTCTATGACGACTGGGCGAGGCTGCTCGAACTGGAGCAGTCCGGCGCCTGGATCGCCGAGAGCGAGCTACCGGCCTTCACCGCCGCCATCGCGGCCCGCCACGGCGTCGACAGCGCCGAGCTGGAGCGACGCGCCGGCATGCAGTTCGATGCCTCCTCGCATGACGAGCGCGGCGCCGGCTCCGGGCTTGCCGGAACCTATGCATGCTATTCTCGCGCCTGGTCGCCCTATTATCGCGGCCAGTTGATCAAGGGCCGCTTGTCGATCGAGGCCGGGCCAGGCGTGCATGGGCTGACGGCTACCTATGGCGAGACGTTGCCGACGGGGCACTTGCAACTCGTCGGCCCGGTGATGCCGGCAAAGCGCGGTGTCTATCTGCATCTCAAGGATGTCGGCGGCGACACGCAGTTCTTCCTGTGCCTGTTCCCGCAGACACAGCCGGTCAGCGTGCTCGGCGGCTATATGTGCGGCTCGGCCGTCATTGGTCCCGAAGCGCAGCCCTCGCTGACCCGGATACTGCTGGTGCGGCTGCGCGATGCGGCAACCGGCGCCGCGACATGGGGCGGGTACCTGCCGGCCGGCGGTTCGATTGCCGCCGACCTGGTAAGCCTCGGTATCGGCCTGGAACATCCGGAAGCGGTCGACCGGCAGCTCGACCAGTTCCTTGACGCCTACAGCGATGACGGCGCTATCCAGATTCCGCCGGGAGAGTTCCGCGCCATCCTCGACGTGTTCGACCGCCATTGGCTGCAGCACTCGGGTTGACCCTAACGCGGTCGTAAAGTTCCATCGGGGGGCGGCGCAAAGGGGCTTCCCATGAAGAAGACTTACGAGAAGCCGGTGCTGTCGAAGCGCCAGAAGCTGTCGAGCGTCGTCGCGAACGCCTCGAATCCCGCGCCGTAACACAGGCGCACCGATCACATTGGCTGGCGAGCCGATCGGCTCGCCAGCCAAATTTACGCGCTCGCCGAATTATCCTTCCGCCAAATTTATCCCTCCGCTTGACGCGGCGGTCGCCGGGCATATCTTGCTGTCCTGATTTCATCGTCGACCGGGCCGAGACAGCCGATGAAGAAGCCATATCGCAAACCGACGCTTGCCAGACGTGACAGGCTTTCGGCGGTGACCGCCGCAGTGCCATCCTCGGGCTTCACGTTCTGAGATCCGATCAGACCGGCCAGGAGCGGGCGGTACACTTCGAAGGTGCCCGCCCGTCCGGCGCCGCCGCCAAGCTGCTGAAACCCCGTCCGTCCCCAACAGCAACGGTCATGGCGTGACCAGTGGTTTGCGGAGTGCCATTGGCGCGGTGTCCTGTCAACGCCGCCGGCGAGCGGCCCGGGAGCGCCTTTTTAGCCGCCTTTTCGTGCCCGAAGCACGCTTTGCGGTCATGCCGGGGCCAAGCCAAGAAGCCCTGAAATAGCGGAATTCCGGGCTTTTCCGATGTCCACCAGGCCGCGCCGCACATATATGCCTATCCGCTTGAATAGGCTGATTTTTCGGTGGTCGGCATGTCACTTCGACCCCGACTTTTTTTGGGTGCAATTCGGCAATGCAGCATTGGCGCCCGGCGAAGACGGGTCTCGCCGTTGAAAACGGCATCGGACCCATTTGTGTGCCGTTTCATGATCCGCTCATGAAAGACGTGATAGAATGTCGCCAACGAATGGGGGAAGTTGCGATGGCCAATCGGTTGTTCGAGGTTCTTGCCAGACGGCGGTCATGGCTGGATCGGATCGCATTGGGGCTGCTTGTCTTTCTGGCGACTCTGGTCGCCGCGCTGATGGGCGGCGCCAGCACCTGAAGCAATTCCGGGAAAAGTGCGAAGCGTTCAAAGCCACGGATCGCCTATTTCCTCTGTCCGATTGCTTTGAATTCGAAGATCGTGGGCCTGAGCCTGACCGGCCTCGGCCGCTCGGTGAGGTCGACGACGCGGACCCACCTGTCAGCGCCGGCACGCAACGTGACTTTCCGGCCAAGCGCCTTCTCAGCCGCCTCGAAAGGCGTCTTGGCTTCCGCCGAATGCACCGCGACGACGGCTTCGCCGTCTATTTCCTCGACGCGATAGGTTTTCATGCGCGTCTCCAGGGCGCCCGCCGTTTCGCTTCTCGCGCAAGCGCCTTTTATATTAGAAATGGCGAATAAAATGCAAGATTCCCACGCCCGGCCATCAGTTGATCGGGGAAGCCTGTACATTGGAGGGCGCGCTGTAGCCGCGCAGGCCGGTTCCGTTGCAGGCCCGGCAGGAAACCAGTTGTCCCGGGCAATTGTCGTGCAATGCACCCGAGGGGCAGCATGTGCCGTTCGACGCCACCTGCTTCCCGCACTCGAACACCTTGCCGGCGCCCAGGCACCGGGGGCAGGCGAACTTCCTGAATTCGCTCAAGCGAGCCTCCGGCTGTTTCACAGGCGCCCGGGAACGCGCTGATTGCGCCGCGGGTTCCATGACAGACACGGTTTGTCCTGCGTGCGATAGTATACATTAGTTATGGCTAATATTTATAGGGATATCGCCTGCAACGCGCGGTTGGTTCCGTGGGGCCGGCGTATCAGGGCAAGGGTTCCTCGCCGTGGTGAAAGGAGGGAGAGGAAAGGCGGCACACCTCTTTCACCAGCCCGCGCAACCAGCGGTGCGCCGGATCGGCATCGAGCCTCGGGTGCCACAAGAGCGAGATCGTCAGCGCGGCGAGCTTCACCGGCAGCGTGAAGGTGAACAGGCCCTCGCGCAGGGTGCCGGTATAGCGCTCCGGCACGGTGGCGATGAGGTCGGAGCCGCGTGCCAGCGCCAGCGCCTCGGCAAAGCCGCCGACCACGGTCGTGACTTTCCGCGTCAGTCCGGCGTGTTCCAAGGCGTCGTCCATCGGGCCGCGGTCGAGGCCACGGCGCGAGATCAATATGTGCCGGCCGGCGGCGAAGCGGGCGGCGGTGATGCGGCCTTCGCTCAAAGGATGGCCGGCGCGCGCGACGCCGACGAATCGGTCGCGGAACAGCGCCTGCGTGCGTATCTCGGGTCCGGTCGAGCCGCCGACCACGCCGGTCTCCAGATCGACCGCGCCCCCGCGCATCGGGCCGCTGTCCTTGTCGGGCTTGGGCACGAAGCGCAATTGCACGCCCGGCGCCTCCTCGGCCACGCGGGCGAGCAGCGCCGGACCGAAATTCTCGACGAAACCGTCGCTGTTGCGGAGCGTGAAGCTGCGGTCGAGCCGCGCAAGCTCGAGCCGTTCGGCCGGCCGCAGCACCGCTTCGGCTTCCGTCACCAGCCGGCCGACCTCGGCGCCCAGCTCGATGGCGCGCGGCGTCGGCACAAGGCCGCGTCCGGCGCGCACCAGAAGCGGGTCGCCGGTTGTCTCGCGCAGCCTCGCCAGCGCCCGGCTCATCGCCGAGGGGCTGAGCTTCAGGCGCCGCGCGGCCTTGGCGACGCTGCCCTCGGCAAGCAGCACATCCAGCGTGACGAGCAGGTTGAGATCGGGTCGCGACATGGCGCGACCATAGCATGGATCCGTCAAACGGACATGGCGTTTGATGCACTGTTCAGGTGCAAGCGCTGCGCGTTCCGCCATGTCAGACGCGCGCTTATCTTCCCCGGCAAGTTCAACCGACGGAGAAGATCATGGCCGACATCGCCGAAACCCGCGCCGCGCCTGGAAGCCATTCGGCGGCTGGCGCGCTGGCCAGCCTGTCGCTTGCCATGCTCGTCTCCTCGCTCGGCACCAGCATCGCCAATGTCGCGCTGCCGACGCTGAGCTTGGCCTTCGCGGCGTCCTTTGCGGCGGTGCAATGGGTGGTGCTGGCCTATCTGCTCGCTATCACCGCGCTGATCGTCAGCGTCGGGCGTCTCGGCGATCTCGTCGGCCGCCGGCCGCTGCTGATTGTTGGCCTGACGCTGTTCAGCGCCGCCTCGTTTGCCGCCGCGCTCGCGCCGTCGCTGGCCTTTCTGATCGGCGCCCGCGCCGTGCAAGGCCTGGGCGCGGCGGTGATGATGGCGCTGACGATGGCTTTCGTCGGCGAGACGGTGCCGAAGGAACGCACCGGCAGCGCCATGGGTCTGCTCGGCACCATGTCGGCGGTCGGCACGGCACTGGGGCCTTCGCTTGGCGGCGTGCTGATCGCCATTCTCGGCTGGCGCTCGATCTTCCTCGTCAACGCCGGGCTCGGCGCCGTCGCGCTGCTCGCCGCCTGGCGCTTCCTTCCAGCGGCGATGCCCGCCAGCGAAGCGGCTGGCATCGTCCGCCGAGCGATGCCAGCCGGCAAAGCAGCAGGTATCGTCCGACGAGCGACAGGTGTCCGTGGAGAGGCGAGGGGTCGTTTCGATATGCTGGGCACGCTGCTGCTTGCCGCCACGCTTGCCGCCTATGCGTTGTCCATGACCATGGGGCGCGGCCATTTCGGCGGCCTGAACATCGCGCTGCTCGGCGCGGCCGCGGCCGGCGCGGTGTTGTTCCTTATCGTTGAGGCCAAGGTGGCGTCACCCCTGGTCAAGCTCGCGCTGTTGCGCGACCCGGTGCTGGCGCCGAGCCTCGCCATGAACGCGCTGGTTTCGACGGTGATGATGGCGACGCTGGTTGTCGGCCCCTTCTTCCTGTCGCGCGCCTTGGGCCTCGGCGACGCGGCAACCGGGGCCGTGCTGTCGATCGGGCCTGTCGTCTCGGCACTGTGCGGCGTCATTGCCGGGCGCGTCGTCGACCGCCTCGGCGCGGCGGCGATGGTCACCGCCGGGCTGATGCTGATGGTCGCCGGCTGCGTCGCGCTGGCCGCCCTGCCAGGCCTCTTCGGCGTTGCCGGCTACGCGGCGGCGATCATACTGCTCACGCCGGGCTACCAGCTCTTCCAGGCGGCCAACAACACGGCCGTCATGGCCGATGTCGACAGGAACGAGCGCGGCGTGGTGTCGGGCATGCTCAGCCTCTCGCGCAATCTCGGCCTCGTCACCGGCACGGCGGTGATGGGCGCGGTGTTCGCCTTCGCCGTGGGGACGGGGAACATCGCGGCGGCGCCGCCTGAGGCGGTTGCCGGCGGAATGCGGTTCACCTTCGCTGCGGCGTCGGTGCTGGTGGCGGTCGCAGCAGTGATTGCGGTGGCTGGACGAAGGAGCGAGTGATCTTCCTTGGACCTCTCAAGGGAGAGATTCCAGGCTTCCGTGATCGCGTAATTTCGCCGCCGGCCGCGAAGACTATCTTTGCCTTGCGGCGGTGCCCATTCCGCCTTCGGCCGGTGCCTCGGCTACCCCAACGAACCCCATCCACTGCGGCACCGGCCCATCCTCCCACCTGATCTCGATCGAGCGCCGGAAGCGGATGGCGATGTCCGCCTTGCCCCGGAACCAAAGCGGCGGGCAGCGGTTTACCCCGGCGAAGGGATGATCAGAAATTAGGAAAAGAGCAATGAAAACAGTGCTTCTTGCTGCCCTGGCGCTTTTTGTCGCCGCCCCCACCGTGGCTTCCGCGGCCGAGGCCGATATCGTCATCGGCACGCATCACAGGCATCATTACCACCACCGCCCGGCGGTCATCATCAATGAGGAAGGCCACCGCCTGCACCACCGCCATCACGGCACGGTCGCCTTCTATGACAATGGCGAGCGCGGCTGGCGTCACCGCCATCACCGCCGTGACGACACCGTCGTCGTCACCGGTTCGATCGGCCATCGGCACCATCATCGTCCGGTCGTGGTCGAGAGCGGCTCCGACTACTGAGGTTCCATCGATCATCGAAGACAAATCCGGTCCGCTGGCGCGTCATGGCGCATCAGCCGGACCGGATTTTTATGATGCGTCGGGAGGATGCAATCTCCCTACGCTGCGCTTTTCAGCACGCCGGCCTGAACCAGTGCCGCTGCTGGGTTGAGGCTGTCCACCAGCCCGGTCGGGATCAGGATCGTGGCGCCTCGCTCCTTGGTCGTCTCATAGATGATGTTCATGGCGCGCAGTTGCAGCGCCGCCGGATGATCGGCATAGGTGGTGGCGGCCTCGACGAACTTGGCCGCCACTTCGGCCTCGGCTGAGCCCAGGATGACGCGCGCTTCCTTCTCCCGCTCGGCCTGTGCCTGGCGCGACATGGCGTCCTGCAGCGCCACGGGGATGGCGACGTCGCGGATCTCGACCGACATCACGGTGATGCCCCATTGGGCCGTCTTGGCGCCGATGACGTCGCGCAGATGCGCATCGGCGGCTTGGCGGTCGGCAAGCAGCGAGGAGAGCATCGAGGAACCGATCATCTCGCGCAGCGAGGTCTGCGCCACGCGGTCGATCGCCTCGCGGTAGTTGGTGATTTCCAGCGCCGCCTGGCGCGCGTCATGAACGTGCCAGAAGATGACGGCGTCGACATTCACCGGCACGGTATCCCTGGTCAGCGCCTCCTCGGCGTTGAAGGCGGTGGTCTGGATGCGCTGGTCGATGACCGCCACGACATTGTCGAGGACCGGGACGATCATGAACAGGCCGGGACCGCGCACGCCAAGCAGATTGCCGGCGCGCAGCACGACGAAGCGTTGCCAGGTGTTGGCCATCTTCAGCGAGGCGGCGATCAGCGCCGCGATGACGAAGAACGGCACGCCCGCCCATGGCCCGGCCAGCGCGCCGGCGCCGGCGCCGATGAGCGCAAAGACAGCGGTGAGGAAAAGGGTGATCGGATTCATGGATAAAGCTCCTGTGTCGCGGCCGGTGACAGGGTCGCGCGATGCGCAACGGGCCTCGCGAGGAGCGTCGGCGGCCCAGGATGGACCGCCTGGCCGGCATTCTGGGATCGATCACGCTTGTCGCGAGGGCAATCATCGCCGGCGGGAGTCATATGGTGCGGGATGGAAGGTTTCGCCATGGGGCTGGCCACCGACGCGCAACCGCATAACAACCGCCAGTGGCTGCGCGACATCCTCGAAGCCGTGACGGTGACCGGCGAGCAGGTGGGCATTCCCGAGGGCCACGAGAGGGAATGGATAGACGCCGCGGTCGGCGCGCTTCACACGCCGGGCGAGCAGCAGATCAAGCTCTTCGATGGCCGTTCCAAAGCACGGCGTGAAAAGCGACGGAACGCGCGGGCGCCGGCGCGCGCTCAGGCATCAGTCCGCCTCGCCGCCTGAACCCTTGCCGCACGCTGCCAGCACCTTGCCGATTGCGGCGCCTGAGCCTTTCAGCGGAAAGCTGATCTCGCCATATTTGTCGGCGGAAACCGTCACTTCGCCCTTGCCGCGCAAGAGCGCCAGCAACGGGTCGGCGGGACCGGAGAGCTCGGCGGTGAAGTAATTGTACATCGCCTCGAGCTCGAGCTTTTTGGTCACGCTCTTGCCCCCGGCCTTGAAGGTGAAGGAGCCGCTGATGCCGGGCTCGAGCTGTCCGCCGGCGGCGCCCAGATCATAGCTCAGCACCGGTCTGTCGAAGCAGGCCAGCATCAGATGCGCATCGCCCTTCGGCCCGCCGCAGACCGACGCCGTCATCACGCTGCCGCCCTCGTCTTCTTCCATCTTGGCGGACCAGGCGCAGGAGGCGGCATGGGCGGGCGCTGCGGCCAGCAGGGTGGCCGTGATGGGAGCAGCCATGATGAATTTTGCCAATCCGTTTTGCATGGTCGCCCTCCGAGACATGTGGCGACCATACAGGACTTATGATGGCGTGGCATCCTCGGGAATGCGAAGGAAATGGCGCTTAACACCTTTCCGAAGCGCGGATTGCAGCCTCGACCTTGCCGAGCGCCGGCACCACTGCCTGGAACGCGCTCCGTGCCGCCGATGTCGGGCCGGGCTCGGTCGTCGTGCTGCTCGGCACGGGCGGCGTCTCGATCTTCACGCTGCAGCTCGCCAAGGCGGCCGGGGGCCACCGTCATTACTTGGTCCTCGGACGAGAAGCTCGATCGGGCCAAGGCGCTCGGCGCCGATCACCTGATCAACTACCGCGCGACCCGACTGGGACGGCAAGCTGCTGGAGCTGATCGGTCGTCGACAAGGTGTTTTCGCAGAACGAGGCAACCGAGGCCTACACTCACATGGCCGCCGGCGGCCTGCATTTCGCAAGCTGGTGTTCGGGTTGGACTGGTAGCCGACATTGGAGATTGGCGAAAGAGAATGGGCGACTGATCTCCCCCACGAGGGATCCCACGTGGGGGAGATTGGCGGCTTTGCCGCCGGCTCCACAGCCTGGATCCGCTTTCCGCTACGATCGGCAGGGCGCCGCCGATTCGAGCTGACATTTCCGAGTATTCTTGAAATTTTCCGATCGGGTCGATGAAATTCGGGTGAGTTCTTGTCCAGAACAGCAACGGAATTGTCCTGGCATGCATAGATATTTTGCGGCTCTGGACAAGATGTGAACTGGTCCAATACGGTGCCCGTCCAAGTGAAGACGCGCGCGCAGAAAGGCCAGGTTGCTCTTGAAAAAGAACGTCTTCTCGTCGCTCGACCTGCCTGGGCATCTCGACGACCGCGCGCGCTTCGCGCTCTGGCAGGACATCCACGTCGCCGAGATATGGTCGGTCGAATATGCCATCGCGGCCAACCAGCCATTCGCGGCCGAGATCGAAGCCACGCCCGTCGGGCCGGTGGTGCTGGGGCAGATGGCCGGAACCATCCGGCATGCCAGCCGCAAGGCCCGCAACATCGCCGACGACGGCCGCGACGGCTATCTCCTCTTGATCAACCATGGCGACACCAGGCTGAGCGGCGCCCAGGCCGGCCGCGACTACAGCGTGGGCAAGGGCGAAGCCGCGCTGGTATCTGCCTCGGAGGCGCTGGAAATGAGCGGCGGCGACAGCAATGTCTGGGCCAACATCGTCGTTCCGCGCGAGATCCTGGAGAGTGCCTTCGCCCATGTCGAGGACCGGCTGGCACTGACCGTGGCGGCCGACAATGAGGCGCTCGGCATGCTCAGGCGCTATTGCAACTTCCTGGAAGCTGGTCCGGCTCTGGTGTCGCCGGACCTTGTCACCCATGCCACCGAAACGATCGTCGATCTGATCGGCCTGGTAACCGGCGCCAAGGGCGAGCCCGCCGAGCTCGCTGGCATGCGCGGCCTGCGCGCGGCAAGGCTCCAGGCAATCCTCGACAAGATCAGGGACAATTTCGCCGATCCGTCCATCTCGGCCCAGCGCGTTGCCCAGCAGTTGCGGCTCTCGCCCCGCTATGTCCATGACCTCTTGCAGGAAAGCGGGGTGAGCTTCGCCGAGCGCGTTCTCGAATTGCGCTTGCAAAGGGCCCATCGCATGCTTTCCGACAGGCGCAACGACCGTATGCGCATCAGCGAGATCGCGCTGCTGAGCGGCTTCTCAGACGTCTCCTATTTCAACCGCTGCTTCCGCCGCCGCTTCGGCTCGACGCCGAGCAGCGCCAGATAGTTCGCCGGCCAGGGCTAGCGCGTAGCAATGCTGATCTCTGTTTGCGCGAACAGGTAGGAACCCGGCCTCGCGCCGGGTTTCTTGCTTGTGCCGGAAACGAAAAAACGCCGGCCGACGTGAGCCGGGGAGGCGCCAATGCCGCGGTCGCCGGGAGTGAGCGCGCGCCTGTCGGCTGATGCCGAACTGCCACACTGGCCGGACATGCGCGGCAGCGCTTTCCGGGACAATTCCAGTGCGGTGCAGCCCAAGACGCGGGCTGCGAACAATGCAACATCGGGGCTCTTGACGTTAACTGGATCCCGCTGAGCATTTCGGCAGCGGGGTAGCGCAACACCCTGGGGGCAGCAAACAACAATGAAAACGATTCTTCTCGCTACGGCCGTTATTCTCGCATCTGTCGGCATGGCGCCCGCGGCGGACATCAATGAAACCTTGCCCATTGCCGCCGATTACCACTGGTCCGGGCTCTATGCCGGCGTTCACTTCGGTTACGCTGCCGGAAAATCCAATCTCTTCATCTCTGGCGGTGGTATTGGGGGCACCGATATTAACGCTCCTGTCGATCCGGACGGTTTCATTGGCGGCATCCATATCGGCTTCAATCAGGAGATGGCGAACCGCTTCGTGCTCGGTGTTGAGGCGGACATCGCGTACAGTAACGTCGAAGGACTGACGACCCTTGCCAATGGCGGCAGCACTATTCTTAAGAGCGAGCTCCAGTGGTCGGGGTCGGCGCGGCTGCGCGCCGGCTATGCGTTCGATCGGACGTTGCCTTACATCACTGCGGGCGTGGCCGCGGCCAAGTATGAAATTACCGGCATCACCGGCACCTCCAGTGGTGACATACCGCTCCACGACGACACCCATGTTGGCTGGACGGTTGGAGCCGGCGTCGAGCACGCCTTCACCGATAAATGGATCGCTCGGGTCGAGTACCGCTACTCCGATTTCGGCAGCAAGGCTCTCTCGATCGCATCCGGTCTTCCCACGGCGACGAGCGTCGATCTCAAGACGCACGATCTGCGGGTCGGCCTCAGCTACAAGTTCTGATCCGACAGACCGCACGAAACCCTGGCCTCGCACCGGGGTTTGCTTGTGGCGGGGGGAAAGGCGACAGGAATGAGCAGGCCGGTCGGCTGGTGGCCGGATGGCCACACTGGCGCGTCAAGTGCGGCAGCGCTTTCCAGGACAATTCCGCTGCGGTCCAGCCCAAGACGCCGGACGGCGAACAATGCAAGACCGAGCCCGGCATTCGTCCGGACCGCAGGACGCATATTCGAATTCGGGGGCTCCTAATGCATCGCTTTTCAATCATCGCTGCGTCGCTGGTCGCCACGACGTTCGCGTACGCCGCCGACGCACCGCAGCCGCTGGCCGGAGAGACGGTGGTGACGCCGCATATTTCCGGCTACGGCGAGATCTACCTGGGCGGGCTTCGCTTTACCAGCATCGGCGACACCGTGCACGCCGCAGGGGGCGCCGCCCGCGTCAACATTCCGTTCGCCCAGCGCTGGAACTTCCAGGGCGACCTCACCTATGACCGGATCTGGGACGACGATTTCGCTCATTGGGGCGGCGTTGGCGGCGCGATCCACGGATACTACCGGGACCCCGACAGATTTGCCGCCGGTGTGTTCGCGACTTATACGTCGGTGGACTTTGGCGATTTCGACGGGAAGGCGAGTTCCTGGGCGGTCGGTCCGGAAGCCCAGATCTACTTTGGCAATCTTACCCTTTACGGCCAGGCGGCCTTTGGCCGGGCAAACGAGGATTCCCTCAACTCCGACCAATGGAACGTCCGCGCCGTCGCACGCTACTTCGTCCAGGATAACCTTCGCCTGGATGCGGAACTCAGCTTCAGCAGAACGGACCAGGGGGTGAACCTGGACGTATCCGGCGGCGCTCTCCAGGCCATGTACCGGTTCAACGACACACCGTGGTCAGTGTTCGCGCGCTATCAATTGGAGCAGATGAAGATCGGTTCAACCGACCTCGGCGAGACCCACAAATACCTGGTGGGCCTGCGCGCCTCCTTCGGCAGCAAGTCGCTGTTGGAGGAGGATCGCAACGGCGCGGCCATGGACACCTACCGGCCCAACGAGGTGAAGAATTTGAGCGTGAAATGATCGGTGCCGCCTACATCGCGTGGGGTGCTGTTCCGCTGTCTTCCGGCGACAAGCACCCTCACCGGACCGGCTGAAACAGCTCCGCCAGATTGCCGGACGGATCGATCAGCAATATCTGCGATCCGCCTGGACCCGGGACGATTTCATTGCGGAAGCTGAGACTCGCCGCCCGCAACCGGTTAACCTCCTCCGCAAGATCCTCGACGATCAGATGGATGCGGTTCCAGCCTCCAGGGCCTGGCCGCTTGCCGTCGGGCATTGGCCGGCCCGCCGAACTGGTCGGACTGTTGTTGCGGGTTCTGTCATCGCCCCAGCTGTTTCGTTGCCAAAGCAGGTTTCTTCGATCTGGTGGAAGGGCCGACCGCGAGGTCGTCGGGATTTGGCGAAAGCGACGGAGCCGTAGCCTCTACCTTGAGCGGAAAATTACTCGATCAATTTCTCCAGCGTGATCGGCAAATCCCTTATCCTCTTGCCCGTCGCATGGAACACTGCGTTGGCAATCGCCGGCGCGATGCCGACGATTGCCAGTTCGCCCACGCCCTTGCCCCCAAGGGCGGAGGAGTGCGGGTCGGGGATGCCGACCGAGATCGTCTGGATGTCGGGGATATCGGCGTTGGTCGGCAGCATGTAGTCGGCGAAATTGCCGTTGACGATGCGGCCGTGGCGGCGGTCGACGATGCCTTCTTCGAGCAGCGCCTGGCCGATGCCCATGATGATGCCGCCCTTCCACTGGCTCTCCGCCAGCTTGGGGTTGTAGAGCCGGCCTGAATCCAGCGCCGACACCACGCGCGACACGCGCACCGTGCCGAAATCCTCGTCGACGCGCACCTCGACGAAATGCGCGCACCAGGAATGGCGCGAATAGTCGCCTTCTGTGTGCGGGATCGACATGGTTATCGTGGTGTAGTTCTTGTAGCGCTCTTCCGGCGTCGTGCTGGCCGGCAGCGTGTCGCCCTTGGCTTCGATCTGGTCGCGGCCGATCGCCACCATGAACTCGGCGATCGACAGCTCCGGCCCTTCGCCACGCGGCGAGGCGATGCGGCCGTCCTTTACCAACAGCGTATTTGCCTGCAGCTTCTGGAAGGGCGAGCGCGGGTCGGAAAGCGCCAGCCCGATCAGCTCGTCCAGCGCCTGGCCGGCCGCCTTGTAGACGGCGCCGGTCATCACGCCGGCCAGCCGCGAGCCGCCGGTGACGCCGGCGCGGGCGAAATGCGAGTCGCCGAGCTTCACCGACACATGCTCCACCGGCACGCCGAGCGTTTCGGCCGCCGTCTGCGCCAGGATCGTGTAAGTGCCCTGGCCCATGTCGATGGAGGAGCTTTCGACCTCGACCGAACCGTCGGCCATGAGCTTCACCACCGCCTCGCCATGCGCGCGCCGCACCGGATAGGTGCCGGCCGCCATGCCCCAGCCGATGAGCTGGCGGCCGTCGCGCATCGAGCGTGGCTGAGGCGAGCGCTTGGCCCAGCCGAAGGCTTCGGCGCCGGCGGCAAACGCCTCGCGCAACTGGCGTGTCGACCATGCCTTCTTCGCATGCGGATCCTGTTCGGCATAGTTGATCAGCCGCATCTCCAGCGGATCGATCCCGAGTTCATGGGCGAGCTCGTCGATGGCGCATTCGATGCCGAAGGCGCTCGGGTTCTCGCCCGGCGCGCGTTTTGCTCCCGGCACCACCGTGTTGACCCGCACGACATTCTGCTTCGAGGAGAAGTTGGGCGTGGCATACATGATCGAGGTGACCGAGCCGAGCGGCTCGACCCACATGCCGTCGACGGCCGTCTCGTTGACGCCGCGATGCACGATCGACTGGATCCTGCCGTCTCTGTCGGCGCCGATGGCAACGGTCTGCCGCGTCGCGGCGCGGCCGCCATAGGACGTGAAATTCTGCGGACGGTTGAGCACCAGCTTCACCGGACGTCCGAGCATCCTGGCGGCAGCCGCCGCGACCGCGCTGTGCGCCAGCGCCAGCGCCTTGGAGCCGAAGCCGCCGCCGATATAGGGCGAGACCAGCCGCACATTCTCGAACGGCACGCCGAACCACTCGGCATAGGTGCGGGCCATGCCGTCGAGCCACTGGCTCGGCTCCCAGATGGTCAGCTCCTCGCCCTCCCACCGCGCGATCAACCCATGCGGCTCCATCGCCGCCTGGAATTCGCGCGGCGTGTTATAGGCTGCGCAGACGCGAACGGGTGCGGCGGCGAACGCCGCTTGCGCGTCGCCCCATTCCTTGGTCATGGCGTCGATCGGGAAGCCGTCGCCTGCCTTGCCGTCGCTAAGATCGACGATGGCCGGGCTCTCGTCATACCAGACCTTGACGAGTGCGGCCGCCGCCACCGCCTGCTCGAAAGTCTCGGCCACCACGGCCGCGACATGCTGGCCGGAAAAGGTGACCTCGCGCACGAGCGGCGCGTAGGTCGGCTGTGAAGGCGGGTTGCCGAGCCAGTCCGATGCGCCCTTCAGCTCCATGATGGTGTCGGGAGTCAGCACGGCCAGCACGCCGGGCGCGGTTTCGGCCGCTCTGCTGTCGATCGCGGTCACCTTGCCTGCGGCTATCGTCGCGCCGACCAGCACCGCATGCGTCAGCCCTTCGAGCTGCTGCTCGACGGCGTAGTGCGCAGCACCGGTGATCTTGGCCGGGCCGTCGACGCGCGACAGGCGCCCGCCGACCGCTTCGAGGCGCGCGCTGTCGGACGTGGCGTGTTTCATGTCATGAACGGTCATGCCGTCTCTCCCAATTTGAGGATGGCGCGGGCGATCACGCGCGGCGCCAAGGCGATCTTGTAGTGGTTGGCGCCATGGTCGACGGCGCCCTCCATGGCGAGCACGCTCGCCTCGCGGACCGTGGCTTCGTCGAGCGCCTTGCCCTTCAGCGCCTCCTCGACGGCGCGCACGCGCCACGGCTTGGTGGCGACGCCGCCGAGCGCGACGCGGATGTCGCGGACGGTGCGGCCGTCGCCTTCGAGCTCCAGCCCTACTGCTGCGCTGGCTGCGGCGAATTCATAGGACTGGCGGTCGCGCACCTTGATGTAGGTCGAGCGCCTGGCCGCGGCCGAGCCGGGGATTTCGATGGCCGTGATGACTTCGCCGGGGCGGATGTCGTGCTCCTGTTCGGCGGTTGCGCCGGGGGCGAGGAAGAAGTCCTCGACCTTGAGCTTGCGTTCGCCAAGATCGACCTCGGCGTCGAAGGCGACGAGCGCCACCGCCAGATCGCCCGGATAGGTGGCGATGCAGGCTTCGCTCGCGCCGAGCACCGCATGGCCGCGCGTCACCCCGCCGATCGCCGAGCAGCCGCTGCCCGGCGCGCGCTTGTTGCAGGCCGGGAAGTTTTGCGGATCGCGGAAATAGGGGCAGCGCGTGCGCTGCATCAGATTGCCGCCGATGGTCGCCATGTTGCGCAGTTGCGCCGAGGCCGCCTGCCAGAGCGCTTCCGACACGGCCGGGAACAGGCTTTTCACCTCGGCATTGTCGGCGACGTGGCTCATCTTCGCCAGCGTGCCGATCACCGCGCGCTCGGCGGTGACATCGATGGCGTTGAGCCCTTCGATATGGCTGATGTCGATGACGGTCGAAGGTTCGGCGACGCCGCATTTGGCGAGGTCGATGAGCGTCGTGCCGCCGGCAAGCAGCATGGCGCCGGGAAGGGCGGCGGCGTTGCGCGCGGCTTCCACGCTGTCAGCGCGGAGGTAGGAAAAATCTCTCATGAGCGCAGCTCCTGTGCGGCTTGGCGGACGGCGGCGACGATGTTCGGGTAGGCGCCGCAGCGGCAAAGATTGCCCGCCATGTATTCGCGGATCTCTTCGTCGGAGCCGGCATGGCCCTCGCGGATGCAGGCCACCGCCGACATGATCTGCCCCGGCGTGCAGTAGCCGCACTGGAAGGCGTCCTGATCGAGGAAGGCGGCCTGCACGGCGTGCAGCGTGCCGTCCTCGTCGGCGAGCCCTTCGATGGTGGTGATCGAGCGGCCCTCGACCTGGGCCGCCAAGGTCAGGCAGGCAAGCACGCGCTCGCCGTCGACATGGACGGTGCAGGCGCCGCACTGGCCCTGGTCGCAGCCCTTCTTGGTGCCGCTGAGATGCAGCCGGTCGCGCAGCGCGTCGAGCAGCGTCACGCGCGGCTCGACGTCGAGCGCATGGTCGCGGCCGTTGATGGTGAGGTTGAGGGAAAGCGTGGTGGGACTGGCCTTGCCGTTCAAGACGTGGCCGTCTTCGGGAGGATCGATGATTGTCTGGCTGGTCATAGGGCGTCGGGCTCCGATTGCTGGACGCTAGGCGGATGGAAATGGGGCTTGGGAGGAGAGGGGCAAGGGTAACGGCAGCCTGGGGACGCGACCTTCGCGGTCGTCATCCTCGGGCTTGACCCAAGGATCCATACCGTGACGTTTGCCGAGAAACGCGGCAGGCCAGAATTCTGCACCGGAGCCGCTCGCAGGGTATGGCATGGATCCCAGAGGCTGCGCCGCGTCGCTTCGCTCCTTGCTTCGCCCCAGGATGACGAACTCACGAGCGGATTCGCCAACCACAGGCGTCGCAGAACGCGCGCGGCTCCAGCGGGCAGGGAAAGCTTTCCGTCCTTCTCTACGTGACATACCGCTTCCCCTGGTTATATGATAAAGCCACTCCACTAAAACGGAGGTGCCTCCGTTTATTTAACTGGGGTCTGGCCAGTCATGGTTCAACCCCCCATATTGCGTTGGTGGAGAAAAAAGTGCCCGACCGGGAAATGACCGCTGAAGCGACGCGCGACGCGCAGGCGCCAAAGCCGCTACGCGCCGATGCGCAACGCAACCGCGACAGACTGGTCGAGGTGGCGGCGCAGACTTTCGCGAGCGACGGCGTCGATGCCTCGCTGGAGGAGATCGCCAAGCGGGCGGGGGTCGGCATAGGCACGCTCTACCGCCATTTCCCGACGCGCGAGCATCTGGTCGAGGTGGTCTACCGCCGCGAGGTGGAAGGGCTCTGCCAGGCGGCTGACGAACTGGCGCGCGAGCATCCGGCCGATGTCGCGCTGGAGCTCTGGATGCAGCGCTTCGTCGACTACATCGCCACCAAGCGTGGCCTCGCCACCAGCCTGCGCCTATTGCTCACCACCAACTCGACGCTGTTCTCCGACACGTCCGGCCGCGTCTCCGGCGCCATGCGAGGCCTGATCGAGGCCGCCGCCGCCTCGGGGAAAATCCGCGCCGACGTCGACGCTTCCGATGTGATGCACGCGCTGGGCGGCATCTACTCAGCGCCGAACACGCCGGACTGGCGAGAACGGTCGGGGCGGCTGGTGAAGCTTTTGATGGATGGGTTGCGGTTCGGGGCGAGGGGCTGAGGCGCCGCAACTGCCGGCGGCGCCAGCTCCACCCCGACTGGCATTCCCCAACCCACGGCCTACATAGTCGGCATCACCCTCCCTCCCAAAAGGATTCCCCATGCCCGAACAGCTCACATTGAACGACGGCGCCGCCATCCCCCAAATCGGGCTCGGTGTGTGGCAGGTCGATCCCGACATCACCGCCAAGGTCGTTCGCTGGGGCGTCGGGGCCGGCTACCGGCTGATCGACACCGCCGAGGGTTATCGCAACGAGGAAGGCGTCGGCGAGGCGATCCGCGCCGCCGGCGTGCCGCGATCCGAACTCTTCATCACCTCCAAGCTCCGCAACGGCGCGCATCAGCGTGACGCAGCGCTGCGCGCCTTCGACGATACGATGCAAAAGCTCGGCATCGACAAGATCGACCTCTTCCTCATCCACTGGCCGGTGCCCAGCCAGAACAAATATGTCGAGGCCTGGAAGACGCTGGTCGAGCTGCAGAAGGCCAGGCGGATAAAATCGGTCGGCGTGTCGAACTTCAACCAGGAGCATCTGGAGCGCATCATCGGCGAGACCGGCGTGACGCCGGTCGTCAACCAGATCGAACTGCACCCGCGCTTCCAGCAGCGCGACAAGCGCGAGTTCCACGAGAAGCACAACATCCATATCGAGAGCTGGAGCCCGCTGGGCAGCGGCCGGCTGCTGGCCGACCCGACGCTGGAGAAGATCGCGGAGAAGCACGGCAAGTCGGTGGCGCAGGTCATCATCCGCTGGCATTTGCAGGAAGGGCTGATCGTCATTCCGAAGTCGATCCACCAGGAGCGTATCGCCGGCAATTTCGACGTCTTCGGTTTCGAGTTGGACGCGGACGACATGCAGACCGTTCACGGTCTGGATTCGGCCGACGGCCGGACGGGACCTGATCCGGCCACGGCGGCGTTTTTGTTCTGAGGCGCTGCGCGCCTATTGGTGCGGCGTCGGAACCTCCAATCTTCCCACTGATGGCGAAATGAGCAGTTCTGCCGACGACATGCCGCCGCTCATCCGGTGAGCGCAGAGATGGTCTTTCGGGACGTCAATCCGGCGACGAAGCTTCGTATCTCGTCAACCAGGCGGTCGCAATCTTCACCCCAGATCACGTGGTCTCTGCCGGCCAGCTCGACGTATCTAGCGCCTTGGATGTGGGTTGCCAAATAGCGCCCTTCCTCTGGGCGTACCCAACGGTCGTCCGTCCTCTGCACGACCAGCGTCGGGACGCGGATCGCCGGCAGGATGTCGCGAACGTCGACTTCGGTACCCCAGCGCCAGAGCGCGATTGCATCGGCGGGCGAGGCCGAATTCCGGAGATAGGCGGCGAACCATTCGCGTTCGACCATGTTTTCGGTCAGGCTCGGCGCTGCATTGCTCATGTCGGCGGGCTTGCCCCATTGCCGCTCCATGGCCGCTACATCGTCGTCCACCTGCGCTACAGTTCTTGCCCAGGGATACTCTTTTGACCAAGTGCCCTTGGCGTAGGTTCCGTTAAGCACCAGCGCGGACGTACGCTCGGGATAGGTGGTGGCGAAAAGCATGCACATCGGACCGCCCTCCGAGCTGCCGAACAACACCGCTCGCGTGGAGCCGACTGCGTCCAGTACCGCACGCACATCCTCCATGCGCTCTTCCAGCGTCGGCAGGCCGACATTGCGGTCGGATAGACCGGTGCCGCGTTTGTCGAATCGGATCAGCCGTGAAAAGGTGCCGAGCCGCTTGAGCACATGCGCGAAGCGCGGCGAGCCCCAGGCAAGGTCGAGATTGGAGACCCAGCCGGGCACGTATATGAGGTCAATCAACCCTTCGCCGGTCACCTGATAGGCAATGTTGATTCCTGCCGATTTGACGTAACGGGTGGTCGGTGGAATCGGCTCGCCGCCGGAAAGGCTCCCACCGGCATTTGCCCCCGAACCGGCCGCCGGCTCGGCGGCCGCAACCGGACGCTTCGAGTAGGGCGATGAACTCATCCGGCGTGTCCGCAGAGCCTCGTACAGTTGGCGCGTTTCCAGTTCTGGCGGCAGTCCGAGATCTCTCTCCAGCGCCTCACGGCAGAGCTCATACTGTTTGAGAGCAAGGTTGATGCGGCCCTGCGCGGCATAGGCTCTCATCAATGCCCGGTGGATATCTTCGCGCAGAGGCTCCATTGCGAGCAGTCGCGCAGCCGTGCGCGCACAGGATGAAAGGTCGTTCGACGCGCTGTAATGCGCCACCAGCCTGTCCAGCGCTGCAACCGCGATCGTTCTCAGGCGCTCGCGTTCAACTCGAAGCCAGTCCTCGAACGGCTCCTCTTTCAAGCCAAGACCGTCGAGCAGCTCGCCGCGGTAGGCGGCGAGTGCCTGCTCGAGGTGTTCGGGCGACGATCCTGTCGCAAGCGTCTCGAACCGGGCGACATCGAAGTCGATCTCATCGAGATACAGGGCGACACTGGCGCCGTCCGTCACAAACCGTCCGCTGCCGCACTTGTGCATGGCCTTTCGGATGGCCGAAACGGCTTGCCTGAGGCTCATCCGGGCCTGGGTTTCGCCATTCAAGCTCCAGAGCAGGGCGGCCAGCTTCTCGCGCGATTGTGCCTGTCCGGCTTGCAGGGCGAGATAGGCCATCATCGCCCGTGCCTTACGGCTCAAGGTTGGAGCAGCCGCGCCGGTACCGGCGAGATCAAATCCGCCCAGAAGATAAAGATGAGGCCCTATCATTGAGTTCGGCCCCGGCCACGGTTATGGCAATTCTTTCGCTTCGCCCCTGCTAATTCAACCGCTATCTGTCCCAAGCGGTTTTTTTCACGTTTCGATCACGCTGCCTTCTCCAGCTTTATCACGGTCGCGCCAGAGAGTTGGCCGAACCTGAAACGTGGGAGACGTCAATGCTGCCATTCAGCCCGACCGACTGGCCCTTCCGGCAAGATGACGGTTTCTACCGGCCCCAAGGCAACCCACCCGCAATCTTTCGTCACGACATCGCCCAGGCGCGGTACTTGGAGCGGCAGCTAGCTCAACGGTTTCCCGGCGCTCCCAGAATAAGTCTGCCAATGCTCGTGAGCCGGCTTCTTGCCTTGGCGGCGTCGGCCCGCGCAGCGCTCTCTCGCCGGCGTGCCGGGCGAGGACCCGCCTCGTTTCGGCTTTGAAAGCCTGCCTTCCGATCCACGGCGGGCTTCACCCTAAATCCCCTCGCCATCCACCAGCGGCACGTCCTCGCCCTCCCATGGGCTCGGCATCGACCCGCGTCCGGCGGTCGGCAGCGGCATCCAGCATCTGAGTTCCGGCTCGGCATATTCGACGACGCGGCCGGGCGAGGAGTCCGACGCCCGCCAACCTTCCTCGCCGAACTGGTCGGCGCGCGACCAGTAGGCCATGTCGACCTCGGCCGGTCCTTGCTCCGAGGAGCGCACCGTCACCAGGATGCGGCTGCCGTCCCGCGGCGCGCTCGCCATGTTGCGCCACTGTTCGGTCTCGTCCATGCGATCTCCTCCTGCTGAACCAATTCCAGAAAACCGGCCGTTGCAATAGTCGCTGCCCGCCGGGAAGGGGTCAACCCGAACTTGGAGCGCGACAGACTTTTCATTCACAACTAATATGTCATTGGCCGCAATCGGACAGACGACGATGGATGAAGGATTGCTGTCTCCAGTGACCCGGCTCGGGCCGGTCCATCTCAGGGTGACCGACATGCCGGCGGCCTTGAATGTCTGGCGCGACGCGCTCGGGTTGGCGCTGCTTGGCGAAGACGCCACCATGGCGGAGCTTGGCGCCGGCGGCCGGACGCTGATCGTGCTGCACGCCGGCGCGGAGGCACCGCTGCCGCAGAAGTCGCGCGATCTCTTCCACGTCGCCATCCATATCACCAGCCGCCGCGATCTAGCGCACACCGCCGCCCGCCTCAAGGCATCTGGCTTACGGTCCAGCGCCCAGGATCACCTGGTTTCGGAATCGCTCTATGTCTCCGATCCCTCCGGTAACGGCATCGAGATCTGCTTCGACACGCCGGAGCGCTTGCTGCGTCGCGAAATGTCGCCCAACGGCCGCGTGACGCTGATTGCCACCGACGGCAGCGCGCATTCGGGGCTCGAGCCGCTGGACGTGTCGGGCCTGCTGCGCGACCTCGGCAACTCCGGCCATATCGAGCCGAGGATGGCGCAGGATGCCTTTATCGGCCACATCCATTTGCGCGCCCGCGCGCCCGAGATGCTGATGAAATTCTATCTCGGCGTGCTCGGCTTCCGGCCGCATATCCAGTCCCGGACCTTCGGCATGTTCGACTGCGGCACGGCGCGCCGCGCCCACATGGTGGCCTTCAACATCTGGGCGCGCGACGAGCTGCGCGAGCCGCCGCCGGGTGCAGCCGGCCTCGACCATTTCACCATCGAGCTTGGCTCGGCGCAGGAGCTCGCCGCCGTGGAGCGCAGGCTCGAAGCGGCCGACATACCGGTGAAAAGGGACGGTCGCGTTATCTCGACCGCCGATCCGGAAGGCAACCGCCTGCGGCTCGTGGTCCAGGGAGATTGATCGTAGCCGCTGGAAGACGTGGAGAAGTGGAGGAGGGGAAATGTCGCTCAAGGTGATTGGAACCGGCTTTGGCCGGACCGGGACGGATTCGATGCGCGAGGCGCTTACCATGCTCGGTTTCGGCCCTTGCCATCATATGTCGGAGGTGATGGCGCATGAGGAGCAGAAGGCGCTCTGGCGGGCGCTGGCCAAGGGCGCCGCGCCCGACTGGGGTAGGCTCTTTGCCGGTTATAAATCCTGCGTCGACTGGCCCTCGGCGCATTACTGGCGCGAGCTGATCGAAATCTATCCCCAGGCGCGCGTCATCCTGACCTGGCGCTCGCCCGAAAGCTGGTGGGAGAGTTTCGAAAAGACGCTCCTGCCCGCCATCGCCGGCAGCACGGACCATGACTCGCTCGGCATCTCGCTCGTTTCGAAACAGGTTTTTGACGGCCGCCCGCAGGATCGCGCCCACGCGATCGCGATCTATCGGGACAATGTCGAGGCGGTGCTGAATACCGTGCCGGCCGAACGTCTGCTGGTCCACAAGCTCGGCGACGGCTGGGCGCCGCTTTGCGCCCATCTAGGCATTCCCGTGCCGGACGAACCCTATCCCAGCCGCAACTCGACCCAGGAGTTTCGGACGGCGCTGTCGCTGAATTAGACGAGTTCGGGTCGATGAATACAGGCATCCGAACTTTCCGGTCGCTCATCGCATCCTGTCCCTTGTGATATGATCAGGAAAGGGGATCAGGCCATGGGGCAAGCCAGTTTTGATCGCGGTCGAGGCCAGCCCGATGCGGCGCTGGTGATGGCTGCGCGCTTCGGCGAGGCGAACGGTTTCGGCCTGTTGTTCGAGCGCTACCGTCCGCAACTCCATGCCATGGCCCTGTCGATGCTGGGCTACACCGGCGATGCCGAGGACGCGGTCCACGACACGTTCCTCACCGCGCTCGTCCGGCTGGACGGCCTTCGCGATCCCGCCGCCGTCGGCGGCTGGCTGCATTCGATTCTCAGGAACCATTGCCTGATGGCGCTGCGACGGCGCCGGCCCTGTGCCGGACCCGCCGAAACCGAGCGCGCATTCCGCGAGCTTGCCGACGAGGAACGCATCGAGAGCCGCATCGAAAGCCGCGACCTGCGCGACTGGGTGTGGGCTGCGCTGGCGCATCTGCCGGAAATGCAACGCGCTACCGTGATGCTGCGCTATTTCGGCAGCTCGCCGGGCTACGAGGAGATATCGACCGTTCTGGGCGTGCCGGTGGGCACCGTGCGCAGCCGGCTGGCTGACGCCAAGATCAGGCTTTCGGAGCTGCTGCTTGCATCGGCCGGCCTGCCCGACAGGGAGCATCAGAAGCTGGTGGCGGAGCGGCTGGCTTTCTACACCGAGGAATACCGCTCGCTGCAGCGCGGCGGCAAGGAGCGTGTGCTTTCCCACTATGCCGAGGAGCTCGACATCGCCTTCGCCGGCGGGCCGCGCGGCATTGGGCGCCATCTGTTCGGCGAGGCCATCGACGAGGATGTCGGCGCCGGGGTTCGCCATGAGCCGGTGCGGGCGCTGGTCAGCGCCAACGTCACCGTGCTCGAGGGCGATTTCGTCAACCCACCCGAGAACCCGTTCCATTGCCCGCCAAGCTTCGCCATCGTTTTGATCCACGGCGAGCGCCAGGTGCGCATGATGCGCGTCCACACCTGCGAACGGCCGCCGCGCCTCGAGGAATGACATCTTCGTGAAGTTCGCCGGCCCAGCGAACTTTTCGATCCGCCCCATCATCCTGTCTAGGTCACGCGGCCGATTGCCGGCGCGTCAACCACAGCAAGGAGGAATTCCGATGTTTGCCTTTCTCGCAGTCAGATTGAGCCGCGCCGTCGTTCTGGGCTCGCTTGCCATGCTCGCGCAGCCGTTGCTTGCCAATGCCGACGATTACGATGCGACGCTGAAGGACATCCAGTCGACGATGGGCGGCGTGCCGAGCTTCATCAAACAGTTTCCCAAGGCCGGTCTGCCCGGCGCATGGGCCGAGGTCAAGGCCATCGAGCTCAGCGACAAGACGGCGCTGCCGCCGAAGGTCAAGTCGCTGATCTCGCTGGCGGTCGCGGCGCAGATTCCCTGCAGCTACTGCATCTGGTCGGACACGCAGGACGCCAAGCGCGCCGGCGCCACCGACGAGGAGATCCAGGAAGCCGTCGCCATGGCGGCTCTGACCCGCCACTGGAGCACCATCTTCAACGGCATGCAGGTCGACTTCGAGCAGTTCAAGAAGGAGATGGGCGGGCAGTGAGACGGTAAGGGGTTGAGGGACTGGGGCAGCAGGGAAATCTGCAGGCTATCGCTTCCTGCTGCCTTACTCCCCCAACACAGGGAGAACACGCACATGACCGCCACTCTTGCCACCGACACCACCTTCCTGACCGCCACCCAACTGGCGGCGGCGATCCGCGAGCGGAGTGTGAGCGCAAGCGAGGCGATGGAGGCGCAGCTGGAGCGGATCGCCGCCGTCAATCCGCTCCTCAATGCCATTATCACCCTCGACGAGAAGGCCGCGCGCGACGGCGCCAGGGCAGCCGACGAAGCCATTGCGCGCGGCAAGACCGTCGGGCCGCTGCACGGCGTGCCGATTACGCTAAAGGACGGCCACGCCACCGCCGGCATGCGCACCACGATCGGCCTGAGGGCCTGGGCCGACCATGTACCGACGGTTGACAGCACCATTGCCGCGCGCCTGCGCAAGGCCGGCGCCATCATCATCGGCAAGACTAATGTGCCGCCGAGACTGCGCGACCTGCAGACCGTTAACCCGATCTTCGGCCGCACGGGCAATCCCTGGGATGTCACGCGCACGCCGGGTGGTTCCAGTGGCGGCGCGGCGGCAGCGGTAGCCGCGGGGCTCGCTCCGCTGGAGATCGGCAGCGACGCCGGCGGCTCGATCCGCGTGCCGGCGCATCTGTGCGGCGTCTATGGCTTCAAGCCGACGCAGGCAACTGTGCCGATCACCGGCAGCTATGCCGATCCCCCCGACATACCGCGCAGCTTCCGATTGCTGTTCGACATAGGGCCCCTTGCACGTGGCGTCGACGACCTGATCCTTGCCCACCGCGTTATCGCCGGCACCGACGGCCTCGACACCGAAGTGCCGCCGGTGGCGACGGACGAGGAGCCGGAGCCGCCGCTCGACCGGCTGCGCATAGCCTTCGCGCCGGAATTCCCCGGCGTGCCGACCGCTCGCGATATCGCCGATGCGATTGCCGGTCTTGCCAGCGCGATCGACGCCAGCGGCGCACGGGTCGGTCAGGCCCTGCCGTCACATGATTTCGCCGCCGAGCGGGCGCTGTTTTCGGACTTCATCACCTGGTATTCGCAGGCCTTCCAGCCGCCGCTGGAAAACTCCCCCACGCTGTCGACCTATCTCGAGGCGCTCAATCAGAGGGACGAATTCATCTACGCGTGGGAGCGCTTGTTCGGCGATTGGGACGTGCTCGTCTGTCCGGCGATGATGTGCACTGCTTTTCGCCACCGGGAGATGGGAATGCCGATTCCGGTCGATGGTGTCGAGACGCCCTATTGGAGCGCGCTCAGCCACGCCTGTCGCTTCAACCTGACAGGTCATCCGGCCGTCGTCATTCCGATCGGCCTCGACCGAGAAGGCCTGCCGATCGGCGCCCAGCTCGTCGGCCGCCGCCATTCGGACATGAAGCTGCTGGCGGCCGCCAAGGCGCTGTCGCGCCTGACCGACGGCTTTGTCAGGCCGCCGGGATTGTGATCGCGCGGCACGCTCCAGCAAGCATGGCTGAAATCCTTGGCGCGCCGCTGTTTCACACATGCACGTCGCCGAAGGACAGCTCGCCGTCATCGGCGCGGACCAGGAACGCGGCGGCAAGCAGCGCGAGATAGCAGGCGGCCACCCCGCACACGACGACGACGCCAGGGATGGGGCCCAGTGTCGCCACCCGGAACGTGTCGACGAGTGAGGCACCGAAGCCGATCGGAGAGCCTTCGCGCGACAGGCTCGGCGTGGTGATCTTCAGGATCCAGGCTAGCAGCAGGATCGTGTACATGAAGATGTAGTTGCGGCGCAGCCGCCTGATCAGCGCCGCGCGCTGAGAGATCAGGAAACGCGGCGAGCGCAGGCCTTCGCCGAGGATGGCGAGCCAATTGGAGGCATAGTCGGGCTGCGGCGAAAAGATCTGGGCGAAGTAATAGCGCTCGAACTGCCGCACGCGGGCGCGGTAGACGTCGAAAAAGCGGTAGCGCCGCGCCTCGATCCACAAAAGCAGGGTGATCAGGAGCATGGCGAACAAAAGCACGCCGTGATGCGCGCTGGGCGTCGACAGCGACACCGACAGCATCGCCGCCACCACGGTGATCGCCCAGTTGCTGGTGCGGTCGAGCCGGTCGCGCCAGCCCGCCATGCGCGCGATCTCGGCGCGATGGAAATGCGACAGCGTCGTGGTGAATTCGGGAGAACTAAGCTTCAGCGCCAGCGTATCGGAAGCGCGCGGCGGCGCGGCCGCTTCGGTTGATTTTGCTGGCGCGGCCGCCTCTGTCGGCCAAGCCGCGTCGGTTGGTTTTGCGGCCCTTGTCTGGGACATCCCTCTGCCATGCGCCTCCCGCCGCCATGGCCGCCCGCCCCGAGATCGGCCGGCCACACCCAATCCTTGTAACGTGCAGCCGGCCAGAATGTTCCCGCCTTTTCAGGCGGATAAGTCAGGATGCAAGCGGGGGAAGACCACCATTCGCGCGCCGCGGAAAGGGCAGCACATCGGCTATCGGCCTGGCATGCTGGGCTGCCGCCACTGCCTCGATCACAAGGTCGAGCGCCGCAAGCGCCGCGCGGCTCGTTTCATCGTCGCCACGCAGGTAATGGCAGGCCCGGTCGAGGTGCAGGTGGGCGGCGGCAAAGTCGCTTTTCATTAGCTTCTCCTTATTGCCCGCCACGGCGCGACCATCGCCGAGTCGCTTTACCGGGAAGCAAAGATCGGCGGCGGCATTTGAATAGAAATGTAAGGGATGCGGCGCTGGAACTGCTGATCTCCCCCCTTGTGGGAAAATTGGCAACTTCGACGCCCTGCAACCGAAGCACCGGCCAAACCGTTGTGACGCGAAATCGAGGGGAGACAGCTTGTCCAAAATACTCAATCGGCGTTGGTCGATCGCGCTTGGTGCTGCGGCGCTCGCCCTGATGCCCGCCGTCGCCTTCGCCGCCGAGAAGACAGGCATGTCCTCGGAAGGTATTTTCGTCGCCGAGCTGATCCTGCTGCTTGTCGTCGGCCGCGGCATCGGCGAGGTGCTGGAAATACTGGGCCAGCCGGCGGTGATGGGACAGCTGATCGGCGGCATCCTGCTCGGGCCCTCGCTGCTCGGCTGGGTCTGGCCGGCGGGCGAGCGGCTGATCTTCGCCGGCGACCCATCGCAAAAGTCGATGATCAACGCCATCGCCCAACTCGGCGTCTTGATGCTGCTCCTGCTCACCGGCATGGAGACCGATTTGAGGTTGGTGCGCCGCGTCGGCCGCGCCTGCTTTTCCATCTCGGCCGCGGGCGTGGCCATGCCTTTCGCGCTCGGCTTCGTCGCCGCCCAGTTCATGCCGGCCACGCTGCTTGCCGCCGGCAGCGAGCGCATCGTCGCCGGGCTGTTCCTCGGCACCGCGCTCTCCATCTCCTCGGTCAAGATCGTCGCCATGGTGGTGCGCGACATGAACTTCATGCGCCGCGACCTCGGCCAGATCATCGTCTCTTCGGCCATCATCGAGGACACGATCGGCTGGGTGATCATCGCCATCACCATCGGCATCGCCACCAAGGGGCGCATCGAGATCGGCAGCCTGGCCTTCACCATCGCCGGCGTTGCCGCCTTCATGGCGTTTTCCTTCACGCTAGGGCGCCGCATCGTCTTCGACGCCATCCGCTGGACAAACGATACTTTCCGCTCGGAATACGCGGTCGTCACCGTCATCCTCGCCATCATGGGCGCCATGGCTTTGATCACCGACCTGATCGGCGTGCACACCGTGCTCGGCGCCTTCGTCGCCGGCATTTTGGTGGGCGAGTCGCCCATCTTGTCGCGCCACATCGAAGGGCAGTTGCGCGGCATCATCACCGCGCTGTTCATGCCGGTCTTCTTCGGCGTCGCCGGCCTGTCGGCCGATCTCACCGTGCTTGTCGATCCGCAGCTCGCGCTACTCACCGTGGCGCTGGTGGTGATCGCCTCGATCGGCAAGTTCGGCGGCGCCTTCATTGGCGCGGAGGTCGCCGGCATGAGCCGCGCCGAAGGCATCGCTGTCGGCTGCGGCATGAATGCGCGAGGTTCCACGGAGGTCATCGTCGCCTCGATCGGCCTGTCGATGGGCGTACTTTCGCATAACCTCTTCACCATGATCGTCACCATGGCGGTCATCACCACTTTGATCATGCCGCCGACCTTGCGCTGGGCGTTGCGTCGCCTGCCGATCGGCGAGAAGGAAAAGAAGCGGCTGGAGCGCGAGGAGGTCGACCAGCGCGGATTCGTCGCCGGTCTGGAGCGGCTTCTGGTGGTGGTCGACGAGGGCGTCGTCGGCCGCTTCGCCGCCTATCTTGCCGGCGTCATCGGCGCGGGCAAGCCGACGACGGTGCTGCATTCCAGCGGCGAGATCGATGCCGAGCCGACCGAGGGGCTGCATCTGGAGGAGATCGAGAAGGGTGCGGAGGACAGCCGCGAGGCGGCGAAAAAGGGCGACGAGACGCCGGCGCGCGAAGCGCCGGTCACCCGCCGCCAGCACGAGGTGCTTTCGGCCGAGGCGGTCGCCAAGGAGGCGCGCAAGGGCTACGGCATGCTGCTCGTCGGCCTTGGCCGCGCGGTCACCCCCAAGGGCGGCTTCTCGCATCGGCTGAATGAAGTCGCCGGCGCCTTTGACGGGCCGCTCTGCCTGGTGTTGAAGCCGGCGGCCGCTGGCCGCCAGATGCCCCGGCTCGGCCCGGGATCCGGCAAGATACTGGTGCCGGTCAACGGCACGGCGGTTGCGCGCCGAGGCGCCGAACTGGCTTTGGCCATCGCCGCCGTCACCGGCGCGCCGGTCAAGATGCTCTATGTCGCCAGGGTCGGCCGCGACGAGCCGCGCGACACGGTCTCGCATCGCCGCCGAGAGGCGGTGCTGAAGGACATCGTGGCCCTTGCCGACCGCTACGGCGTCGAGATCGAGACGGCCATCCGCTCGCGGGCCGCCGCCGCCGATGCCATCGCCCGCCAGGCCGGCCGCAGCGTGGCGTTGATCGTCATGGGCGTGGCGCGGCGTCAGGGCGAGGAGCTGATTTTCGGCGAGACGACGACGGCCGTCCTGCGCCGCGGCCCATGCCCGGTGGTGCTGATCTCCGACGAGCGGGTGAAACGCGACGAGAGCGACCGCGAGGCCGTACGCACGGGGACTGGGGCAGGGTGATTGGCCGATCTCCCCCGCAGGGAGGGGATTACTCGCTCCCTCGGCGTCGCCTTGTCCTCACTTGCCTTCGAAGAACGCGTGGATCGCCGCTTCCAGTTTCTCGATGAGCTCGCCGTTGCGGGTGCTGCCGGCCCAGATCAGGGCGTTGAGCCGCATGTCCTTGTTGAGGAAGTTTACCTTCCTGGACTCAAGCAGATAGTCAGCGACCGCAAAGTGCCGCCCCTTGATGGCTTCGATGAGGGCGCTGTTACGTCCAGTCTTGTCGGCCGCATTGACGTCCGCGCCGTGCTCGACCAGCAGCTTGACGGCATCGAGATGTCCGTTCCTTGCCGCTTCGATGAGCGCCGTCCTGCCGTAATAGTCGGCACGGGCATCGATATCGATACGGGGATGGGCCGCCAGCGCCTGGATGCAGGCGTAATGGCCCTTGGCCGCCGCCAGGCTCAAGGGCGTGCTCTTCCATTTGTTCCTGGAATTGACGTCGATTGCCGGATCCGCGATCAGCGTCATGAGCGCCGCGATGCGGGCATTATGGGCGGCAAGATGCAGCGCCGACCAGCCGTCTTCCTCGGCCTGGTTGATGTCGGCGCCTGCCGCGAATTCCGCCCGAACGGCTTCGGTGTCGCCCTTCTCCGCCGCGATCAGCAGGTTGGACCATCCCCTGGCGTCGTCGGCTTCCACGCTTGCGCTCACTGCGATGCTCTCCGGACCACGATCGCGCCGACACCCACTGGATATTCGTCGGCCGGCGCTCATCGATCGCGGCTTTTACGGAGCGTTTCACACTCACCGGCGTCCGGCAACGGATTTCAAGCCGGTGGAGCTGCCAATCTCCCCCACAAGGGGAAGATCAGCAGTTTCCTCACGCCATCTGCAGCTTCTGCCGGCTGGGCTGCGGTGGGAAGGCGATGGCGATGCCGGCCGCGCCCAGCCCGATCAGCGCCGATCCGATGAACAGCCAGTGATAGCTGGCGGTGGCGTCGTAGATCATGCCGCCGGCAAGCGGCCCCAGCGACATGCCGAGGCTGGAGAGCATCGTGGCCGCACCGAGGATGGTGCCGATGATGCGCAGGCCGAAATATTCGCGCGCCAGCACAGCGTAAAGCGGCATCACGCCGCCATAGGTGGCGCCGAAGATGACGGCCAGAAGGTAGAACTGGTCGAGCTGGCCGACGGTGAGATAAGCGGCGATCACCAGCCCCTGGATGGCGAGCCCGGCGACCAGCACCGGCTTCACGCCCAGCCGGTCGCCGAGCACGCCATAGAGAATGCGCCCGCCAAGGCCGGCGAGCCCCTCGACGCTGTAGATCGATACGGCCGCCATCGGCGCCACGCCGCAGGACATGGCGTAGCTCACCATGTGGAAGATCGGGCCTGAATGCGCCGCGCAGCAGGCAAAGAAGGTCAAGCCCAGCACGATGAATTGCGGCGAGCGCAGCGCCTGGCCGACGCTCATGCCGGGATCGTCGGCGGCGGGCGCCGGCGTCCCATCGGCGGTAGTGATTGCCGCCGCGGGTTGGCGCACCAGGAAGACGGCGGGCAAGAGCAGCACCCAGGCCATGATGCCGATGTCGAACATGGCGGTGCGCCAGTCATAGGCCGTGATCAGCCAGCGCGCGAAGGGCGAGATGGTCATCGGCGCGACGCCCATGCCGGCCGAGACCAGCGAGACGGCAAGGCTGCGGTTGGTGTCGAACCAGGCGGTGGTGAGCGCGATCATCGGCGCGAAGAAGGCGCTGGCCGCCAGGCCTACGATCACGCCGTAGCTGAGCTGGAAGACCAACAGCGAATCGGCGCGGCTCGCCACCACCAGCGACAGGCCGAGCAGCACCGCGCCCGCAAGCACCACGGGCCGCGCGCCGACCCGGTCATAGATCGCGCCACAGGCGAAACCGCCGAGGCCCATCACCAGGAAGTTCAAGGTCATGGCGCTGGAAATGCCGGTGCGCGACCAGTTCGTGTCGAGCGACATCGGCTCCAGAAAGATCGCCAGCGAAAACATGGCGCCGAGCGCCACGCAGGTCATCAGCGCGCCCGCCGCGACGATGACCCAACGATAGGAATGGTTCATGGTTCTGCTCCCATGCCGAAAGGCATCCTGTTTGATGCGGCACGGTTTTTCCAGTCCACCGGGCCGTCTGCGTCCGAAGGACGCCAGGGCGGGAGCCGATCCTACAATCTGGTTGCATTTTTTATCCGGATTTTTGGCGCCCAAGAGAGTGGAAGGCGCCGACGAGAAAAGTCATCGCTCTGCGAAATCCCCCTCTCTGGCATTTTCCAAGCACTTGCTTGGGGACAAGTCCGCTCGCAAATGCCGGAAAATGCTATCTCCCCCCTCGTGCGGGAGATGTCCGGCAGGACCGAGGGGGCGCTGTCCCGCCAGCGTCTCCAACTGTCAGCAGCCTGCAGACCCCCGCGTTGACCGCACAGCAGGCGCTTCTAGATTGAGCCGCAGCATTCAGAAGGAGGCGTCACCCATGGAACTCTATCGCGGCCGGCTCATCGACCATCTGCACCTCGTGGTGCGCGACCTTGATGCCAGCCGGCATTTCTATGGCGCGGTGCTTGAGGTGCTGGGCATCCCGATCGGCGGCGAAGCCGAGGATTACTTCTGGGTGGACGAGCTGTTCATTTCCGGCATCGACAGCCGCGCGTCGCGCGGCGCGCTCACCGGCCGCCACCATTTCGCTTTCCAGGCCAAAGACCGCGCCATGGTCGACGCTTTCTACCAGGCGGGGCTCGCCGCCGGCGGCAAGGACAATGGCGCGCCGGGCGAACGCCACTACCATCCCGGCTACTACGCCTGCTTCCTGCTCGACCCCGACGGCAACAACATCGAGGCGGTGTTCCACGGCGAGGCGAAGCGAAGTGCCGCGGCGGTGGAGATCAGTTTTTAGAGCAGCCCCGCTGCTACTCCTTCACCGCGCCCGTCATCGATGAAACATAGTGCTCGACGAAGAAGGAATAGAGCACCACCACCGGCAGCGAGCCGATCAGCGCGCCGGCCATAAGCGCGCCCCATTCATAGACGTCGGAGCGAACGAGTTCGGTGAGCACGCCGACCGGCACCGTCTTCTTCTCCGAAGACTGGATGAAGGTCAGCGCATAGATGAACTCATTCCAGGACAAGGTGAAGGCGAAGATGCCGGCCGAGATCAGGCCGGGCACCGACAGCGGCAGCACGATCTTGGTGAGGATCTGCCAGCGGCTCGCGCCATCGATGAGCGCGCATTCCTCCAACTCGAAGGGGATAGAGCGGAAGTAGCCCATCAGAAGCCAGGTGCAGAACGGGATGAGGAAGGTCGGATAGGTGAGGATCAGCGCGAATGGTGTGTCGTATAGACCGAGGTTGAACACCATCACCGATAGCGGGATGAACAGGATAGAAGGCGGCACGAGATAAGCGAGGAAGACGGCGAGGCCAACTTGCCGCGCCCCCGAAAACCTCAGCCGCTCGATCGCATAGGCGGCAAGCACGGCAGCCGCCAGCGACAGGAAAGTTGCGGCGGTCGAAATGATGATGGTGTTGAGCAACCAGCCTGGGTAGGAGGTCTCGAAGAGCAAATAGCGAATGTGCTCCAGCGTCGGATGCACGACCCAGAACGGATTGTAGTTCACATAGTCGGTCATCTCGATATTGGGCTTAACCGCAGTGATCGTCATCCAGTAGAACGGAAACAGGAGCACGATCAGAAACACCAGCAGCGGCAGATAGACCGTCACCACCCGCCGCGGAAGGCTTTGCAGGTAGCCCATGCCGCCTTCGTCGGTCTCCAGGCGCTCGATTTCCTTGATTGCGGCCATGTCAGTCCCCGCCGCCTTGCTGCCATCTGCGCCGTTGGAGGCCGAAATAGCTGAACAGGATCGCCGCCAGCAGGAAAGGAATCATGGCGACCGCGATTGCCGCGCCTTCGCCCAGTTGGCCCCCCGCAATACCGCGCTGGAAGGACAATGTCGCCATCAGATGCGTGGCGTTCACCGGGCCGCCGCGGGTCAGCACATAGATCAGCTGGAAATCGGTGAAGGTGAACAGCACCGAAAACGTCATCGTGATGGCTATGATCGGCGTCAGCAACGGCAGGGTCACGTAGCGGAACAGCTGCCAGCGGCTGGCGCCGTCGAGCGTAGCAGCCTCGTAGAGCGATTGCGGAATGGTCTGCAGTCCGGCAAGCAGCGTGATGGCGACAAAGGGAATGCCTCGCCACACATTGGCCGCGATGACCGAGGCGCGCGCATTGGTCGGATCACCGAGAAAATTGATGCGGTGGTCAATCAGGCCCATCTGTTGCAACGCCCAGGACAGGATCGAAAACTGCGAGTCGTAGATCCACCAGAAGGCGATGGCCGACAGCACGGTCGGCACCACCCAGGGCAGCAGCACTACGGCGCGAAAGAACGACTTGAAAGGCAGCTTCTCATTGAGGATGAGAGCCAGCCACAGTCCGAGCACGAATTTCAGGATCGAGGCGCTGACCGTGTAGAGCAGCGTGTTGAAGACCGACAGCCAGAACACGCTGTCGCTCCACAGATATTCGTAGTTCTCGATGCCGATGAAGATGCCCGGTCGGCCGATGCGTGTGTCAGTGAAGCCGAGCCAGACGCCGAGGCCGAGCGGATAGGTGAGAAAGACCAGGAGCAGCGCCGCCGCCGGCAGCATGAAGCCGAAGCCGAGAGCGTTCCTGCTCTCGGCGAGCCGCGACAGGATCGACGGGCGCGGCTGAACGGCAACGGACGGCACGGCCATGGCGCGGGCTCCTTGTTATGCGGGTGGAACTGTGGCTGACCGCGCTTGGCGTGCGTAGGCCGCAAAGCGCGGTCAGCCTGCTTCAACTACGCCACGATCAGACGCGGTAGTAGCGGTTGGCGCGTTTTTCAGCCTCTTCCATTGCTTCCTGCGGCGTCGCCTGGCCCGTCACCGCTTTGGCGAACATGTCCACCAGCACGTAATCGGCCATTGTCGCGGCGGATGCATAGCCGAGCGGCCCGGCATAGCCGTTGGGGCGCAGCGTCGCCGAGGCTTTCGCGTAGGCCGCATTGTTAGAGTCGGCCTTCCAAACCGGGTTGTTGTCGAACGCTTTCAGCGTCTGGCAGCAATAGCCCGCCGACGAAGTGATCCAGTCGGACATTTGCGGATCTTCGAACATGAACTGCAGATAGGCTTTGGCAGCATTGGGATAGGGCGTGTAATTGAAGATGACAGCCGTGGTCACCTGGAAAAGCTCGACCGATTTCCCGACCGGCCCGATCGGCATGTTGGTAGTGCGGATGTCCTTGGCGATCTCAGCCAGCTTCGGGTCATTGTCCTTGTTGATCTTTGCTGTGTTGTAGGCCGAGATGCCGTTGGCGATCACGCTCACTTCCCCAGCCAGGAAAGCGCGGTTGTTGTTGACGTCAAGCCAGCTTTCGGTGCCGGGGATGAAGGTCTTGTAAAGTTCCTGCGCATATTCGATCGCCTTGAGCGTCTCCGGACTGTTGATCGTCACCTTGCCGGCTTCGTCGACCATCTGGCCGCCGTGGCTCCACAGCAGCCAATGCGCGTAATTGTTGCCGTCGCCAACGCCGTGGCCATGGGTGAAGCCGGCGGGATGGCCTTTCGCCTTCAACGCCTTGCAAAGCTCCAGGAAACCGGCCGTGTCCTTGGGGAATTCGGAGAAGCCTGCCTCCTTGACCCAGCTTTCGCGGTAGACGATGGCGTTGCCGATGGTGGCCAGCGGCAAGCCGATGAACTTGCCCTCGCGCGTCGCATATTGTTTCGGGCCGTCATACCAGCCGCCATACTTCTTGCCGAGATAATCACCCAGTTCCGTCACATCGAGCAGCTTGTCGGGATACTGGTGCGGGTCGTCGAACCAGACGAACATCAGGTCGGGGCCGGAGCCGACATTGGCGGCGACCGCCGCTTTGGGACGGATGTCTTCCCAGCTTTCCTTGTCGACGCGCACCTCCACGCCCGTCGCCTCGGTGAACCGCTTGGTATTCTTCAGCCACTGGTCCTCGTCGCCCTGCACGAAGGGCGACCAGCGCAGCAGCCTGAGCTTGGCACCTTCCTCGGGCTTATAGGTCAGGCCTTCCTGGGCGAAGGCGCTCGAGCCGGCGAAGCGGCTGCCCAGGGCTCCGGCTGCCGCGGCTGCGGTCGTGCGGATTACATCGCGTCTGGTGAACTTCATACTCGTTTCCTCCTACTTGCTTCCTCGTTGCGTTGTCTATCGCGCCGCTTCGATCCGCTGGCCCGTTCCGCCGTGGAACAGATGGATGGGGCCGGGCTCGACCGACAGCCGGATGGTTTTTCCCGGCGTGAAGGAATGGCGTTCGCGGAAATTGGCGACGATGTCCTCGCCGCCCGCCGTCCGGCCGATGATCTGCACTTCCGAACCGGTCGGCTCGATCACCACCACCGTGACCGGAATGCCGTCGTCGGCGAGCCGCAGGTGCTCGGGCCGCACTCCGAGCATCATTGCCTCGCCGTTGCGGATCGCGGGTGGTTTCGGCAAAGGCACGGAAATGCCGCCCGCGCCCCGGAAGGACGGCGCGCCGTCGCTGGCAAACGTGCCCTTGAGAAGGTTCATGGCCGGCGAGCCGATGAAGCTTGCGACGAACAGATTGTTCGGCCGATCGTAGAGGTCCAGCGGCGGCCCGATCTGCTCGACGACGCCGTCATGCATGACCACGATCTTGTCGGCCATGGTCATGGCCTCGATCTGGTCGTGCGTAACATAGACCGTCGTCGTCTTCAGCCGCTGGTGCAGTTCCTTGATCTCGGCGCGCATCTGAACCCTGAGCTTTGCATCGAGATTGCTGAGCGGCTCGTCGAACAGGAACACCTGCGGATTGCGCACGATCGCCCGGCCCATGGCGACGCGCTGGCGCTGGCCGCCGGAAAGCTGGCGCGGATAGCGCGACAGAAGAGGAATCAGCCCGAGGATCTCGGCCGCGCGCTTGACCCCCGCATCGCTTTCAGCCTTCGGAACACCCTTCAGCATGAGCGAGAAGGCCATGTTCTCGGCCACCGTCATGTGCGGATAGAGCGCATAGTTCTGGAAGACCATGGCCACGTCGCGCTCCTTCGGCGCAACGTTGTTGACGATACGGCTGCCGATCGAGATATGGCCGCGCGAGATTTTTTCCAGGCCGGCGATCATTCGCAGAAGCGTCGATTTTCCGCAGCCCGATGGGCCGACGAGCGTGACGAACTCGCCGTCTTCTATATCGACTCTGACCCCATGCAGGATTTCGGTGGCCCCGAACGATTTGTAGACATCGCCAATCGCGACAGACGCCATCGAACTCCTCCCGATGGTTCCCTGCGAGGTCTCGCGGGGAGCCGTTTCTATCAGGCGTGGTTGAAACGGATGCCGGCAGGCATCCACCACTGGCGTCGGCGACGTCTGCCCCAGCTCCCCCCGGGTCACGCGACGGTGAAACGGTAGCGCTACCACATCCGCCTGTAAAGCGGCGACAGGCGCCCTTATACTTTCGTCGCGCAGGACAGGTGAGCGAAGCCGGCTTTGAAGCGAAGCCAGGCCGGACGGTGCCGGATTGCCGGCAAGTGAATGCTCGAATAGCGGCTGGACAAGGTTTGCTCTCAGCCTCCAAACAGAAACGCCGCGATCAGCTTCAGCATGTTGCCGTCCTGCCCGAACTCGACCTTGTCGAAGTCGCGGCTGTCCTGGCGCTGCGCCTTGGAGAGCTGGTCGAGATAGGCCGTCAGTTCCGCCCTGACCTTCTTGCAGCCGGGATCGTTCTGGGCGGTAAGTCCGGTGCTGAAGGCGACGATCTTGTCCACCATGTCGACGATGCCGGCGCCGTGCACCTTCTCATGCGCGATCAGCCCGGCGGCGAAGGCGTCCCAGCGCGTTTGCAAGGCTGAGCCAAGTTTTCCCGCCGGCTTGGGCAGCGTGTAGGTGATGATCAGCTTCGGCCGCGCCGTCTTCAGCACGCAGGCGCCGCCTTGCGGCCGGTAGTCGCGCTGCCATGTCAGCTTGAAGAAAGTATGCGCGATCACGCGCCGGGCGTTGCCGGCCGAATCTTTGCCGATCACCGGCCCTTTCTCCCCGATCGAGAGATAAAGCTGTTCGGCGCTCTGGCCTGAGACGGCATAGGTCTCGATTTTCTCGATGGGTTTCCAGTCGGCGAGCGCCGGCGTGGACGAAAGCAGGGCGGCGAGGAGGAGGGCGGGCTTCATGTGCGAGCCATAGCATCGCGCCTCGTTCTGAAGAAGCCGGCCCGCGGATTTTTGGAACCCGCTTCGCCCGTCGCTCGTTTCCTTGGGCAATCATCCCGACCCATGGGGGAGGACAAGATGACCCGCAACGATATCATCTCCGTGCTTGGACCGGTCGACGAGGCCGTCATCGCCGACATCGCGCTGACCGGCGCCAGCCTCGAGGAACTGCGCGAGGCTTTCGCCTGGATCGGCGCCGACGAGGCGCTGGTCAACGAGGGCCACGCCATGCCCGGCGTGCGCGTGGCGAAACTGATCGAAATCCTCGACCCTCCCGAGGACGAGCTCGAGACGCCGGGCGCGATAGAGTAGGGCAGCGACGCTTTATCTCCCCCACTTGCGTACCCTCGAGGGGAGATAGGCGGCGTGCCGCCCCTCTAGGTATTCTCACCTACTTGTCCCTCTGCACCTCTCGTCATAGCCTGCGTCGCCTGGGCGGGAGGAGAGGTTCTTGGACACCAATGTCGTCATCGTCGGCGCCGGCCCTGCCGGGCTCGCCGTCGCGGCCTGCCTCAAACAGGCGGGGCAGGATTTCGTCATTCTGGAAAAGGCCAGTGAGGTTGCACCGGCCTGGCGGCGGCATTACCGGCGGCTGCATCTGCACACGGTGAAATCATTCTCCTCGCTGCCCTTCGTGCCGTTCCCGAAGAGCCATCCGCGCTACGTGCCGCGCGAAAAAGTGGTCGATTATCTCGACGCCTATGCCGGGCGTTTCGGGCTCAAGCCGCGCTTCGGCGTCACCGTCAAATCGGTCCGCCGCGAAGGCGAGCGCCTGCTGGTCCAGACCGATGCCGGGCTGTTCGATGCCCGCAAGGTGATCGTCGCCACCGGCAACAATGCCGAGCCCATCACGCCACGCTTCCCCGGCATCGAGGCCTTCAAGGGGAAGGTGCTGCACAGCGCCGCCTATGCCGAGGCCGCGCCTTATGTCGGCAAGGACGTGCTGGTCATCGGCATGGGCAATACGGGCGCGGAAATCGCGCTCGACCTCGCCGAAAGCGGCGCCAGGCCCACCATCTCGGTGCGCAAGGGCGTCCACATCGTGCCGCGCCAGCTGTTCGGCGTGCCGATCCAGATGGTGGGCATCGCCAGCCGTCCGATGCCGCAGGCGCTGAACGACTGGATGTTTCCGAAAATCCTCGATCTGGCGCTGGGCAAGTTGGAGAGATACGGCATCGTGCGGCCGAAACAGGGCATCCTGCAAGGGATCGAAGCCGGCCGCATTCCGGTGATCGATGTCGGCACGGTGGCGGCGATCAAGGCCGGCCGGATCGGCATCGCGCCGGATATCGCAAGCTTCACCGCGGACGGCGTGAAGTTCGCCGATCGCGTTGAGAAGAAATTCGACGCGGCGATTTTCGCCACGGGCTACCGCCCGGCCTATGACGGCTTCCTCCCGGCGGAGCTCAGGCCGGACAAGAGCGGCGTGAATGCTCGCGCGACGGAGCTCGGCGTCTATCTCGTCGGTTTCTACAACCCGGTCACCGGCCTGCTGCGCGAGATCGGCATCGAGGCGAAGGCGGTGGCGAAGGATATCGCAGGGCGGTGAGGGCGAAGCGTCGAAGCTGCTGGTCTGCCTGCTCGAGGTTGAGATGAGGCGCCTGAATCGGGTGGCTCTCACATCGCCCTCCATGCGAAGCCATCCTATCACACCGAGGACCGCTCAATGCTCACGCTCTACGACTATCTCCCCTCTCAAAATGCCTGGAAGGTTCGCGTCCTGCTCGGCCTGCTCGGTATCGCCTACGAAACCCGTATCGTCTCGATCTTCGAGGGCGAGACCCACACGGAGGCCTTCCTGAAGCTCAACCCGGCGGGCGCCGTTCCGGTGCTCGCCGTGGAGAATGGCCAGGCGATCGCCGAGTCCAACGCGATCCTCGTCCTCGTTGCGGAAGGCACGTCCTATCTTCCGGTAGACCGGCTTGCCCGCGCCAAGGTGATGCAGTGGCTGTTCTTCGAGCAGTATTATGTCGAGCCGATCATCGGCTCGCTGCGTTTCTGGACGCTGACCGGCCGCCTGGAGCGCAACCAGGCGCTAGTTGCCGGCAAGCGCGAAGCGGGCGCGCGGGCACTTGGCGCGCTGGAGCGCAGCTTGGTCGACACACCTTTCCTGGCCGGCGACGCGCTCACCATTGCCGACATTGCTGTCTACGCCTACGCCCACCGCGCAGAAGATTGCGGTTTTGAGCTTGCCGATTATCCGGCGGTCGGTGCCTGGATGGGGCGCGTCAGCGAGGCGATCGGCCCGGACTATCCGGTGCATCCCTACAGCATCGATCCGCATTCGCACGCCTGAGCCACCGGAACACAGCGGCGGGACAGGGCGTTCTCCAAAGGCAGCGTGTCGGGCGTCGCCTCATCGGCACCGCCTGCTTCGCGTCCCAGCCATGGAGATCCGCAATGGTTCGCACCATCGCCGTCGCAATCCTCGCCACTGGCATGATTAGCCTGCCTGCCAAGGCGGCCGAGCAATACTGGGTGGCCCGAGACGCGGTCTCGAAGCAGTGCGAGATCGTGCCGAAGAAGCCCGACGGAACGCTTGTCATCGACCTCGGCAAGAAGAAATACGCCAGCGAGGGTGAGGCGAGGAAGGCGATGGAGGCGATGTCGGACTGCAAGAAGAACTAATGCATGTCGCGCAAAAGTGTGCAGCGGTTTTGCGATAACATGCATGAAAACAAAGGCTTTTAAAGCGCGTCGCCTGAATCCGCTTCAGCGCGACACGCTTTAGCCGCTGGGATAACGCCTACCGGTCCACAAGAGACATCGTCCGCTCGTTGTAGCGCGGCCCCGACACCTTGTCGGGCGTCAGCGCCATGTCGAGCCCGAGCATCTCGGTGGCGTCGAGCGCGATGTCGGCCGCCGCGACATTCTCTTCCAGATAGGTCCGGCGCTTGGTGCCGGGGATCGGCACGATGTCGATGCCGAAATCGGGGCCTTTGGCGAGCAGCCAGGCGATTGCGATCTGGCCGGGCTTCACCCCCTTGGCGTCGGCGATGTCTCGCACCGTGGCGGCCGCGGCGACATTGGCGTCGAAATTCTCGCCCTGGTAGCGCGGGTCGCCGCGGCGGAAATCGCCTTCGGGATAGTCTTCCGCGCGCCTGACGTCGCCGGCGAGGAAGCCGCGGCCGAGCGGCGCGAACGGCACCAGGCCGACGCCCAGCTCCTTCAGCGCCGGGATGATCTCCGGCTCGAGGTTGCGCTCCCACAGCGAATACTCGCTCTGCAGCGCCGAGACAGGATGCACGGCATGCGCGCGGCGGATGTTGGCGATGCCCGCTTCCGACAGGCCGAAGAAGCGCACCTTGCCCTCGGCCACCAATTCGCCGACCGCGCCCGCGACGTCTTCCATCGGCACCGATGGGTCGACGCGGTGCTGATAAAGCAGGTCGATGCGGTCGGTGGCGAGCCGTTTGAGCGAAGCGTCGACCACCTCGCGTATATGCTCGGGCCGGCTGTCGGTGCCGGACTGCTTGCCGTCGGCGATGCGGAAGCCGAACTTCGTCGCGATCGTCACCTGGTCGCGCCGGCCTTTCAGCGCGCGTCCAAGCAGTTCCTCGTTGACGAACGGCCCATAGACCTCGGCGGTGTCGAGAAAGGTGCAGCCGAGCTCGATCGCCCGGTGCAGCGTCGCGATCGACTCCGCCTCGTCGGCCGGCCCATAGGCCTGGCTCATGCCCATGCAGCCGAGGCCGATGGCCGAGACTTCGAGCCCCTGGCTGCCGAGTTTGTGTTTGCCGAGGCTCATGCGTCTTGCTCCGCCGAATTTTCGATCCGGCTAAATTATAGGGCTGGGCGTGAATGCGTCCAGCGCTGGCCCTATTGACGGCGCAATCGTCCCATCCTTGCCCGGCGATGACTCCACTGCGATGACTGTCCAATGCAGCACGACAGACTTGTCCTGATAAAGCCGGAGCTGGGATGCGGCCCAACTGGCCGAAGCGGGCCGGGCGCCCGGAGCTTTCGAGGAAAGCGTCATGTAGGCACTGCGCAGGCGGGCCGCTGCCTGATTTCGATCAGGAGCAATTTCAGAAAAAGTGTGAGCGGTCGGCTGGGCGCTTTGGCCGCAGCGTTCCGTCTGGAATTGCGTAGAAACAAGGAGACAGAGCGGTTCGCCGTTTCCGTGAAACGGTGAAACGCTCTAAGCCCTCGGCAGCATGCGGCGCATGATCAGCGATGCATGCCCGCCGACGCCGTGTGCCGCGTCCCGGCGTTCGACCACTTCGAAGCCATGCTTGCGGTAGAAGGCGATCGCGCGGTCGTTGCCTTCGATCACTTCCAGCGCGATGCTGGGGATGCCGGCATTCGCGGCAAGCACCGCGTGCAAAAGGTCGACCGCGAGACCGCTGCCGAACGCCTGCGGCTCGATATGGAGCCGCTCCAGCATGACGTCGCTCTTTGCGTCCATCGCCGCCATGGCGTAGCCGGCGATCGAGCCGTCGGCGCCTTCGGCGACGAAGGACATCTTGTCCTCGTCGTCGAGTTCGGCCGCGAGCTGGTCCGGCGCATGCCTTTCGTCGAAAAGCCGTGCCACGGTTTCGTCGCCCATGATCGGCGCATACGTCCGCCGCCAGGATTGGCCGAGCAGCCGCGATACATCGGCCAAGTCGTTCCTCGTCATCGCCCGGATGCGGGTCATCTTCGTGGTCCTTGTTACAACCTGAAGATAGGGCGAAGCGCGGGGCGCGGCCAACCCCGCGCGAGCGGCTCCGGATGCAGCAGACGCAAGAGCGATGCCTTTCGGCTCAGGCAGCGCTGGGCGCCGGCAATTCTTCGCGATCGCGCATCTTGCGCCCGAGGATCGCCAGCTGGCGCGCCGTGTTGTTGCGCAGGCGGCGCAGCCGCCATTCGAGCCCCGTCTCGATGGTGATCCGCTTGGCGTAGATGCTGGAGCGCATGCCGGCTTTGTCGGTGGCGACCTTCACCGGATCGTCGTAGAAGGCGCAAATCTTTTCGGCGTCCATGCCGGGCGTCGAGAGCCATTGCGGGATATAGGTCGACGCAAGCCGGTCGACGTCGGTCACCACCCGGTTGATGCCGATGCCGGGCGTCGGGCACGTCGTCCAGAACGCGTCGCCGATGGTGACGACGCCGGCGCGACGATGCTGCCTGGTCGTCGTCAGGCTGACCTGCCTCACTTCGACGGCCCCGGCGACGGCGAAGTTGCCGCATTGCCTGGCGATCTCCGGCATCAGCTCGCAAAGCATTTTCTGCGGATTTTCGCGGAACGCCCGCGTCCATTCCTCGGCCACGGTGCGATAGGCGAACATGTTGCCCCGCATGCGGTCGCCGATCGGGAAGACGCTGAGATAGGCGACACGATCCGCCGGGTTCCTGGCGTAGCAGGCAAGGGCCGGGTAGGCGCATTGTTGCGGCGTGATCGCGAGGTCAAATCCGATCGATAGCGAATGCGCCTTCGATTCCTCGACGCGTTCGATGCCGATGGCGCGCCGCACCGCCTCGCCGTAGCCGGTAGCCACCACGAGCAGTCGGGCATCGATGACGGAACCGTCGGTCAGCACCAGGCGCTGCCGGTCCGGCCCGGTCGAAACCTCGGCGACCTTGCCCACCGTCAGCGGCACCTGCCGAGGCAGGGCCTGCCGCATGCCGTTGACCAGAGCGCCGTAGGAGAAAGCAAATTCCCATTTCCGTTCGCGCCGGAAGAACTGGCCGAGGCGGAAGACGTGGATGTCGGTCATCGGCGTGACCAGGGGCCTGATGGCAGGGCCAAGGCCGAGCTTCTCGAACACCTGCATCTGCTTCATGCCGATCTTCTCGGCCCGGAACTCGTCGTGATGCACCAGATGCGGGTCGACCAGCGCCACCTTGCGGCCGGCTTTGCCCAGCACCGCGGCCAAGCTCGTGCCCGCCAGCCCGGCGCCAACGATCGCCACTTCGACTTCGGCCGCGCCCGCCCGGACGGCGGGCGTTTCGCGGCCCTGTGCGGTGCTCATTGTTCTGCTCTCCACAGCCCACGGCGAAATATCTAGAGTAGCTGAAACAATCTCAAGCAACCCAGGCGCGAGCAGGGTAGCAATGGAAAATTAGGTTAATCCGCGGCACTGCCCGGCACGTGCCGCCGCTCGATAGCCCGCCGCCGAGCCGATAGAGACGGCAGCGGGCCATTGGTGCGACGGGAGTGCTGTCCCGCCGAGCAGGAGACACTGCTCGCCACGATCTAAGCCAGCTTCGCCAAGGATCGCGACTTACGGATTGGTAAGATCGCTCACGATCATGTTCCCAGGCCGGGCCGGCGTCTTGCCGGTTTGGTCGAACGCAGTTCCCCCTGGGTCAAGCCCGGCGCCACTCGGTTTTCCCGCCTCGCGGAACCGTCGGCCGAAGATCATCAGGTGCCGCGCGGTATTGTTGCGCAGGCGGCGCAGGCGCCATTCAAGCCCGGTCTCGGTCGTGATGCGCCTGGCATAGATGCTGGCGCGCATGGCTCTTTCGTCGGCGGCGATCTTGATCGGATCGTCGTAGAAGGCGCAGATCTTGTCGGCCGCCATGCCGGGCGTTTCGAGCCAGGCGGGGATATGCGTCGAGCCGAGGCAATCGACATCGGTAAGCACCCGGTGGATGCCGTCGCCTTGCGCCGGGCAGGTCGTGGCGAACGCATCGCCGATGAAGACGACGCCGTCGCGGCGATGGCCCTGCGTCGTCGTCAGGCTGACCTGCCTCACTTCGACCTCGCTGGCGACGGCGAAGTTGCCGCACCGCTCGGCGATCTCCGGCATCAGCTCCATGAGCATCTTTTGCGGGTCTTCGCGGAACGTCCGCACCCACGGATCGGCGACGGTCCGGTAGATGAACATGTTCGCCCGCAGCCGCTCGCCGATCCGGAAGATGGTAAGAAAGGCAATGCGGTCGGCGACCCGCCTTCCGTAGAAGGTGAGGGACTGGAGGCCGAATTCCTGTGGCGTGATCGCGAGATCGAATCCCGTCGTCAGCGAATGCGCCTTCGATTCCTCGACGCGCTCGACGCCGATGGCGCGCCGCACCGCCTCGCTGTAGCCGGTGGCCACCACCAAGAGCCGGGCTTCGATGACGGAGCCGTCGGTGAGCACCAGGCGCTGGCGGTCCGGTCCCGTCGAGACCTCCGCGACCTTGCCAATCGTCAGCGGCACTTGCGGAGGCAGAGCCGCGCGCAGGCCGTTGACCAGCGGCGTGTAGGAAAAGGCGTACTCCCAGCCTTGCTTGCGCTCGAACAGCTGGCCGAAGCGGAAGACATGGACGTCGGTCATCGGCGTGACGAGAGACCTGAAGACCGGGCCGAGGCCGAGCTTCTCGAAAAGCCCCATCTGCTCCGCCCGGGTTTTCTCGGCCCGGAACTCTTCATGGTGGATGCGATGCGGATCGACCAGCGCGACCTTGCGGCCCGCCTTGGCGAGCGTCATCGCCAGAACGGTGCCGGCGAGCCCGGCGCCGACGATCGCCACTTCGACCTCGGACCGCCCAGGCGGCGCGCCAGCTGTCTCGTGGTGCTCTGCGATGCTCATTTTCCGTCTCCAGGGGCCGCCGGGATGACATCATGCCGCCGCGTCCTCCAACGCGGCGCCATTGCCGAACCATCTATGAATTCCAGTCCGCCTGCCTCGTTGAGTGTATGCAGCTTGCGGCCGGCCCAGCCGGCGCCTGGGTTGAGGATCGTTTCGACGGTCTGTTCCATGCCGCTATCGTCGAGTCGGGTGACCCGCGCTATGCCGAGCCCGGCGCCATAGCTCCTGCGGCAATCCTGCACCGGGCGCAGGAGCTGGCCGCCGCGGCTGACCATGCGGCCCGCCGGCCGTGCCGAGGCGATGTCGATCAGCAACGGGTTCTTCGGATGCGCCGTCCACGGTCCACGGAAATCCGGCGCCGACCACAGATGCAGCTGGTCCGAGAAGGAGCCGCCGCCGTCGCGCACGGTGGCGAACATCCACCAGCGTCCGCCATGCTCGGTGAGCGTGGCGTCGCTGGCGACGATGTCCGACAGAAGCGTCGCTTCCTTCACCCAACCGCCCGGGAAGGCGGTGGCGCGGTAGAGATCGACGCTGCGGTTGGCGCCACTTTCCGGCACCATCCACATCTGGCCGTCGCGCTCGAAGACGAAGGGGTAGGAGAGGTGGTAGGGCAGTTCCAGAACTGGTTTCGGGGTCCCGGCCGGTCCGTTCGGACCGAAAGCCACGGCCGAAAGGATCGCCTTGCCGGTGCGGTGGATGTAATCCTCGACGAACAGCGTCACCTGGCCGCGATAGAGCACCGGGAACGGGTCCGCGTAAAAGCGGCTGCCGTCGTCCGGCAGATCGCGCCAGCCCGATTGCGGATGGGCGCGCAGCTCGTAGAGGTCCTTGCCTCCGGTCTCGCGCCAGCCGACCCGCCAATGCGGGGCGTTGTAGCAGAGATGGTATATCTGTTGCACGATGCGGCGCGCCGTCGCCTTCGCCGCACGCACGCCGAGCTTCGTGGCCGACGGCATGGCCGGAGCCGGCGCCTCGGATGACGGTTCGGGCAGCACCGGAAGCGACGAGCGCGCGGCACCGCTGACCGCCGCGACGATCAGGCTGGCGCTACGCGCCAGCCTGTCCTGGAAGGAAGCCAGCGCGATTCCGTGATATTCGGTGCCGAGCCGCCCTTCGGCGACGGTCGCACCGTTCTGTTCCAGACGGGCGAGCGGGGTGCGGCGGGCAAGGATCAGCGCCAGCAGGGCCTCTTCGCCGCAGGCGCCGTCATAGGTCAGGCGCCAGACCCGTCGGCCCTGCGGCTCGACATCGCCGATGAGATCGACGGTGATATCGGCCGGCGCGGACGCTCTCGCATGGCCGGCCAGTGTCGAAAGTGGCACACGCCTTGCCGTGCCATTGGCGGGCAGCCGATGGATCAGCGTCTCAAGTTGGAACAGCGCCTCGGCGGCGCGCGGCACGCCGCCCGCCGCCGGCCGGGCGTCGACGGCAAGCTCGACGCCGGGCAGCAGCGACAGCCGCTCAGCCAGCGCCACATGGAAAGCGCGCACGCAATCGCCGTCGAGGCGCAGGGTCAGGCGCATCGCCAATCCCCGGGCGACTCATATCCGGTGCCGGCGGACCGGCCGGCCAGGTCAAGCTCCCGCCGCATGCGCACGATGTCTCCAATTTTTACGCTGCACTTAAATTTCTACTGCGTTGGTGCAAACTTCGTGCCAGTACCGCATCAATTTATGAACATAATTAACAGTGTTTTAATCGTTGCCGGGAATAGCTAGGCCAACGCCGCATTTCTCGTCTTGCCGGCCGATGGAGCGTTGTCGGAGCGACCTTTGCAATCACCCCTGCTCATGGTGCCTCAGCAGAACGCTCCAGAGGCGATCGCGCCGGCGCCGACCTATTATGCGCCCGCGCCCGCCACGGTCGAGCTTGGCGATCTCGGCCGCATCCTGCTGCGCCGGCGCAAGCTGATCTTCGCAACCGTCGCGCTGCTCACCATCGCAACGCTGATCTACACCTTTCTGACGCCGGCGCTCTACTCCTCGACCGCGCAGATCATCATCGATCCGCAAGACCTCCAGGTCGTCACCAACGATGTCAATCCGAGCCGTATTTCGCCCGATGGCGGCATCACCCAGGTCGAAAGCCAGGTGAGCGTGGCCCAGTCGAACGGCGTCCTGCTGCGCGCCATCAAGGCGACCAACCTGACCGAGAACCCGGACTTCAACGGGCAGGGCGGACTTGGCCGCTGGCTGGGCATGTTCTTCGGCTCCGGCGACGGTGACAGGACGGCTGAGACGCTTGATGCGCTGCGCCGCCGCCTGGCGGTGAAGCGCGACGACAAGGTGCTGGTCCTCAACATCATCATCACCGCCAAGAGCGCCGACCTGGCGGCGGAACTCGCCAACGCCATCGCGCAGGCCTATCTCGACGACCAGGCGGAAGCGCGCTCGAAGGCCGCCGCCGACGCTTCCGACGCGATCAGCGCCCGGCTTGATGACCAGCGCAAGCGCGTCGAACAGGCGGCCAACGCCGTCGAGACCTACAAGGCCGAGCACAACATGGTGATGGCGGCCGGCAATCTGGTCAGCGACCAGGAACTGACCGACCTCAACACGCAGCTGACCGCCGCGCAGACCCGCACCGCGCAGCTCAAGGCGCAGGTCGACCAACTGCGCCGGCAGGGCGGCGCGCCGGACGCGACGTCTGAGGCGATGCGCTCGCCGGTGATCGCCAGCCTCAGGGCGCAGGAGGCGACGCTGGTCGATCAGATCGCGCAGTTCGGCACCGAGCTCGGGCCGCGCCATCCCTCGATGATCTCCGCGCAGCAGCAGCTGAGCGACCTGCGCAAGCTGATTTCGCGCGAGCTCGGCCGCCTCGTCACCGCCGCCGAGACCGATTACGAACGCGCCTTGGCCAACCAGAAGGCGCTGGAGGCCAAGGTGGCGTCGCTGAAGGGCAAGTCGCTCGACACGGACCAGGCGTCGGTCAGGCTGCGCGAGCTGCAGCGCGATCTCGACGCCGTGCGCACCGTCTATGCCAATTACCTGCAGCGTGCCCAGGAAACGCGCGAGCAGACCAACGTCAACAGCACCAACGCCCGCATCATCTCGCAGGCCATGCCGGCGCTGAAGAAGAGCTGGCCGCCGAAGGGGCTGCTTGTGTTCGGCGCGATCTTCGGCGGGCTGGCGCTGGGCGTCGGCATGGCGCTGATCGCCGAATATCTGTCGCCGACCGTGCTGTCCGCCAACCAGATGCAGTCGGCCATCGAGGCGCCGGTGCTGGGCGTGTTGCCGGGCAAGGCGCGGCGCCGCTCCGGCGGCGCGGCGCAAAAGACCGATGCCGTGGCGGGGCTCGCGCTGCAGCGCATCGCCGCCGCCACCAGGCGTCCGCCGGACTGGCCGCTGGTCCCCTCGATCCTGGTGGCGTCGCCGCCCGAGGACAAGGCGCAGCGGTCGAGGGTTGCATGGCAACTCGCCAACGCGGCGGCGGCCAGGGGGCGCCGCGTGCTGTTCATCGACATCAATGCCGGCAAGGGCCAGAAGGATCCGCAGCCCGGCGTGCTCGACGTGCTGCGTGGCGAATATCCGCTCGACGCGGTCAGCCGCTATGCGCCGGGCAGTTCCGTGGCGCTTATTGGCAGAGGCCGGCCGACCGCGGTGTTCCAGGAAGCGCAGGCGCTCTATTTCGCCCACCGCATGCTGGCCGAGGCCAATCACAGCTTCGAGCTCGTCGTCGTCGACGGCGGCGCGTTGGCGGACGACCTCAACGTCCTGCCGCTGGTCGCCATGGCCGACGAGATCCTGCTCGTCGCCAGGCTGAACGCGACGCCGATGCGCGACGTCGCCATGACCTCCGAAGCGGTCTCGGTCATGGGGCGGCTGCCGACCGGCGCCATGCTGGTCGACGAGGCCGCCTGACATGGCCTCGATCCTGGCTGGTTCCGGCGGGCCTGTTCCTGCTTCGGGCTACGGCATGGCCGGCCCGCGCACTGTCCCTGTCGACACGCTGACCCGTCTTGGCATCACCGTCGCCGTGCTGCTTCTGTTTTCCGTCTCCGGCGGCATGCTGTGGCTCGCCGGTTACAATTACGACGGCCTGCAGGGCAGTCCGCTGAGCAAGATCCACCCGTCCACCTATCTCTTCGTGCTCGTCTTCGTCTGGCGCTCCTGCACCTTCGGCAATCCGGTCGGTTATGCCGTCTACGTCGCCAACAAGCGGCCGGCAACAATGCTGATGGCGGTGATCTCGACGGTGCTTCTCTTCGTCGTCATCCTCAGGCAGCGCCCCGGCATGGCCGGCATGATCGACACGTTCGTCGCGCCGGCGCTGCTCGTGCTGCTGCTCAGCGAGGATGACGAGAAGACCTTTGCCCAGCTGCAGACCGTCATCCATGTCGTCATGACCGTGAACGCGCTGCTGGCGCTGTTCGAGTTCGGCACCAAGCATCTCGTATTCCCGTATCGGTTCGACGGCGCGGTGTTCGTCAACGATCTGCGCTCGACGGCTTTGCAGGGGCACCCGCTCTCCAATGCCACGGTCACCTCCATCTATGTGCTGTCGCTGCTGTCCGGCTCGCGTTCCCTGTCGACGCCGCTCAGACTGGCGCTCGTCGGCCTGCAGTTCTGCGCGCTGGTCGTTTTCGGCGGCCGCTCGGGAATGGTGCTGACGATCCTGCTCGGCGGCGTCTATTTGCTCATCCGCGGCGTGGCGCAGCTCACGACCGGACGCGTCAACCTTCTGGGCGCAGCGCTGGTGATCATGCTCGCCGCGCTGCTACCGCTGGCGCTCGCGCTCGCCGGCTATTACGGCTTCTTCGACGCGCTGCTCGAACGTTTCGTCTCCGACAGCGGCAGCGCCAATGCCCGCGTCGAGATGTTCGATCTCTTCAGGCATCTGGAACTGCGCGACCTGATCGTCGGACCCGATGTCGACCTGCTCGACAGCATGCGCCGCATCAGTGGCCTGGAGCAGGGCATCGAGAACCCGATCCTGCGCCTGACGCTTTACCAGGGGGCGTTCTTCACGCTTCTGATCTTCTTCGGCTTCGCGCTGTTCATGCACGAGGTCGCGCGCCGCTGTCATCCGGGCATCTGGCTGCCGATGCTGGGCTGGCTCATCCTGCTCAACACCTCCGAAAGCATCGCCTCCAAGACGACGCTGATGACCAAATTCGTGGTGATGGCGCTGGCGCTTTATCGGCCGGCGAGGGTTGTGCGTCAACGGATGCAGGCATAGCGCTCTACGGCGCGCCCCTCTGTCCTGCCGGACAGAGGGGCGCGCGACGGAACTCCGCAGCTCGCATTATGCGTTCACCGGCTGACCAGCCTCACTCCTCCGTGTCCCAAGCAACACCAGCGGCACCGCGACCAGATTGATCGCGATCACCGAAAGCCAGATGGCGCCCGGCCATTCTCTTCGCGTGGCGAAGTAGAAGGTCGAAAAGGCGAGCGGGGCGACTATGGAGGCGAGGCTGACGGCCGAAGCCAGCACGCCCTGCAACTGCCCCTGGCGTTCCGCATCGACCTGCCTTGTCGCCAGGGCCTGGAAGGCCGGCGTGCCGATGCCGGAGAGTGCGAAGACCGGCATGATGGCGAACACCATCCAGCCTTGGTCGGCGAAGGCCATTGTGGCGAGGGCGATGCAGGCAAAGCCGATGCCGGCGACGAAGGCCTTGCGCTCGCCGAGCAGCCGCGCGGCCGGACCGGGCAGGAAAGCCTGCGCCAGCGTCTGGCAAAGGCCGAATGCGCCCAGCGAAAGTCCGATCCAGAGGCCGTTCCAGCCGAACGTGTCGAAGCCCCAGAGCGCCCAGCAAGTGCCGTAGGCCTCGCCGGCGCCGGAGAGGATGAAATAGACCAGAACGATGGGAAGCAACCCTTTCATCGAAACACCCAGCGCAAGGGCTTCAGCGGGTTGAGCGCCGCAAGATCGATCCTCTGCCGGGCCGGCATACGCGGCTCCGGCAGGACGAAGACGGCCAGGAGCAGGTTCGCGGCGTTGAGCAGCGCTGCGGCAATGAAGGGCAGCCGGATCCAGTGGTCGCCGAGCACGCCGCCCAGAACCGGCCCGATGATGAAGCCGATGCCGAACATGGCGCTGAACAGGCCGAAGCGGCCGGCGCGCTTATCATGCGGCGTGATGTCGGTGATGTAGGCCGTTGCCACGGAGATGTTGGCGCTGGTCAAGCCAGCGATGGCGCGACCGATGAACAGCATCCAGAGCTGCGGCGCGAAGGCCATGATAAGGTAGTTGATCGCGGCGCCCGCCAGCGAAATCAGCAGGACCGGACGGCGACCCAGATTGTCGCTCAAGGCGCCGAGGACCGGCGCGAAGAGGAACTGCATCGCCGCGTAGAGCGCGGTCATGATGCCGATATACGCGACGATATCGGGGCTGTGCGTCACCTCCTCGAGGAGGCGCGGCAGGATGGGAAAGACGAGTCCGATGCCGACGGCGTCGAGACAAATGGCGGCAAAGATGACGATGACGGGTTTGTTCATAAGGGATTGATCTCCGGGAGTGAAGGCCGTCTTGCCCATGGCGGCAAAGGGGTCGAACCTTGCCCCGCCTGGGCGTCAAACGTTGGTATACTGAGTTTAAATTTATACTGAGTACATATATCGGCGATCGATGGCGCGGAGTCAATGGAAATATGTACTGAGTACAAAAATCATGCTACCGGAAGCCATGCCAGAACCGTCCGACCGCCGCTCCAGAAAACGCCTCGCCACCAGCAAAGCCATCTCCGATTCCGCCACGCGCCTGTTCATGGAGCGCGGCTTCGATCATGTGACGGTGGACGAGATCGCCGAAGCCGCCGACGTCGGGCGCATGACGGTCTTCAACCACTTCCCGCGCAAGGAGGACATGTTCTTCGACCGCGACGAGGAGGGGCGCGAGATGCTGCGCGAGGCCGTGCGCCGGCGTGAGGCCGGTGTCGCGCCACTGAAGGCATTGCATCTGCTCGCGCGCAGGCTGGTCGCCGAACGCAGCCCGGTGGTCGAATTCTCCGCCAGAAGCGAGCGTCTGGTGCCGACCGTTGCCGGCAGCGAAACGCTGAAGGCGCGGGCGCGGGCGATCCGCGACGAACTGGCCGACCTGGTGGCTACGGCGCTGGCCGAAGCGGTCGGGCGCGATCCCGCCGATCCCGACGCGCAGCTCGCGGCCAGCCTGCTGCTGGCAACGTGGACTGTCGCCTTCCTCGAGGCGCATCGAACCTTCCGGCAGACCCGCAGCCGGGAGAAAGCGAACGATGTTTTCCTGGCGCTCGTCGATAAGGGGGCTGCAGGCCTGAAAGCCGCGATGACCGGCACGCCTTATCTGTGAGCGATGCAGGCTCGACGTCCCGAACGAAGCGCGGGCGTCGGCCAGCTCTTGCGTGAAACCAGACCTTTAGCGCGATTGATGATTCAACAAGTCAAGCGCGCGGCATCGTCAGCCCGAGCGCTTCGACCATCGCCGGGTCGAGCGCGCGCGTGGTGTCATCCATCATGCCCATGCCGTCGAACAGGTCCCAGAATGCCCAGGGGAAGCCGGCGGCTTCGGCGCTTTGCCGGACATCGGCGATGTAGCGGGCGCGGTCGGGATTGGGCGCTGCGGTGTATCGGGCATCGGTGCGCAACGCGCCGAATTCACCCATGATGATGCGCTCAGGCGCGATGCCGTTTCTGTCCGCCCAGTCGCTCACCTGCTTCAGGTAGCTGTCGATGAAGCGGCGGTCGGGCTGGGCGTCGAAATAGACTTTCAGCACCTTTTCGGTCTCTTCGTAGGCGGCCCTCTTGGCCTCGTCGGACCTATCCGTGTCCGCAGCCATCCTTGCCCTGACCGAGGCCAGCGTCTTGTCGAGCGAGCCGGCCGAAGCCGGCCACGGCACGTTGTTCAGCGCGCGGTACACCGGCTCGCGCATCCACGGCGCGCCCTGATGGCTGAACAGATAGGGCTCGTAGAAGTGGAAGGTGAACAGGATCGGCTCGAATTCCGCCAGCGGCGCCGGATCGAGCGCGGTCAGCCCGCGCACCATCGAGCCGCAGCCGCCGGTGGCGAGCAGCGGCAGCTTTCGCGCCAAGCCCCGCGCGGCGGTCAGCAGCGCGGCCTGAACCTTGGGCCAGACATCGGAAGAACAGTTCTGCGGCGGTTCGTTGACCGGCTCCAGCGCGACCCTGCCGGGCGCCATGCCTTCGAGCATGCCGGCCACCTCGCCGACGAAGACGTGGTAGCGCGCAAACTCAGGCGCGCTGGTGCTGGAATACATGCGGTCGGGATTCCAGTAATGCGTAGCGCCATTGGCTTGAACGTTGACGATGACGCCGAGATCGGCGGCGACGGCCGCCTCGACCGCCGCGCTCAGCATTGCCATGAGGTCGGCGCGCTGGCCCGCATCGGCTGCAAGGAACGGGCCCGGATCGACGGGCAGGCGGATGAAATCGAGGCCGCTGGCGCGCAGCCGGACAAGGTCGGCCAGTGTCGGCACCGGCCGCTGCGATTGGAAGGGCGGCCAGTCATAGTCGGTGCGGGGCGCGGGAAATTCGCGCGTCAGCGCAAACCACGGCCAGGTGTTGACGCCGCGCCTGAAAGGCCATGCGCCGGTTGCGGCCTGCGACGAATATGAGAGTGGCGAGACCACTGTCGCCAGTGGCGCCATTGCCGCGGCCAGTGCCGCGCCGAGGATACGGCGGCGCGACCAGCCGGCCGTGTGTGGGCCAGTCATGCGTGCTTGGCGCGGTCGGCTTTCGCCGGCGCGGCGGTGGCAACGCCGAGCTGCCGCAGCGCTTCCTTCTCATAGGCGCTAAGCACGTCTTCCCAGCGGAAGGCCTCGCGGGCGCGGGCCCGCGCCGCCTTGCCGCAGCGTGCCGCCAACGCGTCGTCGGCCAGCGCCTCGTCGATCCGTTGGCTCAGGCTCTCGGTGTCGCTGAAATAGATCGCCGCATCGCCGGCGACCCAGCGGTTGTAGCGGTTGTCATGCGCGATCACCATGTTGCCGGCGGCCAGCGCCTCGACCAGCGAGGGGTTGGTGCCGCCAACAGTGTGGCCGTGCATATAGGCGCGTGCATGATAGCGCAGCGCCTTCACCACCGCCTGGTCGTAGATCGCGCCCGGCAGCATCACCGCGGAACCTGCCGCTTCGCGCACGGCGCGGTGGTATGGAATATCGTCATTGAGCGTGCCGAGCACCACCAGCTTCATGTCGCCGCGATCGCGGCGGCGGAAGGCTTCGATGATCGGCAAGATGTTGTTGTCGGGCTCGATCCGCGCGATCGAGACCAGATATTTGCCGGGCTCGAGCCCGAGCGCGCGAATGGGTTCCTCCGGCGCCGAGGTCACCGGGTCCGCGCCATAGGCGATCGTGGCGATGGCGCTCCGCGGCCGCCGTGTCGCCAGATGGTCGGCGATCGCCGGGTGGTCGGCGACGAGCCGGTGCGAGAGCCAGGCGCCGATCCATTCGTTGAGCCAGAACCAGCCGCGCGCCGCCGGCCCCCATTTCGGCCGCCGCCACTCGATGCCGTCCATATTGGTGAGGATCTTGCGCCCTCTGAGCCTCAACCAGGTCAGGAACACCGCGCCGTTGTAGCCCAGCACCAGGCACACGCCCGGCCGTCTGGCGGCGTCGAGCACGCACTGCCAGTCGAATTCCAGCGTCGCGCGCGGACCCTTGGAGGCGACCTCGATGGTGATGAGCTCGATGCCGCGCCAGGTCTCGCTCGTCACCCTTTGACCGACTCGCTCGACCTCCTTCTGGCAGTAGATGCCGACCTTCCAGCCGCGTCCGGCCAGGAAAAGCGCCAGCCGCTCGGCGAAGGTTTCGAAGCCGCCGTGAGAAGCCGGAATGCCGCGCGTCCCCAGGATCAGGATCGAAGGCTTTTCGATCAGGGTGGAAGGTCGTTCCGGTTTCAAAATAAAGGATTCCCCCGGGGTCCGGTCATGGTTGTTGTTAAATCAATGACACGCCCAGCAACTTCCGTGCCAGGGTACCCCCAGGGCGAATATTCACATGAAGGTGTAAAATTTCTCTTCAGAATGCATGGCTTGCTTCATTATCGGTCAACTTTCGCGACGTATCTGTATCGATACGGGGCACGGCCGGGTTCCTGGGTCGCAGCAGGGCGTTCAAGACCCGGCATGATCCTTGCTCCCGGGCCTGCAGTGGCCACCGCTGGGTAAGGCGGCGTGCGGATTTGGCATGAAGTTCCTTCCGCGCTTGAAGGGTCCGGTGCTGAGCGGACCCGGGGTGCAAGGTGGAAAAGATAGCAATGCGCATCGCCTGCGTTCATCAGGGCTACGAGCTCTATGGTTCGGACCGCAGCTTCGCGGAGAGCGTGGCTGCGCTGCGCGCCGCGTTTCCGGCCGCCGAGATCGAGGTCGTGCTGCCGCGCGAGGGGCCGATCGTCGATATCCTCAGGCCGCATGCCAGCCGCATCGTGTTCGAACCGCTCTGGGTGCTCCGGCGCCAGGCGATACTCAAGCTCGCCACCATTGAGATGGCGCGGCTGCCGGCGGCGCTCTGGCGCGCCTGGCGGCGCATGCGCGACAACGACCTGACCTATATCAACACCTCGATCATCGCCGACTATGCGCTGGCCGCGCGGCTCCTGCCGCGCAAGGCGCTGCTGCACATCCACGAGATCCCGGAAGGCGTCCTGCGCAAGGTGCTTGTCGCGCTGATGCGCTGGAGCAAGGCGGATCTGATCTTCAACTCGCGCGCAACGCGCGCCACCTTCGGCGATCCGCCGGCCCTCGATGCCAAGGGGCGGCGCACGCATGTCGTCTACAACGGCGTTGCCGGTCCCGCCGCGGCCCTGCCGATGACCTATGATGGCAGCCGTCCGCTCAAGGTCCTGCTGCTTGGCCGCGTCAACCGTATCAAGGGGCAGGAGGTGCTGCTTGATGCCGTCGCCTCGCTCCCCGCCGAATTGCGTGATCGCGTCGAGGTTCGCCTGGTGGGCGGTGCCTTCGAAAGCGTCGAACGCGAGCAGGCTTTGGCTGAACTGGTCGGGCGCATGGGGCTGACCGGGCATGTCGAGGTGCTGCCTTTCGTCTCCGACCCCGCCGACCATTATCGCTGGGCCGACATCGTCGCGGTGCCGTCGCGCCGCCCGGAGTCGCTCGGCCGCGTCGCCATCGAGGCGATGGGCTGGGGACGGCCGCCGCTGGTGTCGGCGATCGGCGGGCTGGTGGAAGTGGTGGCCGATGGCGAGACCGGCTGGCATGTGCCGCCGGGCAACGCCGCGGCCCTTGCCGGCAAGCTCACGGAGATCATCCTGCGGCCGGATCCGTGGCGCGACTTCGCCGCCGCCGGTCGCGCGCGCTACGAGGCGGTCTTCAGCGAGCCGATCGCCGCCGCCGCGATCGTGGCGATCGTGGCCGACAAGCTTAAGGCGACGCCGCCGCGGCAGGGGCGGGCGCGTGTCGCCCGCGAGGCGGAGACGAGCCCGTGAAGTTCACCTTCCCGGCCCATCTGGTGCGGCGCCTCATGCTGATGATCGGCGGCGAGGCGATGCAGAGCGGCTTCCATTTCGCCCTCAACATCGCGCTGTTGCATCTTCTGTCGGCCGAAGGTTACGGGCTCTTCGCGCTGGCCATGGTGATGGGCGGCGTCGGCTTGTCCTATATCCGCTCGCTCACCGCCGTTCCCGCCACAATATGGATGAGCAAAAGCGCCAACAGCGCCGGCGTCGACGCCTACGACGTGACCTTCGGATCGGCGGCGCTGGTGGTGGCGCTGCTGATGGCATTGGGCACCGGGCTGCTGATGCGCCTCCTGGGCGACCCGAGCGGCATCGGCGCCGCCTGCTTCGTCGGGGCCTGGTCGCTGCGCAGCCATATGCGCACCGCCTTCTTCGCGCGCCGCATGCAGCTCGTCGTCTCCATCAGCGACGCCGTGTTCACGATCGCGGGCATAGTGCTCGCAGGAGCGGCGATCTGGTTCTTCGCGGACGCGCTTCAGGCCACCTTCTACGCGCTTGCCGCGGCCAATATGGTCGGCATCGCCGTGCTGGTGAGGCTGGCGCGCCGCAGGCTGCGTATCTCCTTCCGCGCCCCGACCTTGCGGCGCTATGCAAAGCTCTGGCCGCAGCTTTGCTGGTCGGGGTTCAGCGCCACCACCACCAACATCCAGGGGCAATGCCTGGCCCTGCTGGTCGCCGGCATCGCCGGACCCGCGGCTTACGCGCCGCTGGCGGCGGTGCTGGTGCTGTTCGCGCCGCTGCGCATCTCCAGCCTTGCCTTCTCGAACATGACGCAGCCGGAACTCGCAAAGCTGGTGCGCAACAAGGAGTTCGACCGCGTGTGGACGCAGGCCAAGATCTGGGCGCTCGTCATGGGGCTTGGCAGCCTGGCCTATGGTTGCGGCATCCTGTTCATCTTGCCGATGATCAAATCCCAGGCCCTGCAGCATGCCTCGGTCGGGCTGATCGGGCTTTTCGCCATCGCCAATTATGTACCGATTATGGCCTATGTCATGCCGCGCGTGGTCCTCGAGATCCTCGGCGATTTCCGCATCGTCGCCTTCATCACCATGGCCGGCGCGATCGTCGGGCTGGCGACGATCGGGATTCTGCTGGCCGTCGCGCCGTCGACATGGTCGCTGGCGGGCGCCGCGGTCTCCGAGACCTTCGTGCTCGTGGCCTCATGGTATTTCGCTGCTCACCGTATGTGGAACTCCAAGCACCCGAACCAGCAGCGCCCCAGCGTGTTCGGCGCCTGGCGCCGCGCGGCCACGTTGGCAGTGCAGAGACGATAGGAGAATGATGTGGTAAGCCAGGCAATGCCGATGGCCGCAATGACGACCGGCTTGGCCGACGATGAGGCCGCACCGCACGCCGCCGGCGCCGCCAGCGGCGCTTACGTGGCGCAACTGCACACCAGTCTCGAAGCGGTCAAACCGCTCTGGCTGCGTCTCGAGACAGAGGGCGTGTGCACCGGCCACCAGCATTTCGCCTGGGCCGAAGGGATCGTCGAAGGGCTCGTGCCGCAAAAGGCCGACCTCGCCATCGTCGAGGTGAGGGACGCCGCCACGGGCGAGCCGAGGATGCTTGTGCCGCTGATGCGCCGCCGTGCATTCCACCATTGGGTGATCGAGTGGCTGAGCTGCGGCGTGTGCGACTATTCCGCGCCTTTGCTCGCCGACGCGACGCCGTGGACCAGGCAATCCGCCGAGGCTGCCTGGACGGCAGTGCTTTCCGTGCTGCCGCCGGCCGACCGCATCCACATCGTCGGTATCCCGAAGGAGGTCGGCGGTGTCGCCAATCCCCTGGCGCTGCTTGAGCCGGCGCGCGATTCCATCCACTCGCACTACGGCATCGCCATGGACGGCGACGCCGAAACCGTCGTCAAGCGCATCTGCCGACCGTCCTTCGTCAAGGCGCTCAACAAGGACTTGCGCCGGCTCGATCGCAATGGCGGCCTGGCCCTGGTCGAGGCCGACACGCCGGCCCTGGTGGACTCCATCTTCGGCAAGCTGGTCGAGATGCGGCTCAGCCGTTTTCGCGAGCTCGGCCGCTTCGATCTGCTCGCGCAGCCGCCGGTGGTCGATTTCTACCGCGAAGCCGCGCATCGCGGCCTGACGGACGGTTCGGTGCGGATCTTCGGCCTGCGCGCCGGCGAGGTCATGGTCGCGGTCCAGTACCTGGCGGCCCATCTGGGCACCTTGCATGCGCTTCTGATCGCGATCGACCAGGGCGCGGTGCCCAATGTTTCGCCGGGGCTCTGCATCATGGGCGAGCTGATCCGATGGGGGCGCGGCGCCGGCTTCGACTATTTCGACCTGTCGGTCGGCAACCAGAGCTACAAGGAACATATGGGCGCGGTGAAGTCGGTTCTGTCCGAACTTTGCTACGGCATCACACTGAAGGGCGTGGCGGCGAGCGAGGCCATCAAATACCGCGGCCGGGGCGTGGCTTTCGTGCGTGACAACCCGCGCCTGTTCAAGGTCGCGCAGGAATTCATGCAGCGCTGGCGGCGACTGCGGGCGCCGCGGTGAACGGCCGCCTGCGTCCGGCAAATTGACTCATATTGAGCTCTCCGCCATGTTTATGGGCGGCCGCTATCCGAGCGGCAGCGTGTTCGAGTGAGGCCATGGTCAGTCCTGTCGCCAGAGAAAAGTCCCGCCGCGCCGCGGTGAAGACCGCGCTCGACCGCCACAGGGTCTATGTCACCGCGCAGCGCTTTTCCGGCGGCTCCTACAGCGCCCGCGTGCTGGTCGATGGCGAGGCCTATTGGGTCGACGAGTTCCGGCTCTCGCAGTTGAGGCAGGGACTTTCCCCCGCCGAGCTGGAATTGACGCCGGCGATTGACGATTGATTTCTGTCCTTTGCTCCGCCGCGATATAGGAAAATCCGAGATGCTGGCGGGACAGCACCCCCCTCTGTCCTGCCGGACCTCTCCCCCGCAAGGGGGGAGATCAGATGTCATCACCGCTTTCGCCAATCGCCAACGCTGCAGAAGAGGCGCCGGCAGCCAAGCTGCCAATCTCCCCCCTTGCGGGGGAGATGTCCGGCAGGACAGAGGGGGGTGTGACGGAACGCGGCGTCGGCAAGGCGAGCTTGCCATCCCTCCCGCCTGACCCATGGCCGCCAACCTCAAACCCTATCGCGCCAAACGCGAATTCTCCCGCACGCCCGAGCCGGCGGGCAGCCTCGCGGGTGCAGAGGGCAACCGCTTCGTCGTCCACAAGCACCACGCCACAGCCGACCACTATGACCTGCGTCTGGAAGTCGGCGGCGTGCTGAAGAGCTGGGCGGTGCCGCGCGGTCCCTCACTCAACCCGGCCGACAAGCGTCTCGCCGTCGAGACCGAGGACCATCCGATCGAATATATCGACTTCGAGGGCGTCATCCCCGAGGGCGAATATGGCGGCGGGCCGATGATCGTCTGGGACACCGGCACCTGGGCGCCGATGGACGATGTCGAGAAGAGCCTCAAGACCGGTGCCTTCAAGTTCCGCCTTGCCGGCGAGAAGCTCAATGGCGGCTGGATGCTGACGCGGCTGAAGCCCAAGCCCGGCGAGGACGAGAACAGGAAGAACTGGCTGCTCTTCAAGGAGCGCGATCTCGCTGCCGATCCCAAGCTCGACATCCTCGAAGCGCGGCCGGAAAGCGTGAAATCGGGACGGCGCATCGAGGAACTGATCGCCGTGAAGAAACCGCCGCGCTTGCCGCCGAAAGCCGGTTCGCTGAAGCCCGGTGCGCTGCCTGGCGCTGTGAGAGGCGATCCGCCAAGCCGCGTCGAGCCGCAGCTCGCCACGCAGGTGCCGAAACCGCCGGGCGGCGATGATCCCGCCGGGCGCACCGGCGAGCTCTGGCTGCACGAGATAAAATTCGACGGCTACCGCACCATGGCGCATGTGGTGGATGGAACGGTGAGATTGATGACCCGCGCGGGCATCGACTGGACGAAACGCTATGGCGATCTCCCGCAGGCCTTTTCGCGGCTGCCGGTCAGCCGGGCAATCATCGACGGCGAGATCATGGTGCTCGACGACAAGGGCATCTCGCGCTTCGCGCTGCTGCAGGACGCGCTGGCCGAGGGCGCCGGCTCGAAACTGCATTTCTACGCCTTCGACCTGCTTCACCTCGACGGCTGGGACCTGCGCAAGGCGCCGCTGCAAAAGCGCAAGGCCCTGCTTGCCGAACTGCTCGCCGGCCAGGCCGCCAACGCCGCCATCCAGTATAGCGATCATGTCGAGGGCGACGGGCGCGGGCTCTACCAGCAAGCGACGGAACTCGGGCTGGAAGGCGTCGTTTCCAAACGCGCCGACGCCATCTACCAAAGCGGCCGCACCAAGAGCTGGACCAAGGTGAAGGCGCAAGAGAAAGGCGACTTCGTCATCGCCGGCTACACCGTTTCCGACCGGGCTGAAGGGTTGGCGGCGCTGGGCATGGCCGAATTCGAGAATGGCGAACTGCACTATCGCGGCAAGGTAGGCACCGGCTTCGACAGCGATATGGCGCGGGATCTCCTCGCCCGGCTGGAACGGCTGACCGCCGGCGCCACGCCGCCCGAAGGCGCGCCGCGCGAGATCATGCGCGAGATGCACTGGGTGAAGCCGCTGCTGTCGGCCCGCATCCACTATGCCAACCGCACCGCCGACAATTCGCTGCGCCACGGGGTCTTTCGCGGCCTGCGCGATATCGGCGGGCTCACCACGCCGGTGCCGGTCAAGCGCAAGCGGCTGATCGCCGAGTCCGATCTTGCCACCATCTGGGTGACCAATCCGGAACGGCGGCTGTTCGGCAAGACCGGGCCGACCAAGCTCGACATCGCCGTCTATTACGCGCTGGTCGGCGATTTCATGCTGCCGCATATCCTGGGACGTCCGGTCTCGCTGGTGCGCTGCCCGACCGGCAAGCCGCAGGATTGCTTCTTTCAGCGCCACGCCTTCACCGGCATGCCACCTTCGGTGGCGGTGTTCGAGAGCAGCAATTCGGAAGGGGAGACGAAAACCTATCTCTCGGTCGAGGACGCCAAGGGCTATCTGGCGCTGGCGCAGTTCGGCGTGGTGGAATTCCACACCTGGGGCACGCACCGGTCAAAACTCGACAAGCCCGACCAGATCGTCTTCGACCTCGATCCGGGCGAGGGGATTTCCTGGCGTGAGGTGGTGGAGGCGGCGGTCCACATCAAGGGCGGGCTGGAGAGCCTCGGCCTGGTGCCTTTCGCGAAAACCTCCGGCGGCAAGGGTATCCACATCACCGTACCAGTGACGCGCAAGCAGAACTGGAAGAAACTGCACCAGGTGAGCAGCGCCATTTCGACTTTGCTGGCCGCGAGTTCGCCCGACACCTTCACCACCACGATGGGCAAGGAAAACCGCAAGAAGCGCATCTTCATCGACTTCCACCGCAACGCCCGCGGCCACACCTCCGCCGCGCCTTACTCGCTGCGCGCCCGCACCAACCTGCCGGCTTCGACGCCGGTGAGCTGGACGGACCTCGAAGCCATCGATGCGCCCGAGGATTTTAACTACGCCTCGCTGCCGGGGCTGCTGGAGACGTCCGGCGATCCCTGGGCGGAGATCGATGAGGCGGCCAGGGATTTGCCGGTGGTGGAGAATGGGCTGTAGCCTCTCGGCGGCGTCGTTCTTGGATCTGCTCGCGTCGCTTCGCTCCTTGCTCCGCCCTAGAACGACGAAATGTCGAGGCCTTCAGCCAATCGCCGGCGTCTCAATTCCTCTCCATCGACGCTCGATACAATTTGAACTATCCTCCGCCGCAACTCCGCCCGAAAACACTTCGCTAGGGTTTTACCGCTACGATCAAAGGTCGGTGTAGGATTTCCACGGCGCTGTTCGTCCTACGGACGAAGCGCTGCAGAGCATGGTCCCAAAAAGTGGGAACCGGTTTTTGGACAAGACCATGCTCCAACATAGTGTCAGTGCATGGCCGCGTAGGAGTTCATCATGGCGCCCAGGGCAAGTTGGAAAGGTTACCTCAAGCTCAGTCTCGTCAGCTGTCCGGTCCGGCTCTATCCGGCCACCAGCGCGAGCGAGCGCATCTCGTTCAACCAGTTGCACAAGAAGACCCACAACCGCATCAACATGAAGCCGGTCGATCCCGAGCTCGGCCTCGTCGAGCGTTCGGACCTAGTGCGCGGCTACGAATATGAGGACAAGCAATATATCATCATCGACGACGCCGACCTCGATGCGGTGAGGATCGAATCCAATCATACGATGAACATCGAGGCCTTCGTCGACGAGGGCGAGGTCGACGTCATCTACCAGGACGCGCCCTATTACCTGGCGCCTGACGGCGCCATGGCCGAGGAAACCTTCGCGGTTCTGCGCGAGGCGATGCGCAAGTCCGGCAAGGTCGCCATCGCCCGCCTGGTGCTTTCCAGCCGCGAGCGCGTGGTGACGATAGGCGCGCGCGAGAACGGCATGTTCGTCTGCACCTTGAGGAACCCCAACGAAGTGCGCGGCACCACTGAATATTTCGGCAACATCCCCGATGCCAAGCCAGACGCGGAAATGCTGCAGCTGGCCGAGGCGCTGATCAAGCAGAAGGAAACCCACTTCGATCCGAAGAATTACGAGGATCGCTACGAGGTGGCGCTGATGGCGATGATCCGCGAGAAGCTCAAAGGGCACAAGCCGATCATCGCGGCGGCGCCCGAGCGCGGCAATGTCATCAACCTGATGGATGCGCTGAAAGCGAGCCTCTCGCAGCAGGCGAAGCCCCCGGCCAAGTCGAAGAGCAAGGCCGAGGAAGCACCCGTAAAACCCGCCAGGAAGGCGGCCGCCGGCGGCGGCGCGCCTGAGAATCCGCTGAAGGCGAACCTGTTGAAGGCCGTCGGCAAGAGCAAGAAGTGACGGGAAATGCAGGGCCAGTGATCGTTCCCGGCGCCGTCTTCGGCGTCGTCGGCGCGCTAGCCGCCTTTCCGCTGCGGCTTGCCGTGCGCGAGGTCGAGCGCCGCCACGCGGAGCTGAGGCGCGGCGTCACCCGCCGCACTTCACATGTCGTGTTCGGCCGCGCGCTTCTCGCCAAGGCGACGAAAGCCGGCGACGTCGAGATCGAGCGCCGCGCGAAGGCAGAGCGCGAAGCCGGCCGCGCCCTGGTCAGCGAGAACGGTTTCCTGCGCCTGCTTGGGCTGATGAAGGCGCCCGAAGCGTCCTCGCTCTCCAGGCAATCGCTGATCGATCAGTCGCGGCTTGCCGGCGGCGATCTCGACATGTTGTCGCTGTTCGACGCCTTCGAGCATGACGCCGAGCCTTATTCCTTCCGCGACCTGATCCTGGCTAGAAAATATGCCGGGCTGATCGCCAGCGGTGCGTCCTGGGGCGCCATTGCGCGCTCTGTCCACCGCTCCGGCCCGGTCGCGTCGCTCACCGCCAAGTCGCTCAACCTCGGCTCGCAGCATGGCCGGCCCGACACGATCTATCTCGACGAGGGCCGAAGCGAGCTCGACGGCCAATTGCTGTTCGATCTCGGCTCGCCGGAAGACGACACGCTGGAGGAGCTCTTCGCCGAGGCGGAGATGGCGGAAGAGGAGGGGCGCCACGACGATGCCGCGGCCCTTTACCAGCGCTGCCTGGCGATCGATCCCAAGGATGCGATTGCCGCCTTCAACCGCGCCAACTGCCTGCGCGGCGCCGGCCGGATTGCCGAGGCCGCGCATGATTACGCGCGCGCGATAAAACTCGACCCGGGCTTCGTCGAAGCCTGGTTCAATCTCGCCGGCCTGATGAGCGACGAGGGCAAGGTGGCGTCCGCGCGCAGGCATCTGCAGAAGGCGATGGCGCTCGACAAGACCTACGCCGATCCGGTCTTCAATCTCGCGCGGCTGGAGTTCGACGGTGGCAATCTCGTCGAAGCTCGGCGGCTGTGGGTGCGCTATCTGGAGCTGGATGCGGTATCCGAATGGGCGCGGACTGCGCAGAAGGGGATACAGTTCGTGGATCTGCATATGGCACGCACGGCGGGGTGACGATGATTGGCGAAGGCCGTCGCGACAGCCAATCTCCCCCCTTGTGGGGGAGAAGTCCGGCAGGACAGAGGGGGGCGCTGTCCCGCCGGCCTCTCAACCTCTTGCGGCCGCCGGTTCTGGAGTTGTCTTCATGTAAGCGGCGAAGCCGGTATTCCTTCGCGCCCCCCTCTGTCCTGCCGGACTTCTCCCCCACAAGGGGGGAGATCAGCAGCTTCGCCGTCGCGCCGGGAACAATCCCATGACCACTTTCCTCTTCGACGGCTTCGACACCGCCCCCGTCACCATCCTTCTCGCCCACGGCGCCGGCGCGCCGATGGATTCGCCTTCCATGACGGCCACCGCCAAGGCGCTCGCAGCGGCCGGTTTCCAGGTCGCGCGCTTCGAGTTCCACTACATGGCGGCGCGCCGCTACGGCCATCGCAAGCCGCCGCCGCGCGCCGAGACGGTGAACCCGGAATATGTGAAGGCGATCCTCGACCTGCGCGCCAAGGGCGTGACCGGCAAGCTGATCATCGGCGGCAAGTCGATGGGCGGCCGCGTCGCTTCGATGGTCGCCGACGAGATGTACGCCAAGGGCGAGATCGCCGGACTGGTCTGCCTTGGCTATCCATTCCATCCGCCGGCCAAGCCGGAGCAGTTGCGCACGAAGCATCTCATCGACCTGAAAACGCCGACGCTGATCTTCCAGGGCACGCGTGATGAGTTCGGCACCAAGGACGAGGTCGCGACCTACGGGCTTTCCCCGGCCATCGAGGTGGTCTGGTTGGAGGATGGCGACCACGACTTGAAGCCGCGCAAGGCGATCTCGGGTTTTTCGACGGCGGATCACCTGAAGACGGTGGCGGAGACGACAAAGGCGTGGGCGTAGCGTCCACATCGGTCGTCATCCTAGGGCGAAGCAAGGAGCGAAGCGACGCGCGCAGACCCTAGGATCCATGCCGTGACGTTAAAGCGTTGCAACGGTTCAGGATTTTGCTCCGCCGCGCTCCACGGCGAACGTAACGGAATAGATCCTCGGGTCAAGCCCGAGGATGACGAGGCGAGAGGCGCCTTCGGCATTCAAAAATGAAACTCGCCACCTTCAACATCAACAACATCAACAGCCGGCTGGAAAACCTGCTGGCTTGGCTCGCCAAAGCAAAGCCCGACGTCGTCTGCCTGCAGGAGTTGAAGGCGCGCGACACGCAGTTTCCGCTGACCCGGCTCGCCAAAGCCGGCTATGGCGCGGTGTGGAAGGGCGAGCCGACCTGGAACGGCGTGGCGATCCTCGCGCGCGGCTCCGAGCCCGTCCTGACGCGCGATGCGCTGCCCGGCGACGATGCCGATCGCCAGGCGCGCTACATCGAGGCGGCGGTCGACGGCGTCGTCATCGCCTGCCTCTATGCCCCCAACGGCAACCCGCGGCCAGGGCCGAAATTCGACTACAAGCTCGCCTGGCACGAGCGCTTCGCGGCGCATGCGGAGCAACTGCTCGACACCGGCCTGCCGGTGGCGCTGGCCGGCGACTTCAACATCGTGCCAGAGCCGCGCGACATCTATGCCACCCGCTCTTATGACGACAACGCGCTGGTGCAGCCCGAAAGCCGTGCCGCCTTTGCCGCGCTGGTCGAGCAGGGCTGGACCGACGCCCTGCGCAAGGTTTTTCCCAGGCAAGAAAAACTCTACACCTTCTGGGATTATCGACGGAACCGCTGGCCGCGCGACGCGGGCCTGCGTCTCGACCACATATTGCTATCGAAGAAGCTGGCGCGGAAACTGAAAGCGGCGGGCATCGACCGCGAGGTGCGGGGAGGCGACAATCCCAGCGATCATGCGCCGGTTTGGGTGGAGTTGGGGTGAGAAAACAAAAATCCCCGCAATAGCGGGGATCGTTGAGAATCAAAATCCTGGGTGCCCGATCATGGGGGCGGAGCGGGCGGAGGCGAACCCGCCACAATCACGGAAAGCTTGCCTCTGCGGATCAAAACCGGCTTCTCGTAAGTCTTCTTCATGGGTTGCCCTCCAATACTCCAGTAGATGATCTCAAATGAGTGGTTTCTGTCAAGCATTCGACCAGAGCGGCCGTTCGACACCTGGGGAAAGCCTTCTGCTGGTAGAACCGTGGTCCAATAGTTTCGATAGCGCAGGCGTTCTCCCGCCGGCGTCTCAATCATGCGCCTTCCACAGCAACGACTTGCGGTGTTGGTGTCCAGCGCTAATCTGCTGAAGAGTTGGAGGGGGTAAAATTTCATGCTCGTGGTCTTGAACACGTGTCTCCAGCCGTTGCTGCCTCGCAATGGCTGATACCATCCTCGTCGCCCTCATCTCCGCCCTCGTCCTTGCCTGCGCTGTAGCTCTCGTCGCGATCGCGCTGCGCTGGCGCCGCAAGCGCCGCAGGGCGCGCGGCAGCCCCAATCCGGCGGGCGACTATGCGCCGCGCGCAGCCTGGGGCGGCAGCCGCGGAGCGCTCAACTATTCGTCCTTCGTCTTCATGGATGTCGACGGCGACGGCAAGTTCGGACAGGCCGACCGGCCGATCGCCGGCATCGTGGTAAGGGCCTATGACGAAAAGGGCGCATTCCTCGCCGCGGTGCGAACCAACAATGGCGGCTTCGCCAATTTCGTCATGTCGGCGAAGAAACATCGGGCCGTCCTGCGCGCGCCCGGAACCTACCGGTTTTCGGTCTCGGTGCCGAAAGGCTGGCGCGTGAGCACCGGCAATGAGGATCAGTCGCTGCGCCTCGACACCATGCCCGGCGCGCCGTCAGGTCTCGCCGGCGAGGACTTGCCGAAGGCGGTCGGTCTCTCGCCAGGACGCTTCATTCGCGGCAGGACCGTGACCGAGGCGGCGCTTCAGGTCATGGGCAAGGGCAGGGTCCTGGAAACCAGAGCGCTACTGCCTGGCGACTTCCTTGTCGGTCTCTCCTCCGACGCCGACACGCTGACGATCTCTGGATCGGGTCTCGACCGTCGCCTGGCGCTTACCCCCTATCCGGCCGATCTCGGACTTTTGCGATCGGACGCGATCGCAGCCGATGCGGCACTCGAAACGGTCGACTTCGACGCTGTCACCGCCCTGCCTTTTCAGAAAATTCCCTGCGGCCATGCCGGTCTCGACTGGCGCAACCTGAACGCCCTGACGAGCCAGTACGTCAAGGACAGCGAGGGCTATCTCAACGGCAATCTCTCACGCGGCCGCGTTGCCTATACCAGCAGCGGCCATCCGGCGGAGTTTGCCGGCACGACACCCTTCGGCTTTCATTCGATTATGCTCACCGCCGCATGGCTGGCTTCGGAAGGCGAGGTCGCATTGGTCGAAAGCTGGCTCGATGACGAACTGGTCGCCAGCGACGAGATCGCGCTCTCGGCGTTGGCTCCGGTCCACTACGCACCGATGCTGAAGGCGGTGACGCGCGTGCGCATTTCCACGAAGCACTATTGGCAAGCTGTGCTGGACGGTTTGGTGCTGGTGCGCTGAATCCGCCGAGATTGCCGGCGTCGGCCTTCGCGTATTGTCAAGAAGCGCGGGGATAACCGGTCAGATCACCGGCCCGGTTCCATTGATGGGACCTGAACCGGCGCCGTTGATTGCCGTGATGGCCGAAAGCTTGCCCTTCCTGGCGAAGGTTGGCTTCTCGTAGACTTTCTTCATATTCCGAAGTCCCCGATTTACCCAAAACAGCATGCCGGCCGACAACAAGCTGTCGGTCCAACATGCCAAGCCGGCATGTTCGATCGTAGGCCGATCAGTCCGTCGAAACCGGAGCGTTCGCCGTAACTGCCGAAAGCCTGCCCTTCCGGATGAGGTTGGGCTTCTCGTAGACCTTCTTCATAAAAAATCTCTCCAAACGCTCGCGCCAACCTGAGCAGCGCCTATGGCTGCTTCCCAGTCGGGCCTAACGATCGCTATTCCCGATGATCAACCCGGGAGGGGGTTGGAAGGGCTGTTCAATGCCGTGACTGTCGAAAGCTTGCCTTTGCGGATGAAGATAGGCTTCTCGTAGATCTTCTTCATGCTAATGGCTCTCCTGAAAATCCCCGCCGGATAATGTCATAAGAGCGTTTCCTGTCAACCAATGCGAGTGGTTGAGGTCTTTATTCTTGGGGAGTGTGGCTTTCTGCTCACGCGACCGGCTTTCAACGAAGAGAAAGACCTCAATGCCTCGAGCTAGTCGGCGGGATATTGGTCCGCCGGTCGAGTAAAGTTGAAAAGCCGGCCGTCGTTGGGCGGAAGAGCACGCCCCGAGGCCGAAGCAGATTAATCTTTCCTCGTGTGATGTCTTGCACTTAGCCTGGCAAGAAAGCTCGGCTAGGATGGCTGATGCGCCTTCCGCATTCAGGCGGGAGGAACGGGGGGTGGATGAAGCGATCGACCGACAGGCTGCTGGCGCTGGCGATGCTGATCGTCGGCATTGCCTGCTTCGCCAAGCTCTATCTGGCGTTGGGCGGCAAGCCGCTGGCGACGGCGCGGCTGGAAGTCTTCGGCGTGGCCGGCGTGCTGTCGGTCCTTGCCGGGCTGCTTTTCCTCGCCGGCCTGCTGCCGGGCGCCGCCAGGCACGATCCGGCCGCCCCCTTGTTCGGCCGCGACGCCGAGATCGCGCCGGCCGGCCATCCGCGGCTGCGCCGCGCAGCACTCGCTTTGCCGCTTTTGGCGCTGCTCGTCATCGTCGCCGACCAGTTCGGCCCGTGGCGGACGCAGCGGCCGGATGGCGAACCGGCGAAGGAAGTCGCCGCCGCGCCGGCGGAACCGGCGCCTCGGCCATCCGAGCCGAAGCCCGAGCCGGAGGCGAGCACAAAACCAACCACGCCGGAGGCGAGCGCAAAACCGACCACGCCGGAGGCTAGCGCAAAGCCAACCGTGCCCGCATCCGCGCAGGAAGAAGTCGCGAAATCCGCGCCGCCGGCAGAGCCGGTTGCGGCTCCCGTTCCGCCGTCGCCGCCAGCCATCGCGCCGCAGCCTGCCCAACCGGCACAGCCCACCGAGCAGACGGCGCTCGCGCCCGCAACGCCGCCACAGATAGTGGCGCCGCCTCCACTGGCGCCTCCGGCCCAGCCGACCGCGCCCGAAGGCCACCGCGACGCCGTCGTCTGGCTGGCGGTGTCGGCCGACGGCCACGAGATCATGAGCGCAAGCACCGACCGCATGATCAAGCTCTGGGACATCGACGGCAAGCGGCTGATCCGCGATCTCGGCATCCACAAGGACATGGCGCGCAGCGCGCTTTTCATGCCCGACGGCAAGACCGCGCTGACCGCCGGCGACGACGGCGAGATCGTGCTGCGCCAGCTATCCGACGGCACGGTGCTGCACGTCTTCTCCTCAGGGGCGAACGGCGGCGTCCGGCAACTGAAGGTCAGCCAGGACGGCAAACTCGCCGTCAGCGGCCACGACACCGGTTCCGTCGTCGTCTGGGACCTGGAGAAGGGGACGGTGTCGCATGTGCTGCCGGGCCACGACTGGTCGGTGAGCTCCGTCGCCATCTCGCCCGATGGCACCAGGGCGCTCACGGGCAGCATCGACGGTGAGCTGAAGCTCTGGGATATCGTTTCGGGCAAGCAGCTGCGCAGCTGGCACGGCCACGACCGCGGCGCCTATGGCGCGGTCTTCCTGGCCGACGGCCACCACGCGGTGACCGGCAGCGGCGACTACACGATAAAACTCTGGGACCTCGACAGCTTCAGGGAAGTGCGACGTTTCGAGGGCCATTCCGGCACGGTCTACGCGCTGGCCCTGTCGGCCGACGGCAAGCGGCTCGGCTCCGTCTCGCTCGACGGCACGGCACGGATCTGGAATATGGACACCGGCGCCGAGATCGCCGAGTTCGATCCCGGCACCGGCCCCATGTATTCTGTCGCCTTCGCCGCCGATGGCACGCTTTTGACCGGCGGCATCGACCGCACCATTCGCGACTGGCCGGCGGCGGGAGGCGACGGCACGGTGCTGTTTGCCGGGGCGCCGGAGTAGGCGGAAGCGATTGGCGGCGGCGGTCGAGCGCGTGATCCCCTCGGGGGAGATCGGCTGTCATTGACAGTCCGCTGATCGAGCCTAGTTCATCCCGGTGACGGCATGGCCGGCTGCATAGTGCCGAGCCCTCTGCAAGGAGTGCCTCCTTGAAACGCTTCTGGACCGGCGTTCTCATCCTCATTGTAGTCTGCCTGGCGGGTTTCGCCGCCTATGCCTGGAAGCCGGCGATCGACCCGATCGAACCGCCGCAACGCGCCTCCTTCGACCAGACGCTGATCGTGCAGGGGGCGGTGGTCGCTTCGGTCGGCAACTGCACGTCCTGCCATACCAAGCCCGGCGGAAAGTCCTTCGCCGGCGGGCTGGCGGTGCCGACGCCATTCGGTACCATCTATTCCACCAACATCACGCCGGACCCCAAGACCGGTATCGGGCGCTGGTCGGAAGCTGCCTTCAGCCGGGCGATGCGGGAAGGCGTCGAGCGCGACGGCGATCACCTTTATCCGGCCTTCCCGTTCGACCATTTCACGCTGGTCTCCGACGAGGACAACAAGGCGCTCTATGCCTATCTGATGACGCGGCATGCCGTGGAGAATCGACCTCCCGCCAATGAGCTGCCGTTCCCGCTCAACCTGCGCTTCGTGCTGGCGGGCTGGAAGCTGCTCTTCTTCGACAAGGGCGCCTATCGCGAGGATGCCTCGCAGAGCGCCGAATGGAACCGCGGTGCCTATCTCGTCGAAGGGCTTGGCCATTGCGGCGCCTGCCACACGCCGCGCAACCTGCTGGGCGCCGAGCGGAAAGGCGCGCATCTGGCAGGCGGCGAAGCGGAGGGCTGGGATGCCTTCGCGCTCGACAGATCGTCCTCCGCGCCAATCCCATGGACGCATGACAGCCTCTTTGCCTATCTACGCCAGGGCTGGCATGCCGATCACGGCGTGGCCAACGGACCGATGGCCGAGGTCACCGGCAATCTCGGCCGACTGCCGGATTCCGACATCAGCGCCATCGCCACTTACCTGGTCTCCCAAATGGGCGAGCCGACGCCGGAGCGGGCGGCGGCAGCCGAGGACATCCGCAAGAAGCTTTCGATCGACCAGGGTGGCACGCCGATACCGGCCAGCGCCACCACCGGCAGTCCGACAAGCCGCGGCGGCGCGATTTACCAGGCGGCCTGCGCCACCTGCCATGACGGCAGCCGCCCGCAGCCCTTCGGCGGCATCAATTTCCATCTCTCCAGCACGATCGCCGCGCGCGATCCTCAAAATGCAATCAACGTCGTGCTCTTTGGCCTGCCGGCGGCGAGCGGCCGGGAGAGCCCGATCATGCCGGGCTTCGCCGCGACGCTGACCGACGATCAGGTGGCGGACCTGCTCGGCTATCTGCGCGAGGCCTATGCCCAGAAGCCGGCATGGGCGGACGCGAAAACGAAGACCGCCGACACCAGGAGCGGCAAATACCGGGTCAGCGTCCGGCCTTCGGACGGCATCGAGCGCAGCCCGGACAATGTGGGAGCCAAGGACTGATGGTCAAGCTCAACGTCAATGGCACGTCACATGACGTCGACGTCGATCCGGCGACGCCGCTGCTCTATGTGTTGCGCAACGATCTGAAGCTCAACGGAGCAAAGTTCGGTTGCGGCCTCGGCCAGTGCGGCGCCTGCACGGTGATGGTCGACGGCAAGGCGGTCTTTTCCTGCCTGACGCCGGCCATGCTGGTCGAGGGGCGCGAGATCAAGACGGTCGAGGGCCTTGGCACCATCGACGATCCCGGCCCGATGCAAAAAGCTTTCATCGAACAACAGGCGGCGCAATGCGGCTATTGCATTGCCGGCATGATGATGCGGGCGCAGGCGCTGCTCGAGGCAAAGCCCGATGCCACCGACGCCGACATCAGGCAGGCGCTGGAGCCCAATCTCTGTCGCTGCGGCACGCATATGCGCATCCTTCGGGCCGTGGCCCGCGCCCGCGACCTGATGCAGGGCAAGTCCGCCGGCAACATGGCGCCGGCAGCCGCCACCGGGAGGGGATGATGAACGCACCGAACCTGCTTCCCGATGTCACCCGCCGCGGCTTCCTGGCGGGAGCCGGCGCGCTGGTCGTATCCTTCGCCATCCCCGCCGAGGCGCAGCAGGGCGAGGTACCGAGCGCGCCCGGCGCCCAGACGGCGAAACCCGAATTGCCCGGCAGTCTGGCTGATACGCCCTCGCTCGACGCTTGGATCCGCATCGACGCCGACGGTTCGATCACCGTCTTCACCGGCAAGGCCGAGCTTGGCCAGGGCACCAAGACGTCGCTGCGCCAGATCGCGGCCGAGGAGCTCGAGGTCGAGCCGGCGGCGATCAAACTGATCACCGCCGACACCGCGCTGACGCCGAATGAAGGCTACACCGCCGGCAGCCAGACGATCCAGAATTCAGGCACCGCCATCCGCTATGCCTCGGCGCAGGCGCGGCAGATCCTGATCGCCAAGGCCAGCGAAAAGCTCGGCGCGCCGGTCGAGGCGCTGAAGGCTGAGGCGGGAGCGGTCGTCGGCCCGAACGGCGCCAAGGCCGGTTATGGCGAACTGGTCTCGGCCGATTTCCTTCATGTCGATGCGGCGGCGGATACCAGGCTCAAGCCGCCGGCAGCCTATCGCGCGATCGGCAAGCCTTTCGCGCGGGTCGACATCCCGGCCAAGGTCACCGGCGGCGAGGCCTATGTCCAGGACATGCGGCCGCCAGGCATGGTTCATGCCCGCGTCGTGCGGCCGCCGAGCTACGGCGCGAAGCTCGCCGACTTCGCCGATGTCGCGGTCAAGGCGATGCCTGGCGTGATCGCCGTGGTGCGCGACGGCGATTTCCTCGCCGTGGTCGCCGAGCAGGAGTTCCAGGCCGTGAAGGCCATGCGCGCCATGGCCGTCGTCGCGAAGTGGCAGGAGCAGCCTGCGCTTCCCGACCCCAACGATATTTCGGCTTTCCTGGAAAAGGCCGTGTCGAAAGTCGGCACGGTGACCTCCGTCGGCGCCGACAGCGCGCCGGGAGCCAGGACGCTCCAGGCGCAATTCACGCGCGCCTACCAGATGCACGGCTCTATCGGTCCATCGAGCGCGGTGGCCATGCTCGACAATGGCCTGACGACGGTCTGGACGCATACGCAAGGCGTCTATCCCGATCGCAAGGCGATCGCCCAGATGCTCGGCGTGCCGCAGGAGAAGGTGCGCTGCATCCACACCGAGGGCTCGGGCTGCTACGGCCACAACGGCGCCGACGATGCGGCGGCCGACGCCGCGCTGATCGCGCAGAAAGTGCCGGGCAAGCCGGTGCGCGTGCAATGGATGCGCGACCAGGAGCATCTATGGGAGCCATACGGACCGGCGATGCTGACCAGGGCGAGTGCCACGCTCGACCAGAACGGCAACATCGTGAACTGGCACTACGACCTGTGGAGCAACAACCATGGCACGCGGCCGGGTTCCGCCGGATCGCTGATCGCCGGCAGGCTGATGGAACGGCATTTCCCGCCCGATCCCGCCGAGCTGCAAATCTCTCCGCTCGGCAATGGCGACCGCAACGCGATCCCGCTCTATGACGTGCCCAACCAGCGCGTGAACTGGCACTTCGTCGCCGACATGCCGGTGCGCGTGTCCGCGCTGCGCGGCCTCGGCGCCTATTGTAACGTCTTCTCCATCGAAAGCTTCATGGACGAGTTGGCGGTGGCGGCGAACGCCGATCCGGTCGAATACCGCCTGCGCCATCTGAAAGACCCGCGCGCCAAAAAGGTGATCGAGGTCGCGGCGCAAAAATTCGGCTGGTCGAAGGATGCTTTGCCGGAAGGCCGGGGCAGGGGTTTCGCCTTCGCCAAATACAAGAACCACGCCGCTTATCTGGCCCTTGCGCTGGAGGCCGATGTCGACAGCGACAGCGGCGCGATCAAGGTGTCGCGCGTCGTTGCGGCGGTCGATTGCGGGGAGGCCGTCGCCCCGGATTCGATTATCAACCAGACCGAAGGCGGCATATTGCAGTCGATGAGCTGGACGCTTTACGAGGCCGTGCATTTCGATCGAACGCGCATCTTGAGTCCGGACTGGTCAACCTATCCGATCCTGCGCTTCAGCGCGGTGCCCGACAATATCGAGGTGCAAGTCGTCGATAATCCCGGCACGCCTTATCTCGGCGTCGCCGAAGCCGCACAGGGCCCTACCGCTGGCGCCATCGCCAACGCATTCCGGAACGCGACCGGCAAGCGCATATATGATCTGCCTTACACGCGAGAGAGGGTGAAGGACGTGCTGGGGGTTTAGGGCCTTAATCTCCCCTCGAGGAAGATGTCGCCGAAGGGGACAGGGGAGTTCACTGTACAAGTTACGTGCGCGCCGTCATCCTAGGTGGATAGACAAACCTACCAGTCAGCGTCCCGTCCCATCATGCTCAATCTCCACCTCGTCGAAGCCTCGATCGCCGACCTGCGCCGCGCGCTGGAAGACGGCACCGTCACCAGCGTCGAGCTCACCGCCGCGTATCTGCGGCGCATTGCGCATTACGACCGCCACGGCATCGCGCTGAACGCGGTCCCCATCCTCAACCCGAACATGTTCGAGGAGGCGGAAGCTTCGGACCGCCGCCGCCGAGAGGGCAAAGCCCTCGGCCCGCTCGACGGCATCCCTTACACCGCCAAGGACAGCTACAAGGCCAAGGGCCTGACGGTCGCCGCCGGCTCGCCCGCCTTCGAGCATCTCGTCGCCGGCGAGGACGCCTTCACCATCGCCAGGCTGCGCGCCGCCGGCGCGGTATTGATCGGCCTCACCAACATGCCGCCGATGGCCAATGGCGGCATGCAGCGCGGCGTCTATGGCCGCGCCGAGAGTCCGTACAACAAGGACTTCCTCACCGCCGCTTTCGCTTCCGGCTCGTCCAACGGCTCGGGCACGGCGACCGCCGCATCCTTCGCCGCCTTCGGCCTCGGCGAAGAAACATGGTCGTCCGGCCGCGCGCCCGCTTCCAACAACGCGCTGGTCGCCTACACGCCCTCGCGCGGCGTGATTTCGGTGCGCGGCAACTGGCCCTTGGTGCCGACCATGGATGTGGTGGTGCCGCACACGCGAACCATTCCCGACATGCTGGAGCTGCTCGACGTGATCGTCGCCGACGATGCCGAGACGCGCGGCGATTTCTGGCGCGTGCAGCCCTGGGTGGCGATTCCGAAAACATCGGCGCTGCGGCCGGCGAGCTACGCCGCGCTTCCGCTGCAAGGCGCGCTGAAGGGCAAACGCCTCGGTGTGCCGAAAATGTATATCGGCAAGGATGATGGCGCCGACCGCCCGATCAAGACGCGCGCCTCGGTGCTGGAGCTTTGGCGTCAGGCAGCGCGCGATCTCGAAGCGCTCGGTGCTGAAGTGGTCGAGGTCGATTTTCCCGTCGTCACCAACTACGAGCGCGACCGTCCGGGCGTGCTGTCGATGGTCGACCGTGGCCTTGTGCCGGCTGAATTCGCCGAGCGCGAGATCTGGGACCTGTCCATCTGGTCCTGGGACGATTTCCTGCGCGCCAATGCCGATCCCGCGATCCCCGATCTTGCTTCGGTCGACGGCGCAAAGATCTTCCCGCAGCCGCCGGGCACGTTGCGCGACCGTTATGGCGAGGTCGATTTCGATCTGGCGCAGTATGTCGAGCGGGCGAAGCAGGGCGTGGCGCCGCTCGAGGGCATTCCCACCATCGAGGCCGGATTGAAAGGCCTGGAGACAACGCGCCGTATCGATTTCGAGGACTGGCTCGATGCCAACCGCCTCGATGCCGTGGTGCTGCCGGCGGTCGCCGATGTCGGTCCGGCCGATGCCGACGTCGACGAGGCTTCCGCACGGCTTGCCTGGCGCAACGGCACCTGGGTCGCCAACGGCAATCTCGTGTGGCGCCATCTCGGCATCCCGACGGTGACGGTGCCGATGGGAACGATGGCCGATATCGGCATGCCGGTCGGCCTCACCTTCGCCGGCAAGGCTTATGACGACGTGGCATTGCTGACCATCGCCGGCGACTATGAGCGGGCCACCAGACGCCGCACCGTTCCGCCGCGCACGCCGGCGCTGGCCGGCGATGTGTTCGAAGGCAGTGGCGCGACTGCCGGCGATGCGCCGCTCACGCTGGCGCTGACCGCCGAGACGACGCGCTCCGGCGACACCGACGAGATCGCGATCGTGTTGGACGTCGGCGCGGACGAGCCGGCCGCGGTCAAGGTTCACGTCAATGGCGAGCCTGTCGTCATGCGGGCGGAGGGCAACCGCCAGACCGGTCGGGTGGTCGTGCCGGCATCGACGCATCAGGGCTTCCACAGCGTCTGGCGCGGCGCCTATGGCTCGATCGTCACGGCCATCGCGCGCCTGCCCGACGGGCACTGTAAGGGAACCTTCACGATCACTGGCGGGATCGGGTGACAGGCCACCACCGATCTGGCAGAGTGACCTTAAGAGGCCGGGCTGGTCCGTTGTGTTTACTGCTCGGAGGGGGATTTGTACGCTGGCGGCTCAGTGCGATTGCATGCCGGAGTTCGGTTCAGGCTGATCCGCATCGTCGTGGCATTGGCGGGACTTGCCGTGGTGCTCGACGGCTGCGCCAATCCCAAGGTCATCGAAAGCGCCGTGCCCCAGGCTGCCGCGCCGAAGGCCGCAACACCGAAGCCTGCCAAAGTGGCCGTCGCCTCGCCGGCCGCCTCACCAGCGGTGGCGCCCGTTGTCGCGTCGCGGCCGTCCTGCACCGACCAGTGGAAATCCCACGGGCATACCACCCAGCCGGAGGCGCAGGCTTTCGCGAAAAACTGCCTCGCGGGGCAGGGCGCGTTGACAAAAATGGTCGATCATAAGACCGTGACGCGCAAGCTGGCCTACCTGATCGATGCTGAAAAGCCGCTGAGCGGTCTCGAGCCTTCCGACATAGGGGTTTTCTGCCCCGGCTATCTGCGCCAGGACCGCGGCGGCCGCGCCGTGTTCTGGCGTACGCTGCTTGCCGACCTGGTCAGCGCGGAATCCGTCAACAGCAGCTCCGCCGCCTATTGGGAAGAGGACCAGGACCAGTATTCGATCGGCCTGCTGCAATTGTCGCTTTCGGACGAGCAGAGATACCATTGCGGCTTCAAGTCGGAGGTCGACATCACCGATCCCGACCGCAACCTTGCCTGCGGCGTCAAGATCGTGACGATGCTGGTCGGCGCCGACGGTGCGCTTGGCGGTGGCCAGGGCACGGAAATGAAGGGCATCGGCGCCTACTGGCAGAATTTGCGCCGGCCTTCCGAAATGCGCGGCAAGCTGATCGCCGCCACCCGCGCGATTCCGCAATGCGTGGCCGACCCGAGGAATGCCTAGGCGGATAGCAGGACGATTGGCGCAGAGACCGGCGCTTCGCGTTATTTCCCCCTCGAGGGAGGAGAAAGATGCGGCGCTACTCCAGCCAGTCCACCACTAGCGCCATCACACCGAACACCGCGCCTGCGGCGCACACCGCGTTCCAGCCGCCCCAGGCCCAGGCGATGCCGGCCAGCAGCGAGCCGATTGCGCCGCCGATGAAGATGATGCCGACGAACAGCCCGTTGATGCGGCCGCGCGCCTTGGGCTGCAAAAGATTGACGGCACGGCGGCCCGGCGTCTGGTCGCCGACGACGCCGATATCGAGCAGCACCGCGCTTGCCCCCATCAGCACCAACGGCAGCCATGCGCCGCCCGCCTCGACAGCCCCGGCAGTGGATGGTGCGTTTCGGCGCTGTCTTGTTCTTGACCCATCCCCCACCCACGCTATCTTCGCCGCCATGCCAGAGACCGCCCCCTCCGCCGCTGCGCCGCTGATCGTCATCGATCTGCAGACCAACATGTTCGACGGCCGTTTCGAGCCGCCGATCCACGACGCCGACACGATCGCCGAGCGCGCCCGCAGGCTGATCGACTGGGCGCGGCGTTCCGGCCGCAAGGTGGCGTTCATCCGCCATGACGGGCCGGAGGGCGACCCGCTGGCGCCGGGCGCTTCCGGCTGGCCGGTATGGCCGCTGCTCGGCCAGGCCGCCGACGAACCGACCTTCGGCAAAAGCGTCGGCAACGCCTTCTCCAACCCCGACCTCGCCGAATGGGTGGCGGGGCAGGGTGCTGACGACGTCGTGCTCCTTGGTGCCCAGACCGATTTCTGCGTCGCCGCTACCGTGAAGGGAGCCTTCGCTGAGGGGCTTGGGGTCACCGTGGTCTCCGACGCGCATTCGACGCTGGATTCACTGAAGGAGAAGGCGCCCGATATCATCGCTCGCCACAACGAGGCCTTCGAGGGGCAGGGCGCGCGGATGACGACCACGGCGGAGCTGGTTGGGAGTTGAGCGCTTTCTTCCTCCTCCCCTTGTGGAGCACCCCTATCCGTCGCCTTCGGCGACACCTTCTCCCGCAAGGAGAGAAGGAATAACCCAACCCAAGGAGCCTATCTTGCCCACCCTCGATCTTCCCGCCGAAGGCGGCTGCCGCTGCGGCCGCGTGCGCCTGAAGATTTCGGCAAAGCCGCTGCTCACCATGGCCTGCCATTGCACCGGCTGCCAGTCGATGTCGTCCAGCGCCTATTCGCTGAGCGCGGCAATCCCCTCGGAAGGTTTCGAGGTGACCAAGGGCGAGCCGGTGGTCGGCGGCCTGCATGGCGCATCGAAACACTATTTCTGCGGCTATTGCATGCCCTGGATGTTCACCCGACCGGAAGGGATCGACTGGTTCGTCAACCTGCGCCCGACCATGCTCGACGAGCATGCCTGGTTCACGCCCTTCATCGAGACCTGGACCAGTGAGAAATTGTCCTGGGCGGCGACATCGGCCGCGCACAGCTACCAAGCGCTGCCGTCCTTCGAGGAATATGAGCCGCTGGTCGCCGAATACGCCGGCACGCAAGGCTGACCAAAAGCGGGGCCGGTCAAAAAAGCGGCGACCTAGGGCAAGGTCGCCGTTTCCGTTCATGGTCGACGCGGCCGTTGGGGGCGCATTGTTGGGGATGTGCTTGGGCGTCCGCGTCGACCACGGCGGCCTCATACCGCAGACTGCACCATGGCACATTTGCCGCCCGCTGAAACTTCCGCGAAAACGGTATATGGCGGCTCTTCCCTTCTCCCCTTTGTTTGGGAGAAGGTGGCCGAGCGAAGCTCGAACGGATGAGGAGTGTTCCAGCTTGGCGATATCGCTTGCTCAGCCGTGGCCGTGCGGCCCTCACCGGCGCCTCATTCCTTCCAGCAACCGTCTCGGCGCTGCGCGCCGATCCGCCTTCTCCCACAAGGGGGCCCGCAAGGGGGAGAAGGCGAAGGCGAAACACTTTCTCCCTCGATCCGCATTGACCTGGTCCGCCCGGCCGGCGACGACTGAGGCTTTCCTTTTCAATGGATTGCATCGTGGACCAGACTCATTTTCTCAACGCCAGGCTTGCCGACGGCACGGTCGCTGACCTCGCCGTCGCCGGCGGCCGTTTCAGCGCCATCGTGCCTGCAGCCAATGCGACGACGCCGCCGGCTGGCGCCATCGATCTCGCCGACCAACTCGTGCTGCCGGCTTTCGTCGAGGGTCATATCCATCTCGACACCTCCTTCTATGGCGATGCCTGGCGCCCGCACACTCCCTGCACCAATGGTTTTGACGTGCGCGAGCGGGTCGCCTTCCAGATGCGCAATCTCGAGCAGGCCGCGCCGATGGAAGAGCGCGCGAAAAGCCAGCTCGAGCTCTGCGTCGGCAATGGCAGCCTTACCATGCGCAGCCATGTCATGGTCGACGCCTCGGTCGGGCTGAAGCATGTCGAGACGATCCTTGGCGTGCGGGAGAAATACCGCGACTTGATCGACATCCAGCTCGTCGCCTTCCCGCAGAGCGGCATTCTGTCCTCGCCAGGCACCGTAGAACTGCTCGACGAGGCGCTCAAGCTCGGCTGCGACCTGATCGGCGGGCTCGACCCGGCAAGCTTCGATCGCGATGTGAAAGGCCATCTCGATGTCGTCTTCGGCCTTGCCGAAAAGCGCGGCGCCGGCGTCGACATCCACCTGCATGACCGCGGCACGCTTGGCCTGTTCGAGATCGAGGAAATAGTCGCCCGGACCGCGGCACTGGGCATGCAGGGAAAAGTCGCCGTCAGCCACGCCTACGGGTTGGGCGACATCTCCGCCGATGCGTTGGCCGGAGCCGGCGAGCGGATCGCTGCCGCCGGCGTCGCCATCATGACCAACGCGCCCGGCGATCATCCTTTCCCGCCGGTGGCCGCGCTGCGCAAGGCGGGCGTCACGGTCTTCGCCGGCTCCGACAACATCCGCGATTCGTGGTGGCCCTATGGCGATGGCGACATGCTCAACTGCGCCAACATGATCGGCTACCGCTCCGGCTTCTACGAGGACTGGGAACTGAAAGCCGCTTACGACGTGGTGAGCCATGCCGGCGCCAAGGCGCTCGGGCTCGAGGGCTACAACATCGCCGTCGGCGCCAAGGCGGATTTCGTTGCGCTGAAGGCAGAGCATGTCCCGGAAGCGGTGGTGGCTGTGCCGAAGGAGCGCACCGTCTATCGCGCGGGCAGGGAAGTGGCGCGAGGCGGGAAGGTGGCGGCGTAGGACGTCGTCTCCTGGAAGGCGGGCCTTCGCTTGACAACGTCTATTCGGATGCCGCACGTTTCCTTGCAGCTTGGGGACTTGGCCATGAAGAAAGAATATTCAAAGCCGACGCTCGTCCGTAAAGGCCGGCTCTCGGCGCGGACCGCGCAGCAGGCCGGATCGGATTCGCAGGCGCCGGAGTAAAGCGCGCCCTCCCTCTCGGCTGAATGTATCGGCGATAAGACCAAGCGTCCGACATTGCAGGCACGCAGTTCGGCGACTGGCGCGCCGCCGCATTTCGATCCCACAAATTAGTTTGCATGCATATGTTTCAAGCCCCTCCGGTTTCGTGAAGCATTTCACCGTTCGCGCGCAATCCACCGGTTACAGACGCATCGCAAAAGCGGCACCGGGAAGAGGCGGCACCGGTTTTCCGCCGCTGATCTATGGAGGTTTCCATGTTCAAAAGTCTTAACCGAATCCGCGCCGCCTTCGAGCAGGCCAGCAAGCGCCGCCGCACGACGCGTCAGCTGAACGAACTGCCGGCGGAGGTCCAAAAGGACATTGGCTGGCCGGAACAGTCGAACCACCTCGACGAGATCCGGTTGCCGTTCTGATCGCGGCCGCCTGCGGGCACTGGCAGACGGATAGGGGTTGCTATCCCAGCCACCACCATAAACCGCCGACCGCCAGCGCGATCAGGACCGCAACGCCGGCAAGCATCAGATAGGATCCCATGATCATCTCGTTGATGATCTTCTTGATGCTGGCGCGGTCGTTGAGATTGGGGAAGGGCTCGTTGGGCAGCGCGACCCCGAGGAAATCGCAGAGCGGCGCCCAGCCGTCGCTGACCTTGAACACCAAAAGCTTCTCCGGCGGCACCGCCGCCTTTACCTCGTCTATATAGGAATTGTAGCGCGCCACCGCCTTATCGCGGTCGTTCATCACGCCCTTCAGCGTTCGGCCCCAGATCAGCTTGCGCGACATATCGCCGAACTTGCGGCCGAAGGGTGTGAGCCATTCCAGCACTTTGAATTGCCAGACGTTCTCGGTGAAGTAGATCGTGTCGATTGTGCTGTCATACCAGGCTTCGCCTCCGCGCGGATGCAGCGTCAACAGCACTTTAGCGTCGGGATAAGCGGCCATCAGCTCGCGCCACACGCAGCAGCCCGGATTGTCGACGGTCGCCCGGTAGTTGGAAAAGACCCGGTTCCAGTCGTGCTGGCTGCCCGGCGGGCTGTTCGCCACCTTGCGCCAGAAGTCGAGGTGGCCCTTGTTGGCCTTGTTGATGATGACTTCCTGCATATGGTAGCTCGGAAAGCCCAGCCGGTTCAGCGCGGCGAAAGTCGACCACGTGCCGGTGCGGCCGAAACCGGCCCCGATGACTTCGAGTGTCACGCGCGTCCCCCTTGGTCCGGATTGATTTTCTCTCGGCTTCCGGTTCTTTGGCCGTGATCGTGCGCCCGGCCGGCCGATCGCGCAATGGCTTTCCATTAGCGTCGCACAAATTTTGTGGACCAAATGTCGCCCGGACGATGCGCCATTGTCGTTTTGTGTATTCACGCGAAAGGCGCGGCCTGATAATAGGTCAACCAAGCTGACCTAAATAAGCACTGCGGGAGGTGCGCCTTGACCCTGTTGAACCTTCTGGCCTCGCGCTCCTCGCGCATGAAGGCCTCGGAAATCCGCGAGCTGTTGAAGCTGCTCGACCGGCCGGACATCATCTCCTTCGCCGGCGGCATTCCCGACCCGTCGCTGTTTCCGGCCGAAGCCATCGCCGATGCCTACCAGGCGGTGCTGGGCGGCAAGGAGGCCGGGGCCGCGCTGCAGTACCAGGTCAGCGAAGGTTTCCTGCCGCTGCGCAAATGGCTGGCCGGTGAAATGGGCAAGCTCGGTGTCCCGTGCGACGAGGGCAACATCTTCATCACCTCCGGCTCGCAGCAGGCGCTCGACTATCTCGGCAAGCTGTTCCTGTCGCCCGGCGACACGGCGCTTGTCACCTGGCCGACCTATCTCGGCGCGCTGCAGGCCTTCAACGCCTATGAGCCGCGTTACGACCGGCTGAACACAGCCGGCGGCAACATGACGCCGGAGGCTTATCGCGCCGCGGCGGCCGCCCCCTCTGTTTTTTCGAAAGGGGGTGGCAAGGTGAAGTTCGCCTATCTGGTGCCGGATTTCGCCAATCCGACCGGCAACACGCTGGACGCCAAGCAGCGTGAGGCGGTGCTCGACCTCGCCGGCGAGCTCGACATCGCCGTCATCGAGGACGCGGCCTACCGCGCGCTGCGCTATGACGGCGAAGGCGTGCCGCCGATCCTGGCGCTCGACTGCGCCCGCTCCGGCGGCATCGATCATGCGCGCACGCTCTATTGCGGCTCGTTTTCGAAGATACTGTCGCCCGGCATGCGCGTCGGCTGGGTCTGCGCCCCGCGCCATGTCGTGGAAAAGCTGGTGCTGATGAAGCAGGCATCCGACCTGCACAGCCCCTCGATCAACCAGATCGTCATGCACCGGGTCGCCGAGACCATCTTCGACGCCCAGGTGGACAAGCTGATCGGCGCCTACCGCAAGCGCCGGGACGCGCTGCTTTCCGCGCTGGAAGCCAACATGCCCGACGGTATTTCCTGGAGCCGCCCGGACGGCGGCATGTTCGTCTGGCTGACGCTGCCGGACGGCGCTGACGCCGCCGAACTTTTGGCGCGCTCGGTCAAGGAGGCGCGCGTCGCCTTCGTGCCGGGTAACGCCTTCTACGCCGACGGCACCGGCCGCAACACGCTGCGCATGTCGTTCACCCTTGCCGACGACCGAGCGGTGAACGAAGGCGTGCCGAGACTGGCGAAGCTGCTGCGGGGGTAAGCCGGCTATCACCTCATTCTCGCGCAGGCGTGATTGGTAGTGCGCAGCCGTGATTGTCCGCGGGGCCGATTCCTCGGCTAGTGTCGCGACCGATCCAACACCCCCTGGATCGACCCGACCTTGGGGTCCCACCTCCATGGTCCGAACGAAGAGCCCCGACGGCCTCCACCGGCGGGGCTTTTTTTGTTGTCCAGGCAGGCGGTCGCGGCAGCTTGCCCTTTTTCGGGCCGCTTTTCCGCTACGCTGCGTTCTTCAGGGAGGATCAAATGACAACCTTGCGTCTCGGCTTCACCATGCTTGTCCTTGTCGCCTCCGCCAGCCATGCGGCGGCCTTCGAGATCTCCAGCCCGTCGGTTTCGGACGGCCAATGGGACGCGAAATATCTCGGCGACAAGGCCGGCTGCGGTGGGCAAAGCGTCTCGATCGCCCTTGCCTGGAAGGATCCGCCCGCCGGCACCAAGAGTTACGCGCTGACCATGTTCGACACCGACGCCAATGGCGGCAAGGGTTTCTGGCACTGGCTGGCCTGGAACATCCCGGCGAGCGCCAAGGGTCTGAAAGAAGGCGCCGGCGCGCAGGGCGGCAAGCGCATGCCCAAGGGGGCGGTGCTCGGCAAGGGCGGCGTCGGCCGCGCCGGCTATTTCGGCCCATGCCCGCCGCCGGGCAGCGGCCAGCATCACTATGTCTTCACGCTCTATGCGCTGGGCGAAAAGACGCTGCGTACGCCGGACAATCCGTTACCGGACATGGTCTCGGTCGCCGCCAAGAGCTCCGCGCTCGGCGTGGCGAGTGTGACGTATACATTCGGGAGGTAGCCGATCTCCCCTCGAGAGGGGAGATTAACCCTTACTCCGCCGCCTCCAGCTTATCCTGCGTCTTCGTCTCGAAGTCGCTGGCGTCATGGCGCTCGCGCAGCTGGAAGGCCGGATCGCCGGACATGCGGTTGACCATGCGGCCGCGGCTTACCGCCGGCCTGGCGTCGATCGCGTCGGCCCAGCGCTGCACGTTCTTGTATTCATGCACCGAGAGGAACTGCGCGGCGTCGTTGTAGCTGCGGCCCTTGGCCAGCCCGCCATACCAGGGCCACACCGCCATGTCGGCGATGGTGTAGTCGGGGCCGGCAAGATACTCGCTCTCGGCCAGGCGGCGGTCGAGCACGTCCATCTGCCGCTTGGTCTCCATGGCGAAGCGGTCGATGGCATATTCGATCTTGTGCGGCGCATAGGCGTAGAAATGGCCGAAGCCGCCGCCGAGATAGGGCGCCGAGCCCATCTGCCAGAACAGCCACGAGAAGGTTTCCGCGCGCGCCGCGCGCTCGGTCGGCAGGAACGCGCCGAATTTTTCGGCGAGATAGGTGAGGATCGAGCCGGATTCGAACACGCGCACCGGCTTCGGCTCGCTGCGGTCCATCAGCGCCGGGATCTTCGAGTTCGGGTTGACCCCGACGAACCCGCTGCCGAACTGGTCGCCGTCGCCGATCTTGATCAGCCAGGCATCATACTCTGCGCCCTTGTGGCCGAGCGCCAGCAACTCCTCCAGCATGATCGTAACCTTCTGGCCGTTGGGCGTGGCCAGTGAATAGAGCTGCAGCGGGTGCTTGCCGACCGGCAGTTCCTTCTCATGCGTCGGGCCTGCGATCGGCCGGTTGATCGAGGCGAACTGACCACCATTGGGCTTGTTCCAGGTCCAGACTTTCGGTGGGGTGTATTCGTCCATGTTGGCGGCCCTGTGTTTCGTAAGCGGCGGGAAGTCCGCCGCGGATGCCGTTAGACTTAGGTGCGGTTCCGCGCGCGTCAAAGAAAAAAGTTCAATCTTCGTTGAACTAGCGCTTGTGCCAGTGCCTTTCCCTTCTCCCCTTGTGAAGAAGTTGGATCGGCGCGCGGCGCCGAGACGGGTGAGGGGTGTTCCAGCGGAGTGTGGCGTCTGTGCTCTCTGGAGCCCCATCAGTCGCCTTCGGCGAAACCCTCTCCCACAAGGGGACAAGGGGGAAATCCGCCCTTGCGCCGCGCTCCTTCGGCCATACTTATAGGCAAAGACCCGCAATGCAGGATGGATCGATGACCATCGAGAAAATTTCGCGCTCCGTCGTTGCCGTGCGCGCCACGGTGCCGGACGACGCTTTCACCGCCAATGCGCTGGGCACGCGCCGCGAAGGCAGCGGCGTGGTGATCCGCGACAATGGCCTGGTGCTCACTATCGGCTATCTCATCACCGAGGCCGAGGAAGTGTGGCTGACCGACCAGGACGGCCGCGTGGTCGCCGCGCACGCGCTTGCCTATGACCAGGAAACCGGCTTCGGCCTTGTTCAGGCGCTGTCGCCACTCAACCTTCCGGCTGTGCAGTTCGGCAATGCCAGGAAGACCAATATCGGCGATGCCGTTACGCTCGCCGACGGCATCGGCCAGCAGGTCGACGCTCACATCGTCACCAAGCAGGAATTCGCCGGCTACTGGGAGTATCTGATCGACGAGGCGATCTTCATTGCGCCCGCCCACCCGTCCTGGGGCGGGGCCGCGCTGTTCGATCGCGACGGCAAGCTGCTCGGCGTCGGATCGCTGCGCCTGCAGATGAGCCGCGCCGGCGAGGTGGCGGACATCAACATGGTCGTGCCGATCGATCTTCTGACGCCGATTCTCGACGATCTCATCAAGCGCGGCCAGGCGGCCAAGGCGCCGCGTCCGTGGCTCGGCGCCTTCTCGGCCGAGTCGAACGGCATGGTGGTGGTGATGAGCGTGGCCGAAGGTGGCCCGGCCGCCCAGGCCGGCCTGCGCCAGGGCGACATCATCTCCGACGTGCGCGACGGCGAAGTCGACGGTCTGGCCGATTTCTACAGAAAACTCTGGCAGAATCCGGCCGGCGCGGAAATTCCACTGCGCGTCGTGCGCGACGGCCGCGAGACCTGGCTGCGCGTCAAATCCGCCGACCGCAATTCCTTCCTGAAGAAACCGCAGCTGCAGTAGGCTTGAAGCGCCGATGCATCCCCGGCTGCTGAAGACCTTCCTCGCGGTCGCGCGCACCCGCAACGTCACGCGCGCGGCGCGGGAGCTCAATCTCGCCCAGTCGAGCGTCAGCGATCAGATCCAGGCGCTGGAGGCCGAGCTTGGCGCCAGCCTCTTCACCCGTTCGCGACCAGGGCTGGAACTGACGCCGGCGGGCGAAACGCTGAAACCCTATGCCGAGGACCTGCTGGCGCTTGCCGACGACGCCCGCGCCGCCATCGATGCCACCAGCGCCGAGGCGGCCGGCAGCCTGTCTATCGGCGCGCTGGAGACGATCGCCGCGGCAAGGCTGGCGCCATGGCTTGCTGGTTTCCGCGCCGACCATCCCGGCATCGATATCAAGCTCCGGATCGCCGGCAGCGGCGAGTTGCTGCGGCGGCTGGGTGACGGCGAGATCGACGTCGCTTTCTGCTTCGAGCGACCCGATGCTGGTGAGCCAGAACCGCGCCTTGCCAGGCGCGCCGTTGCGGTCGAGCCGCTGGCGCTGATCGCGCCTCCGGGCGACAACAGTGCGGATGTCGATCTGGCGGCGCTGGCCGAAAAGCCTTTCGTCGCCACCGAGACCGGCTGCGTCTACCGCGCCATGGTCGACAAGGCGTTTGCCGAGGCAGGTCTTGGCAAGCCAAGGCTGGCCGCCGAAGCCGGCAGCATCGACGCCATAGCCGGGCTGGTGGCGGCCGGCGCCGGCTTTGGCCTTGTGCCGCGGTTGGCGGTCGCCGCCGCGATCGATCGCGGCGAGGTGGCCGAGCTTGCCTGGCCCGGCTCGGTCCGCTCGGCCGACATCGTGATGATCTGGCGCCGCCGGCGCGTCCAGCCGCTGGCGCTGAAGGCGTTCCTCACCGCTCTGGCGGAGGGCTTGGTCCCGGTCACACCAGCCGGTGCCCGCCCTCGACATGCAGCGTCTCTCCCGTCGTAAAGCCATTACCGATCAGGAAGTGGATTGCGTCGGCGATGTCCTCGGGCCTTCCGACCCGCCCAACGGGCAACCGCTCCGCCATGGCGGACAGCGTCTGCGCCTTCCTGTCGCCCGCGACAAACTCCCATATCGGCGTATCGACCCAGCCGGGCGACACGGCGTTGACGCGGATCGGCGCGAGTTCCACAGCCAGCGCTCTTACCAGCCCTTCCAGCGCCGCGTTGACGGCTGCGACCACCGAGCCGCGAGCCGCCGGCCGATAGGCCGCGATGCCGGAGACGAAGGTGAGCGAACCTGTCGGCGGCAGCTTCGGCGCGCCATGCTTGGAGAGCAGCAGCGGCCCGTAAAATTTGCTTTCGACCACCCGCTGCGCGGCTGAAAGCTCGATCTCCGGCAACAGCCGGTAGGCGCCTTCGATGGCGGCGGCGGTGCTGACGATATGGTCGAGCCTGCCGATGCGCTCGAAAAGCGCTGCGACCCCGTCCTCGCGGCTTATATCGACCACGGCTGTCTCGAGCGTGCCCGGCTGGCCGAGTTCTTCCCGCGCCGCGCTCAGCTTCGCTTGCCCGCGCCCGGCGATGATGACGCCGGCTCCTTCCTCGAGACAGCGCTTGGCGAGCACCAGCCCCATGCCCGAGCTGCCGCCGACGATCAGGATTCTCTGCTTGTCCATGTCCATGCCTTTCCTTTGCCTGGACAGGGTTTGGCAGGCCGCCGCGCGAAGCGGAAACGGAAGAATCCGATTGTGCCATAGGAAGCTCCGATGGCGGGGGTCGACGCGCTCGCCCCACTTCTACCGCAGGCCCTGGCATAACCGGTCGCGAGACCTGGCCGCGCATGAAATCCGCCGGCCGCGGCTCTTCCTGAGGAACCGCAACTGCGGCAACCTTGACTTGGGCGCGGCCCGATCCAGATGCACGGTACGGGCTCCGAGTTCATGCATTGCGCACCACTCCTGATCGTCGACGCCTTCAGCAGACGAATGCCCGCCGAAAGGAGATATCTGTGAACAACAAGTCGCTTATCATGCTGGCAACGTCGTTGGTTTCCGGCCTCGTATTTTCATTCGGCGCAACGCCCATGGCGGCCGCGCAGAGCGCGGCAACCAACATCGTGGTCGGTGCCGACACGACCTTCCCGCCATTCGAGACCGAGACGAATGGCGAAGTCACGGGCTTCGACATCGACATGATCAAGGCGATCGCCAAGGCCGAGGACATGACGGTCAGCCTGAAAACACTGCCGTTCAACGGGATCATCCCGAGTCTGCAGGCCGGCTCGATCGACGCCGCGGTTGCCGGAATAACGATCAAGACCAGCCGCATGCAGAACGTCGATTTCAGCGACGCCTATTACAAATCCGGCCTTTCGGTGCTGGTGAAGAAAGACTCCGGCATCAAGGGCTTCGACGATCTCAAGGGCCACGTGGTCGCGACCAAGAAGGCAACCTCGTCGGTCGACTACCTGACCGGTCATGGCTTCGCGCCGGATTATGTGAAGCAGTTCCAGAGCATCGATGCAGCCTATCAGGCGCTCGAAACCGGCGGGGCCGACGCGGTCATCTTCGACAATCCTGTCAACGTCAACTTCAAGGCCGGCCACGACAACGTCGAGACCGTGGGCCCGCTGCTGACTGGCGAATATTACGGCATCGCCATCAGCAAGCAAAAGCCGGAGCTTGTCGAGAAAATCAATGCCGGCCTCGCCAAGATCAAGCAGAGCGGCGAATACCAGAAGCTTTTCGAGAAATATTTCGGAGGCGATACCAGTGGTGTCGTCAACGAGGTTCAGAAACCGGCTTCCGTCGCGATTTCGGGCTGAGGCCGTTCGGATCGTCCAAACGGCAGATCCCTTCAGCGTTCTCTCCGGCAAGTCGACACGCATGGCGCCAGCCGTGCCATGCGTGTCTTCTGACGAAGCGGGCGGGAATAGCGATCCAAGGCACGGTTCATGGGCCCCATCTGGCAAAACCTACCCGTCATCCTCGATGGCCTGCGGCTTACCATCCAGTATTCGATCGTCGCCATCATCCTGATGGTGGTGATCGGCCTGTGCGCGGCGCTGATGCGCCTGTCGACGGTTGCGCCGCTGCGCTGGATCGCCACCGGCTATGTCGAGATCTTCCGGTCCACGCCGCTGCTGGTGCAACTCTTCTTCATCGTGCTTGGATTGCCGGCGATCCTGCCCGTCAACCAGTGGTTCGGACAGCTGACTTATCCCATCCTCGCCGCCGCCTTCACGCTCAGCCTGAACGAGGGCGCCTATGTCACCGAGATCATCCGCGCGGGCATTCTCGGTGTCGACCGCGGCCAGAAGGAGGCGGCGCAGTCAATTGCCATGAACGGCTTTCAGACGATGCGCTATATCGTTCTGCCCCAGGCGTTCAAGCGGATGATCCCGCCGCTGGTCAACCAGGCTGCCCAGACGATCAAGGACACCTCGCTGCTGGCGCCGGTCGGCATCGCCGAGCTGGTCTACAAGGGCGAGATCGTGATTGCCGAGACCTTTGCGTCCTTTGCGATCTGGGGGCTGATTGCCGCCCTCTATTTCGTCCTCATCTTCTCGCTGTCGAAGTTCTCGTCCTACCTGGAGAGGAGGCTTCAAGTTGATAAACGTTAAGGACCTTCACAAGTCCTTTGGCCACAACGAGATCCTCAAGGGGATAACCACTCATGTGGAGGAAAAGGAGGTCGTCGTCGTCATCGGTCCCTCGGGAAGCGGCAAGAGCACTTTTCTGCGCTGCCTGAACGGCTTGGAGGCGGCAACCAGCGGCGAGATCGAAATCGCCGGCATGATGTTGACCGACCCGAAGACAAACATCCACCAACTACGTCAGCATGTCGGCATGGTGTTTCAGCAGTTCAACCTGTTCAAGCACCTGACCATTCTGGAGAATGTCACGATCGGGCCGCGCAAGGTCAAGAAGATCCCGGCCGAGGAGGCCAACAGGGTCGCGCGCGAATTGCTGGCCAAGGTCGGTCTCGTCGGCAAGGAAGCGAATTATCCGGACGAGCTGTCCGGCGGCCAGCAGCAGCGCGTGGCAATCGCGCGCTCGCTGGCGATGGGACCGAACGTCATGCTCTTCGACGAGCCGACCTCCGCGCTCGATCCCGAAATGGTGGGCGAGGTGCTTCAGGTCATGAAGACCCTCGCCGTTGAGGGCATGACGATGGTCGTGGTCACCCATGAGATGGGTTTTGCCCGGGAGGTCGGGCACCGTGTGATCTTCATGGATGACGGCATGATCGTCGAGGAGGGAGCGCCGAAAGCGCTTTTCTCGGATCCGCAGAGGAACCGCACAAAGAGCTTTCTGGCGAAAATCCTGTAGCCTTCGACCCGGCGGTCGTCGCTTCAATTCGCAAATGAGGAGCCCGTCGGATCAAGCCGTTTGGCGCCTGCTGACAGAAACTGGCACCAGCCGTCGCTACAACCGCTGCGGAATCGCCCACACTGGTGGCGACGAAAGACGAGGTGACGATGGCCCCGATAAAGGTCGACCCGGACAAGGTGCGCGAGTTCCCCGATGCCGACAGCTTCTATGCCTGGCTGGTCGACAACCACGCTGGCGAAAGCGAGGTCTGGATCAAGGTCCACAAGGTCGGTTCTGGTCTCGCCTCGATCACGCCGAAGGAGGCGATCGACGTCGTGCTCTGCTTCGGCTGGATCGACGCGGTGCGCAAGTCGCTCGACGACAAGAGTTTCCTGCAGCGCTACACCCCGCGCGGCAGGAAGAGCATCTGGAGCAAGATCAACATCGACAATGTCGCGCGCCTGATCGAGGCGGGCCGCATGACCAGCCACGGCTTGCGCGAGGTCGAGGCGGCCAAGGCCGACGGCCGCTGGGACCGCGCCTATGGCGGATCGAAGGAGATGACCATCCCGCCCGACCTGCAAGCCGCGATCGATGCCGAACCGAAGGCGAAAGCGACGCTGGAGAAGCTTTCGGCACAGAACCGCTTTGCGCTCGCTTTTCGCACCCACAACATGAAGACCGAGGCGGGCCGCAAGAAGAAGATCGCCGATCTGGTGGCGATGCTGAAGCGCGGCGAGACGATCCACCCGCAGAAGAAGAAGCCGTAGACGCAAACAAAAACGCCGCCCGGAAGGAGGGCGGCGTTTTCGGGAAGCGATGATCCTGAACCCTTTGCAAGCGGTCCGGGATCATCCGGTCATGAAGTTCGAAACGCGTCAGGCCTTATGCGGCCTTCTTCGCAACATGCTTCTTCACATGGTGCTTGCGCACGTGATGCTTCTTGGCGTGATGCTTCGAGTGCTTCTTCACGTGATGATGCTTGCGGGCATGATGACGGTGATGCTTGCGATGATGCTTCTTGTGCTCGGCCTTGGCGGCGGGCTTGGCCGTCTCGGTGGTCGCGGCCGGAGCAGTCGTCGTCGTGGTCGTGGTCGCGGTAGTCGTCGCGGCGGCGTTGGCTTCGGTGGTGCCCAGCGCTGGCACCGCGAAAGCGAGCGCGACGGCAAGGCCGAGTGCGGAAAGAACGGTCTTTTTCATAATCGGCATTCCTTGGTTAAGAACAATGTCCTGTGTCGCGCGCCGCAAATCATCGGCTGCTCCGGTGCCGCTTATGACAGGCGCTCTTTTCGCGAGTTTTTCCCGACTGTTGAATCTTGTTTCTGGATTGTGTCCGGCGCGTCGTCGCCCTCGTGCATTGGGCAAAGGTGACCGCGTAGCGACCCGCGAGGGTGCGCTTTCAGATGCGATAGCGTTACCCGGCAGCGGTGAATATTGCTGGGGTTCGGAATTGCCCGTCACTCATGAACTGAATCGCATAATGATTGCGAACTCTTCACTCTAATCAATCGGTGCGATCGATGCGATCTTGCTGTCGACACGAACAACCGAAGGAGCGGAAGCAATGACCGGCAGCACAGATCATTCCGGCAAGGTGGCGCTCGTCACCGGCGGCAACCGGGGCATCGGTCTGGAAACGGCGCGCCAGCTCGCCGAACTCGGCTTCACCGTGCTGATCGGCGTGCGCGACCTCGCCAAGGGCGAGGCGGCGGCGAAGCGGCTTGGCGGCAAGGTCGAAGCCATCGCGCTGGATGTCGCCGCGTCCGAGGCGGCAGCGCGCGCCGCGGCCGAGGTCGAGCGCCGCTTCGGCCGGCTCGACATTTTGGTCAACAACGCCGCCATCCATTACGACCCTTCTGCGCGCGCGCTCAAGCCCGACTGGACGGTGATCCGCGAGGCCTTCGAGACCAATGTCTTCGGCGCCTGGCGCGTCGCTGCCGCCTTCGCGCCGCTGCTCGGTGCCTCCGGCCATGGCCGGCTGGTCAACGTCTCGTCGGAAGGCGGCTCGCTCGCTTCGATGGGCGCCGGCGCCCCGGCCTATTCGACCAGCAAGGCGACGCTCAACGCGCTGACCCGCATCCTGGCCGCGGAGCTGCACGGCGCGGGCGTGCTGGTCAACTCGATCTGCCCCGGCTGGGTCGCGACCGACATGGGCGGTCCCGGCGGACGCCCCGTCGCGCAGGGAGCGGCCGGGATCGTCTGGGCCGCGACCTTGCCCGACGGCGGCCCGACCGGGGGCTTCTTCCGCGACGGCAAGCGGCTGCCGTGGTGAGCGGGCGTCGATGAGATGGATATTTCCCAGTTTGGGTAAGTACCGCTTGTTCCCAGTTTGGGAAATGGCTATATGGGTGCATGCAAATCGTCAGCAGGAAAACGCTCGTTACCTTCTGGGCGAAGCATCCGCAATCCAGAATGCCGCTGACGGCCTGGTTCAATGCATCGAGCAAGGTCGACTGGAAGGGACCGGCTGACGTCAAGGAACAGTTCGGCGCAAATGTCGATTTCGTAGCTGATAACCGTCTGGTGTTCGACATTGCGGGCAATAAGTACCGGCTGATTGTGCATGCAAGCTACACGTTCAAGAGAGTGCTCATCAAATTCGTCGGCACTCACGCCGAGTACGACAAGATAGACGCGGAGAAGGTGTGATGGACAACATCCGACCCATTAAGACCGAAGCCGATTACGATTGGGCGATTGCGGAGATCACTCGCTATTTTGACAAGGAGCCCGTTCCCGGCACGCCTGACGCCGATCGTTTCGATGTTCTTGCTGAACTTATCGAAGCATACGAGACAAAACACTACCCTATCGCGGAAACCGACCCGGTGGATGCGATCACTGCTCATATGGAGATGGCCAATCTCAGCAGGCAAGCGCTGATAAAGCTGCTCGGGTCAGCGTCGCGTGCATCTGAGATTCTAGCCCGCAAGCGAGCGCTGACGATGGACATGGCTTTCAAGCTCAATCGTGAATGGCATATCCCTGCAGAGGTCCTGATCGTCCCTTACCACTTGGCCGATCAGGGCAACACAAAGGACAGAAAAGCCGCCGCTCGTGCTTGACCGTCCCGGGGCGCCTCATCACCATACGACCGCCCCTTGACCGTCTCCGGCAACTGGTCATCCCAATCTTCTGCCATGCTACGAAAATAGCATTCTCGGCCCGCGACATGTGGTGCTAGGCTCGCGCCCGTGCACCCAAGGCACGCCGTGGCCCAGCCCGCAAACAAGAGGACCCGCGAGAGGAGGAGCGGCAGAGCGGGATCGAGGCTCCAATCCAAAATCCGAAGGAACTGTTGAACCATCGCGAGGCAGCCGCGTTTCCCATGGCTGCCATATGGGAGGAACCACCAGTGAAAGCATCCTATCTCGTCTCGGCCGCGCTCCTTGCGGCATCCGCAATGCCGGCCGCGGCCGGCGAAATCTCCGACGGCAAGGTCAAGATCGGCATCCTCAACGACCAGTCGGGCGTCTATGCGGATTTCGGCGGCAAGTGGTCGGTCGAGGCCGCCAAGATGGCGGTCGAGGATTTCGGCGGCAAGGTGCAGGGCGCGCCGATCGAGATCGTCAGCGCCGATCATCAGAACAAGCCCGACATCGCCTCCAACATCGCGCGCCAGTGGTACGACACCGAGCAGGTCGACGCGATCATGGAGCTCACGACGTCTTCCGTGGCCTTGGCCGTCCAGGGGCTTTCCAAGGAAAAGAAGAAGATCGACATCGTCACCGGCGCAGCCTCCACCGACCTCACCGGCAAGCAGTGCTCGCCCTATGGTTTTCACTGGGCCTATGACACCCATTCGCAGGCTGTCGGCACCGGCGGCGAGTTGGTCAAGCAGGGCGGCGACAGCTGGTATTTCATCACCGTCGACTACGCCTTCGGCTATTCGCTGAAGGACCAGACCGCCAAGCTGGTCGAAGCCAGCGGCGGCAAGGTGCTGGGCGAGGTGCGCTATCCGCTCGGCTCCACCGACTATTCCTCCTTCCTGCTCCAGGCGCAGTCCTCCGGCGCCAAGATCGTCGGGCTTGCCAATGCCGGCCTCGACACCTCGAACTCGATCAAGCAGGCGGCGGAATTCGGCATCGTCGCCGGCGGCCAGCGGCTGGCGGCACTTCTCTTCACGCTCGCCGAAGTGCATGGGCTCGGCCTCCAGGCAGCGCAGGGCGTGGTGCTGACCGAAGGCTTTTACTGGGACCGCGACGACAAGAGCCGCGAATTCGCCCAACGCTTCTTCAAGCGCACCAACCGCATGCCGAACATGATCCAGGCCGGCACCTACTCGGCGGTGACGCAGTATCTGAAGGCCATCGACAAGGCCGGCACCGACGAGACCGAGGCCGTGGCCAAGGAACTGCATGAAATGCCGGTCAACGACGTCTTCACCGCCAACGGCAAGGTGCAGGCCGACGGCTCGATGGTGCACGACATGTATCTCTACCAGGTCAAGAAGCCGGAAGAATCGAAGAAGGACTGGGACTACTACACCTATCTGGCGACCATTCCTGGCGACAAGGCCTTCATGAAGGCCGAAGACAGCGGCTGCCCGCTCGTCACCAAGTGACGCTCGACACCGCCACCGCTGTTCGCCCGGACAGCACCGATCAGACGCCGCGGGTGGTGCTTTCCGCCCGCGGCCTCAGGCGCGACTTCGCCGGCTTCGTCGCGGTGAAGGATGTCGACCTCGACGTCCTTCACGCAAAAATCCATGCGCTGATCGGCCCGAACGGCGCCGGCAAGACCACGATCTTCAACCTGTTGACCAAATTCCTGCAGCCGACCAGCGGCAGGATCGAATTGCTCGGCACCGACATCACCCGCGCGCCGCCGGCTAAAGTGGCGCGCATGGGCCTCGTCCGTTCCTTCCAGATATCGGCGATCTTTCCGCATCTCTCCGTGCTCGACAATGTGCGTGTGGCGCTGCAGCGTCCGGGCGGGCTCGGCTACCAGTTCTGGCGCCCGGTCGCCGCGCTGGATCAGCTCACGCCAAGGGCGAGCGAGCTGCTCGCCATCGTAGGTCTTGACGACGCGGCGCATCGGCTCGCCGGCGATCTTTCCTACGGCCGCAAGCGCGTGCTGGAGATCGCGACCACGCTGGCGCTCGACCCGAAAGTGCTTCTGCTCGACGAGCCGATGGCCGGCATGGGACATGAGGATGTCGGCATGATCTCCGGCATCATCCGCTCGTTGGCGAAGGACCGCGCCGTGCTGATGGTCGAGCACAATCTCACCGTGGTTGCCGACCTCTGCGACTGGATCACCGTCATGCAGCGCGGCCAGGTGCTGGCGGCCGGCGACTATGCCACCGTCAGCCAGGACGAGCGCGTGCGCGTCGCCTACATGGGAACCGAGCATGAGTGAGCCGCTGCTTGCCGTGCGCGACCTCCACGCCTGGTATGGCGAAGGCCATGCGCTGCACGGCGTCGACCTCGATGTCAGGCGCGGCGAGACGGTGACGCTGCTCGGCCGCAACGGCGTCGGCAAGACGACGACGCTGCGCGCCATCATGGGCCTGATCCGCAAGCGCACTGGCTCCGTCACCTTCAACGGCAAGGACCTGATCGGCCTGCCGCTTCACCGCGTCGCCCATCAGGGCATCGGCTTCGTGCCGGAGGAGCGCGGCATCTTCGCGACCCTTACCGTCGACGAGAACCTGATCCTGCCGCCGGTCGTGGCCAAGGGCGGCATGAGCGTGGAAGAAATCTTCGAGCTCTTCCCGAACCTCAAGGAACGCCGCGACAGCCAAGGGACAAAACTGTCCGGCGGCGAACAGCAGATGCTGGCGATTGCGCGCATCCTGCGCACCGGCGTCGATATGCTTTTGCTCGACGAGCCGACCGAAGGCCTGGCGCCGGTCATCGTCCAGCGCATCGGCGAGCTGCTGGCGACGCTGAAGAAGCGCGGCATGACCATCCTGCTGGTGGAACAGAACTTTCGCTTCGCCGCCCGCATCGCCGACCGCTTCTACCTGATGGACCACGGCAAGGTGGTGGAGGGTTTTGCCGTCGGCCAGCTGTCCGCGCACACCGACAAGTTGCACGAAGTGCTGGGGGTATGATCGCGCCATGTTGACGGTCTTCGGCATCCCCATCCAGGCCTTGCTCGGGCAGCTCCTTGTCGGCCTGATCAACGGCTCCTTCTACGCCATGCTCAGCCTCGGCCTCGCCGTTATCTTCGGCCTGCTGCGCATCATCAATTTTGCCCATGGCGCGCTCTATATGCTGGGTGCCTTCATCGGCTATCTGCTGCTGGTGCATTTGGGCATCGGCTACTGGCCGGCGCTGGTCCTTGTGCCGCTTATCGTTGGCCTGTTCGGCATGGCGGTCGAGCGCCTCGCGCTGTCGCGGCTTTACCGCCTCGACCCGCTTTACGGCCTGCTCTTCACCTTCGGCCTCGCCTTGGTGATCGAAGGCGTGTTCCGCTACTACTACGGCGTCTCGGGCAATCCCTATGCCGTGCCGACGCTGCTCGCCGGCGGAACCAATCTCGGCTTCATGTTCCTGCCCAATTATCGCGGCTGGGTGGTGGTGGCTTCGCTGATCGTCTGTATCGGCACCTGGCTGCTGATCGAAAAGACGAGGCTTGGCTCCTATCTGCGCGCGGCGACCGAGAACCCGCAACTGGTGCAGGCCTTCGGCGTCAACGTGCCGCTGCTGCTCACGCTCACCTACGGGCTGGGCGCGGCCCTTGCGGGGCTCGCCGGCATTCTCGCCGCTCCCGTCTACCAGGTCAGTCCGCTGATGGGTTCGGACCTGATCATCGTTGTCTTCGCCGTCGTCGTGATTGGCGGCATGGGCTCGATCCTCGGCGCCATCGTCACCGGCTACATGCTCGGCCTCGCCGAGGGCCTGACCAAGGTTTTTTACCCGGAAGCCTCGAACCTGGTCGTGTTCGTCATCATGGTGATCGTGCTGCTCTTGCGCCCGGCCGGCCTATTCGGAAGGGATGCCTGAGATGAGCGAGGCAACCCTTCACCAGGAACGCGCCGCCGCCTCGCTCAGGCTCGAACGGGGGCTGATAGCGCTGGGCATCGTGGCGCTGATCGCGGCGCCCTTCTTCGTCTATCCGATCTTCGTCATGAAGATGCTGTGCTTCGCGCTCTTCGCCTGCGCCTTCAACCTCTTGATCGGCTACACCGGCCTGCTTTCCTTCGGTCATGCCGCCTTCTTCGGCGGTGCGGCCTATTTCTGCGCCTACGCCGTGAAAGCCTGGGGCTGGCCGCCGGAGGCAGCCATCCTGCTCGGCACCGCGGGTGCCGCGGGTATGGGCCTCGTCATGGGCTTCCTCGCCATCCGAAGGCAGGGGATCTATTTCTCGATGATCACGCTTGCGCTGGCGCAGATGTTCTATTTCTTCTGCGTCCAGGCGCCCTTCACCGAGGGCGAGGACGGCATCCAGGGCGTGCCTCGCGGCCACCTCTTCGGCGTCGTCGACCTCAACGTCACCATGAACATGTATTTCTTCGTGCTCGCCGTCTTCCTCATCGGCGTCTTCGCCATCTGGCGCATCGTCAATTCGCCCTTCGGCATGATCCTGCGCTCGATAAGAGAAAACGAGAACCGCGCCATTTCGCTCGGCTATTCGGTCGGCCGCTACAAGCTCGCCGCCTTCGTCATGTCGGCGGCCCTTGCCGGCTTCGCCGGCGCGACCAAGGCGATCGTCTTCCAGTTCGCGACCCTCACCGATGTCACCTGGCAAATGTCGGGCGAGGTGATCCTGATGACGCTGCTCGGCGGCATCGGCACCATGGTCGGTCCGGTGGCGGGCGCCGGCCTTGTCGTCGGTCTCGAAAACACCTTGGCCACCTCGGGCTTCCCGGTGACCATCGCCACCGGCCTGATCTTCATGATCTGCGTGCTCATCTTCCGGCGCGGCATTGTCGGCGAGGTATATGCACGGTGGCTGGCGCCGGCGGCCGAGGACGGCAGCCGTGACAAGCTTTGATTTCATGGCTTTGAGCGATCAGCCGACCGTGGCTGGATCGCCGAAGCCTGCCTTCAGGCTGCGCGCTTGGGTTCGACCGCGAACGGGCTGAGCCCGAGCCAGGTTTGCATCTTCTTGCCGATGGCCTTGTCGCCGGTCAGAACGACCTTCACGCCGGCTGTCTCGACGGTCAGCAGGCCCATCCAGATGGCGGTCATCGTGTGGAGATCAGTCGAGACGTAAAGGTCGACCTCGAAACCCGGATCGTACCAGCACAAATCGACCTCGCCATGCTTCTCGACGATCAGCCACCACGAGCGTTTCGACGCCGGGAGATCCTGATACAGAAATTGTATCACGGTTCTTCCCTCGGGCAGCGGCGAGGGGTTCAGATTACGCCGCATGTCCCACATCAGCAGGGACGGATCGAGGTTCTTCAACGACAGCCTGGACTCGACCCATTTCTGTCCCCAAAAACCCATTGCCTCGACGACCGGGCGCAAATCGCGTCCCGCCTCGGTCAACCGATAGTCGAAGATACCCTTCTCGCCGGGGACTTCCCGGCGCTCCACGATCCCCGCCAGCTCCAGCTCCTTCAGCCGTTGCGACAGAAGGGTCGGCGACATTTTCGGCACGCCGCGGCGCAGGTCGTTGAAGCGGGTCGAGCCTGCCACCAACTCGCGCATCAGCACCATCGTCCAGCGGGTACACAGCACCTCGGCGGCCATCGATAGCGGGCAGAACTGCTTGTATCCGTGCTGGGCCATGATCTGTGTCCTCCCTCGAAGCTGGGTGGAACATTAGACCTTCATGAATGAAGCGGCGAGTACAGAAACTGTACCGGCCCGGTACAGATCGCGGACTGGTTGGCGCGAGCCCTGCCGTGCGAGCCGTTTTGGCCGACGCACGGGATACCCCTGTGCGCAGCAACCAGGAGACTGACCATGACCGCTTACCTTATCGCGGATATCAAAGTGAAAGATCCGAAATGGATACCGGACTATGCCGCGACCGTGCACGACCTCGTTCACAAGCACGGCGGCAGATATCTGGCGCGCAGCGGCAATGTAAAGACGCTCGAGGGCAAGCCGCTCGACACGACGCTGATCGCGCTGATGGCCTTCCCATCGGAAGCGGCGGCCCACGCCTTCACCAATGATCCGGCCTACGCCCCATTCGTGTCGGCCCGACAAGGTGGCAGCGACAGCCGGTTCCAGCTGATCGACAACACCGACCTGGCCGGAACGATCTCGTACCTGCCGAAGGGATGATCGGCAGCCGCCGCATCGAACCCGCGATCATCAAGCACAAACAGCCACGGCGCTTGCCTGTCGCGCCGCCGTATTTTCGGCGGCCGGCAAGCCGTGCTTTTTCAGGAAGAACGGAATGAACATGACACCACACTTTTGGAACAGGCTTCTCATGGCAGCGGCCGCGCTGACGGCCTTTACGACCTTCGCGCAGGCCCATCAGCATGCGGCTGCGTCCGTGTCCGGCGCCAGCCCGCTGGCCGACAAGGTGCGAGCGGCCAACAGCCGGTTTCTCGACGTCAAGGCCGCTACGGCCGAGGGCTATGCGCCCATTCCTTGCGCCAGTGGCATCACTGGCGGCGCCATGGGCATCCACTACGTCAACGGCCAGTATCTGAAGGACGACAAGATCGATATCGCCCGTCCGGAAGCGGTCATGTACGAGCCGATGGCCGACGGCGCGCTGAAGCTGGTGGCGGTCGAATACATCACCTCGAAGGGGCCGGCGTCGCTCGACGGCCAACTGTTCAACTTCAACAGCGCGCCCAACCGCTACGGTCTGGGCGAGTTCTACGAACTGCATGTCTGGGCCTGGAAGGGCAACCCGACCGGCACCTTTGCAGACATGAACCCGAAAGTGTCGTGCGAACACGCGATGACGCCGAGCCAGTAGACGCTGGAGATTGGCGAAAGCCAGGACGACTGCCGATCTCCCCCTTGTTGGGAAGATCGGCAGCTTCGACGCCTCACTCCACCGGCACTTCCAACCCTACCTTGACCCGGTCCATCGCCACGAACGTGCGAAACCTTTTGACGTTGTTGTTTGCGAAGAACAGCCGCCGGGTCAGCGCTTCGTAGTCGGCCATCGTCGCCACGGTGACGACGAGGATGAAATCGGCCTCGCCGGTGACGTAATAGCATTGCTGCACCTCGGGCACTTCGGCAAAGCCGCGCTTGGCGGCGTCGATCAACTCGGCGCGCTCGCTCTCCACCTCGACCTCGACGAAGATGGTGATCGGGTGGCCGACCTTGGCCGGATCGACCAGCGCGACATTGGCGCGGATGACGCCCGTTTCCTCCATACGCTTGATGCGCCGCTGCACGGCCGGCGCCGAGAGGTTGACCTTCTCGCCGATGACGCGCTGCGGCGTGATGTTGTCCTTCTGCAGGATGACGAGGATGGCGCGGTCGAAGGCGTCGAGTTCGGGCGAAATGGACATGTCAGCGTTCCAGACGAAACAAACTTGCATTTAAAGCGCCAAAACAGAGCGCCTTTCTCGCTTCGCTTGCAATAAATTTCAGCCATCAAAGGCGCAGAAAGGCCGACCCATGTTCCTGCTCAACCGCCACCCGAACCATCGCCAGCCGCTGACGGAGGAAGACGCCGCGACGCTTGGGCTCGCCGGCGCCGGGGAGGCCGAGCGCTTTCTTGCCGCGCGCGACAACCATGCCGAGACGCCGCTGCATCCCTTGCCGGCGCTGGCGGGCGAACTCGGCATCGGCGCCCTTTACCTCAAGGACGAGGGCAAGCGCCTCGGCCTCGGCAGCTTCAAGGCGCTCGGCGGCGCCTATGCCGTCATGCATCTGGTGCTGGAGGCGGCCGGCAGGCGGCTCGGCCGCGCCGTCGATGTCGAGGAACTGCACAAGCCGGAGGTGAGGGCGATCGCCGCGCAAATGACCTTCGCCTGCGCCACCGACGGCAATCATGGACGCTCGGTGGCGCAGGGCGCCGGGCTTGTCGGCGCGCGCTCCGTCATCTTCGTCCATTCCGGCGTCAGCGATGAACGCGTGACGGCCATCGCCCGCTTCGGCGCTCAGATGGTGCGCGTTGCCGGCGACTACGACCAGTCGGTCAGGGAAGCCGCCCGCGTCGCCGCCGAGCGCGGCTGGACTGTCGTCTCCGACACGTCCTGGCCGGGCTATGAGCGCATTCCAGGACTGGTGATGCAGGGCTACACCGTGATCGTGCGCGAAGCGCTGAAGCGTTTGCCTGAGCCGCCCACCCACGTCTTCCTGCAGGCCGGCGTCGGCGGCTTCGCCGCGGCGGTGGCCGGCCATCTCGCCATCAGGCTTGGCGAGGATCGGCCGAAGACAATCGTGGTCGAACCCGCGCGGGCGGCGTGCGTCTACGCCACCGCCAAGGCCGGGCATCCAGTCGCCATCGCGCACAGCAAGCCCACGGTGATGGCGATGCTCGAATGCTATGAGCCGTCTTTGGTCGCCTGGCGCGTGCTGTCGCGGATCGGCGATGCTTTCATGACGGTCGAGGAAGAGGATGCGATCTCGGTGATGAACCGCCTGGCGCGACCCGAGGCGAACAATCCGGCGATCGTCTCCGGCGAGAGCGGCGGGGCAGGGCTCGCCGGTCTGATCCGCGCTGCCGGCGACAGGAAGATACGGGCGGCGCTCGGTCTCGACTCCAGCTCCCGCGTGCTGATCATCAACTCCGAAGGCGCGACGGATCCCGGCCGCTATGCCGAGATGGTCGGCATGGCGCCGGACGAGGTCGCAAACGCAAGGCTGCCGGCATGAGCAATCTGACGATCAACGCCGACCGGCTCCTGGGCCGCATCGAGGAACTCGGCGGTATAGGCCGCGATCCGCAGGGGAGGCTGGTCCGCGTCGCCGCTTCCGACATGGACAGGCTCGGCCGCGACCGCCTTGTCGGCTGGCTGGAAGAAGCAGGACTTGAGGTCGCCGTCGACCGCATCGGCAACATTTTCGGAATCTGGAAGGATGGCGCCAATGAAAGCCAGGCGCCGCTCATGCTCGGCTCGCACATCGACACGGTGATCGACGCCGGCATCTATGACGGCTGCTATGGCGTGCTTGCCGGCCTCGAAGCGATCGAGAGCCTGAAGGAGGCCGGCTTCGCGCCGGCGCGCCCGCTCGTCGTTGCCGCCTTCACCAATGAGGAGGGCGTGCGCTTTTCGCCCGACATGATGGGTTCGCTGGTCTTTGCCGGCGGCCGCGACCTCGGGGAAGCGCTGGCCTCGGTCGGCATCGACGGCGCGGTGCTGGGCAAGGAGCTCGAGCGCATCGGCTATGCCGGCAACCACGAGCCCGGCTTCCTCATGCCGCATGCCTATGTCGAATTGCATGTCGAGCAGGGGCCGGTGCTCGAGCGCGAAGGCATCGCCATCGGCGCCGTCGAGAACCTGCAGGGCATTTCGTGGCAGCGCATTACGATCGACGGCGAGGCCAACCATGCCGGCACCACGCCCATGTCGATGCGCCGCGATGCCGGCGTCGCCGCCGCGCGGGTGATCGGCTTTCTCGCGGACCGGGCCAGTGCGTCGTCGACGCGCACGGTCGCGACCGTCGGCACCATCGCTTTCGAGCCCAACGCCATCAACGTCATCCCGTCGCGGGCGACCTTCACCATCGACCTGCGCGACCCGGTTGAAACGCACCTTTGCGAGGAGGAAACCGCGCTCGCCGCTTTCCTCGACCAGCTTGCCGCAAGCACCGGTGTCATCATCCATGCCGAAAGCCTGGCGCGGTTCGAGCCGGTGACCTTCGATGCCCGCATCGTTTCGCTGATCGAGGATGGCGCCAAAGCCGCCGGCCTTTCATGCCGGCGCATGACCTCGGGCGCCGGACACGACGCGCAGATGATCGCGCGCATCGCGCCGTCGGCGATGATCTTCGTGCCGAGCCGGGGCGGCATCAGCCACAACCCGGCCGAGTTCACCGCCGCCAGCGAGCTTGTTGCCGGCGCCGACATCCTGCTCGGCGTCGCCGCCCGGCTGGCGGCCGACTGACAGGGGGCTGGCGTCTACGGCGTTTCGACGGCACGCGTCAGGCCAAATACCACCAAAAATAGTCAAGTTGGCTGTATCGAATCCTTCCGAAGCGAACATTCGGCGACATCTGGTCGAAACAGAAATCAATCACTTAGCCAATTAAGGCGCCGGAATCGCGCCGGAATCGCACCCGCCAACAGAATTCAGTGCCTAGCAGGAAGACTAGCATGCTGCTTCTCAACCAACGTCCAGAATACAACCAGCCGTTGGTTGCCGCTGATGCCGAGTCCCTCGGCATGGCCGGCGGCGCGCGGGCAGAGCATTACCTCAAGGCGCGCGACAACGATGCGGAAACGCCGCTGCATGCCTTGCCGGCGCTGGCCCAGAAGCTCGGCATCGCGGCGCTTCATGTCAAGGATGAGGGCCAGCGTCTTGGCCTGGGCTCCTTCAAGGCGCTGGGCGGCGCCTATGCGGTTATGCGGCTGGTGCTGGAGGAGGCCGGCAAGTGGCTCGGGCGCGATGTCGATATCAGCGAGATAAACGACGCCAGGGTGCGCGAGATCGCGTCGAGCATGATCTTCGTCTGCGCCACCGACGGCAACCATGGCCGCTCCGTGGCGCAGGGCGCCAGCCTCGTCGGCGCGCGCTCGGTGATCTTCGTCCATGCCGGCGTAAGCCGTGAGCGTGTCGCGGCCATCGCCCGCTTCGGCGCCGAGATCGTCGAGGTCGAAGGCGGCTATGACCATGCGGTGCGCGAAGTCGCCCGCGTCGGCGCCGAGCGCGGCTGGAAGATCGTCTCCAACACGTCCTGGCTGGGCTACGAGCGCGTCCCCGGACTGGTCATGCAGGGCTACACGGTGATCGTGCGCGAGACGTTGCGGCGCATGGCCGAGCCGCCCACGCATGTCTTCCTGCAGGCCGGCGTCGGCGGCTTCGCGGCGGCGGTCGCCGGCCATATGGCTGTCATGCTTGGCTCCAGGCGGCCGAAGGCCGTGGTGGTCGAGCCGCGGCGCTCGGCCTGCGTCTACGCTTCGGTTGAGGCCGGACGTCCGGCAACGATCGCAAATCAGGAGCCGACCGTGATGACGATGCTCGAATGCGCCGAGCCGTCCTTGGTCGCCTGGCGCGTGCTGGCGCGCGTCGGCGATGCCTTCATGACGGTGGAAGAGGAGGACGCGGTCGCGGTGATGAAGCGGCTGGCGCGGCCGCTGGGCAACGATCCGGCCATCGTCTCCGGCGAGAGCGGCGGGGCAGGACTCGCCGGGCTGGTCCGCGCCGCGGGCGACAGGCATAAGCGCACGGCGCTCGGCCTCGATAGGCATTCGCGCGTGCTCGTCATCAACTCGGAGGGCGCGACCGACCATGGCCGCTTTGCCGAGCTGGTCGGGATGGCGCCGGAAGAGGTGTTCCTGCAGACTGCGTGAAAGCAATTCCAGGAAAAGTGCCGAGCGGTTGGGCTCGGCGACTTCGCCGTAGCCTTCCGTCCGGAATTGCGTCAAGAAAAGAGCAATTCCAGGAAAAGTGCCGAGCGGTTGGGCCCGGCGACTTCGCCGTAGCCTTCCGGAATTGCGTCGAGAAAAGGGGCTTGAGGGGCGACGATGGCTGAACTCGACCAACAGGCTTTGCACAGCGAGATGACGGCGTGGCGGCGCGATCTGCACGCCCATCCCGAGTTCGGCTTCGAGGAAAAACGCACAGCGGCGTTCGTCGCGCAGAAGCTGCGCGACTTCGGACTTGAGGTGGTCGAAGGCGTCGGCGGCACCGGCGTCGTCGGCACGCTGACCCGCGGCAGCGGCAATCGCGCCATCGCGCTGCGCGCCGACATGGATGCGCTGCGCATCGCCGAACAGGGCACGCAAGCCTGGCGCTCGCAAACACCCGGCACCATGCATGCCTGCGGCCATGACGGTCATACCTCGATGCTGCTCGGCGCGGCAAAGCTGCTTGCCCGCGAAGGCGGCTTCGACGGCACGGTGCGCTTCATCTTTCAGCCGGCCGAGGAATGGGGCAGGGGCGCGCTGGCCATGCTGGACGACGGCCTGCTCGAGCGCTTTCCTTTCGAGGAGATATTCGGGCTGCACAACATGCCTGGCCTGCCCATCGGCCATTTCGAGACCCGCAGCGGCCCGGTCATGTCGGCCGAGGACAATTTCGAGATCGTGCTCAAAGGCCTCGGCGGTCACGCGGCGCGGCCGCATGCCGGTCAGGAGGCGCTGGTCGCCGCCTGCGCGCTGGTCGTCAACCTGCAGACCATCGTCTCGCGCCGCCTGAGCCCGGCCGATATCGGCGTCGTCTCGGTGACCGAGTTCATCACCGACGGGACCCGCAACGCGCTGCCGGGGCTGGCGCGCATCCTGGGCGACTGCCGCAGTTTCCGGCCAGAGGTGAGCGCCGCGATCGAAAAGGAGATGCGCCGCATCGCCGAGGGCACGGCCCAGGCCTATAACGTCGCGGCTGAAGTCGCTTACACCCGCGAGTTCGTGCCTTTGATCAACGACGCGGCGCTGGTGGACGAGGCACTTGCGGCGGCCCGAGCCGTGCTGGCCGACGACGCTGTCCGCGTCGCGGCTGAGCCGATGACCGCCTCGGAGGATTTCGCCCGCTTCCTTGACCATGTCCCTGGTTGCTTCGTCTTCATGGGCAATGGCGGCACCGCGCCGCTGCACAACCCGGCCTATGATTTCAACGACGAGGGCCTGCTGCACGGCGCGCGTTTCCATGCGGCGGTGGTGAGGAGACGGCTGGGCGGTTAGCAATCTCCCCCCTTGTGGGGGAGATGCCCGGCAGGGCAGAGGGGGGCGCTGTCCCGCCAGCGTTTCAGGCTGTCGCAGGCGAACAGCTTTGCCAGCAGCCTTGATCGAAATTCCTGCAACGCCGCGATCCTTCACGCCCCCCTCTGGCCTGCCGGCCATCTCCCCCACAAGGGGGGAGATTGGCTGAAGAACCCCCGGTAACTCTTTCTTCTCTGCTTTCATGCAGTATTGCTGCGACGGGACGGCAAGAACAAAGAATGGCGGACGACGACAAACGCAACGGCAAGTTCTGGGCGCAGGCGCTCGACCGGGCTCATCTCGGCTTGTGGGACTGGAATCTGTCGACCGGCGATTGCTATTATTCGCCGACCTGGTCGAAGATGCTGGGCTACGAGGCGAACGAACTCGCCAACACGCCCGATCTCTGGCTGAAGCTCACCCATCCCGACGACCGCCAGCGCGCGCAGGAGAGCGGCGACCGGCACATTGCGGGCATCGTCGATTCCATCGAAACCGAGCTGCGCCTGCGCCATAAGGATGGCCATTGGGTCTGGGTGCTCGACCGCGGCGGCATTGTCGAGCGCGACGCCGACGGCAAGCCGCTCAGGCTGATGGGCGTGCAGACCGACATCACCCGGCAGAAAGAGGCCGAGGCGGCGCTCGAGCAGGTCAATGTCCGCTTCCGTCTCGCGCTTGCCGCCAGCGGCACCGGCATCTGGCACCACGATATCGGCACCAGGAAAAGCTATTGGGACGCGCGCACGCGCGAGATATTCGGCCTCGTTGCCGATATCGATGAGGTGACGGCCGACCTGTGGCACACCTATCTTCATCCCGACGACAAGGACGCCACCGAACGGGCCCACCAGATCGAGCCCGGCTCTAGCAGCGTCGTCGCCTCGCAATACCGGATCGTCCTTCGTGACGGCGAAGTCCGCCATATCGAGTCGCTGGTGCGTTTCATTGCCGGCGTCGGCTCGGCCGGCCAGATTTTGGGTACGGTGCGCGACATCACCGAGGAGAAGAGGCGCGCCGAGGAGCTTGCCTTCGCCGCGCGTCACGACGCCCTGACCGGGCTGCTCAACCGTTCGGCCTTCGACCGGCTGCTTGCCGAGAACATCGCCATGGCCGGGCGGCTGCCGCTTGCCGTGTTCTATGTCGACCTCGACTACTTCAAGGCGCTCAACGACTATGCCGGTCATGCCGCCGGAGACCTCGCGCTGAAGAGCGTCGCGGCTGGCATCCTCGCCAGCCTGCCCGCGTCGGCGCAGGCGGCCCGCCTCGGCGGCGACGAATTCGCGCTGCTGGTGCCGAACTGCAATGACGCCTGTGCCGAGCACCTTGCCCGCGCGGTGCTCGCCGCGGTGCGCAACGCCGATCTTGGCTCTGCCATCACCTCGCGCAGGCTTGCCGCCAGCATCGGCATCGCCTTCGTGCGCGACCGCAACATGACGGTGGCCGACGCGCTCGCTTGCGCCGACGATGCCTGCTACGCCGCCAAGGCCGGCGGTCGGGACCGCTTCTCGGTGTTTTCGCCTGAAACGACGTCGGGCGCCGGCGGCCTCAACGCCGCGCGGCTGGCCGCCGATCTGGTCGATGCGATGGAGGACGGCCGGCTGAAGCTGTTCGGCCAGGAGATCCACCGGCTCGGCCAGCCATGGGAAGACAGCCGCCACGTCGAGGTGCTGGCCAGGCTCGAGGCCCGCAACGGCAAGATGATCCCGCCCGGCGATTTCATGCCGGTCGCCGAACGCTTCGGCCTTGCCGCCCGGCTCGACCGCTGGATCATCCGCGCCGCGCTGACGCGCCACGGCGAGGCGATGCGCGCGGGCGCCATCTCGCTCGACTTCAACCTGTCGGCGCAGACGCTTTCCGATCCGCAGCTCTGGGATTTCGTCGACGAGGCCATCGCCGACAGTGGCGCGCCGGCGTCGGCCATCGGCTTCGAGATCACCGAGACCGCCGCCGTCACCAATTTCGATGCCGCGGCGGAGTTCGTGCGCAAGGCGAGGCTCCGCCATTGCCGCGTCAGCCTCGATGATTTCGGCGCCGGCATGAGCTCGTTCGAATATCTCAGGCGCTTTCCCATCGACGCCATCAAGATCGATGGTTCCTTCGTCGAGCATATCGCCGAAAGCCGCTTCGACCGTGAGATCGTTTCGGCGATCACCGGCATCGCCCGCTCGATGGGCGCCGCGGTGGTGGCGGAAAAGATCGAGGAGAAAAACGCGCTGGAGATCCTCATGGGCATGGGCGTCGCCTATGGCCAGGGCTATTTCCTGCACCGGCCCGAGCCGCTGGAAGCGATCGTGGCAAGGGCGACGGGCGGCGCGCGGGGGATGCGGGCTGGTTAAGCGTCTCCTCCGTCGGGGGAGAGGTCAGCCACCCATCAGCCACCTCAGCACGCCCGCCGAAGCCACCCCGATCACCACGGTCGGCAGCATCGACAGCCGTGTCGCGGCAAGCATGGTTATGGCCAGCGCGGCGAGGTCGGCCGGATTCTTCGAGACGAAGTCCGGCGCGATCACCGAGATCAGCACGCAGCCGGGCGCGGCCTTCATCACCGCCGTGGCGCGCGAACTGAGCGTGCGGTTCCTCAGCACCACATAGCCGCCGATGCGGGTGAGGTACGTCACGCCGGCCATCGCCAGGATGGCGAGCACGGTCATCGGATCGATCATCTCTCACCTGCCAGGAACCACGCGGCCACCAGGCCGGACAGCGCGCCGGCCGCCACATACCAGGCGCCGGGGACGACAAGATAGACGAGCGCCGCCACCACCAGGCTGACCAGCCAGGGCCGCGCCGCGGCAACGCCCTTCCACATGCCGCGAAGCAGCACCAGGAAGACGGCCGGGAAGGCCATTGCAAAGCCGTATGTTTCGACGTCGCCAAGCACCGGCCCGAGTGCCGCGCCGCAAGTCGTGAACGCCGCCCAGGCGAGGTAGAAGGGCAGGCCGGCGCCCAGATAGAAAAGCAGGCTGAAGGCCGGCCGCAGGCCGGCGGCGGCGCGGCGCTGTGCATCGGCCAGGCCCACGGCCCAGCTCTCGTCGCACATCAGGAACAGCGCCGGAAGAACCTGTCGCTTCGGCAAATGCTTGATGAACGGCGCAAGTGCGGCGCCCATCAGGAAATGCCGGCTGTTGACCAGGAAGGTGATGGCGGCGATCAGCAGGATATGCGGCGGCGAGGTCCAGAGCTGGATGGCCGCGAATTCCGAGCCGCCGGCGAAGTTGAGCCCGGTCATCAGCGGCACCTCGACGACGCCGAGGCTTTTCTGCGAGGCCTGCGCGCCAAGCACCAGCGCGTAGGGGATGATGCCGAGCAGCACCGGCGTCGAGGCGGCGAGCCCGCGCCGGAACTCGGCACCGCGTCCATCGGTGCTTTGGCCCTCGGCGAGGGCGATCTCAGAAATGCTCATGGCTTTGCCTGCGGCTGGCCTTGCGGCCGCCGTTCTCCCGCTCGGTTGTCGGTTATCTGTTGCCGGACCATAGCCGAAACGCCCGGCAATCGGGTTGCGAAGATACGCCGTTTCTGCAAATATTTGGCAGCAGATGGCGTATTTTGGCCGAAGGTTGGAATCTGACACCATGAAGCTGGATGAGATCGACAGGCGCATCCTTCGCGCCTTGCAGCGCGGCGGGCGCATGGCCAACAACGATCTCGCCAGGGAAGTCGGCCTCTCGCCGTCGCCTTGCCTGCGGCGCGTCAAGCTTTTGGAGGAGACGGGCGTCATCGACCGCTATGTCGCGGTGCTCAACCCGGCCAAGATCGGCCGCGGCCAGACCTTCTTCACCCGCATCTGGCTGAAGCAGCAGGACGAGGACACGATCGAGCATTTCGCCGCCGAGGTGGCGAAGTTCCCGGAAGTGATGGAGTGCTATCTGATGCTGGGCGACTGCGACGCCATGGTGCGGATCGTAGCCGCCGGCATCGACGACTACCGCCGCTTCCAGTCGGAGCATCTGAGCCGCATCAAAGGCGTGCAGAACGTCAAGACGGATGTGCCCAGCCAGACGATCAAGCAGACCTCGGAGATGCCACTGTAGGGCATTCCCCTTCTTCCCTTGTGGGACCCACAAGGGGAGAAGGGGAAGTCCTCAATGATGCGCGTGGCTCTCATTCCGCTTGCGCGTCGCCGCCGCCTTTTTCGCCGAAGCCGATCTGTCCGCCGCGGAGCGCTCGCCGGAGGCCTTCCCGCCCGTCCTGCCGCCCTTGTGCGCGGCCGGATTGCCGGTGTGCTTGCCGCGGCCGGAGCCCCCTTCCTTCTTGCCGCCGGCGTCGTCCTTGTTGACGGTCGCCCAGGCGCGCCGCTCGGCTTCCTTTTCGGACACGCCGCGCTTTTCATAGCCTTCGGCGATATGGTCGGCCTTGCGTTCCTGCTTGTCGGAGTATTTCGATTTGTCGCCACGTGGCATTTGCTTGCTCCTTGTTGCGCTGAGTGAAATCGGCCTCAGGAACCTTTCTTCTTAGCGACGTCGCCGAGGTCGGACCGTTCTGGATCCTTGTTGTTCTCGCCAGCCGCGTCGCGGTTCTTGTCGGGATCGTCCTTCGGCCTCAGATAGCCCGGTGGGCGGTTGCCCTTCGGGCCCTCCCAGCGCGGCCATTGCTCGGTCGTTCCGGGCCGTCCCGGATGTGGTTCGTTGCTCATGGTCTGCCTCGCTTTCGTAGAAGGGTCAGCCCTCCGCCTTCATGGTCCGTGCGATCTCGAGCAGCTTGTCACGGTCGTGCCCGTGCTCGCGGATCAACTCCCGAGCCTGCTTCGGCGAAAGATCGGTGTGCTCCGCCAGGAAGCGCACATCGGGATCGTCGCCGCCCTTGGTCGGCAAATTGCCGGTCGAGGGCGCATCGGCGGCGCCCGGCCGGTTCGGTATATTGTCGTTCGCCTGGGTCATCTCGGGCCTCCTTCGATTTCCGCCTTATCAGGTCGCCGTCTGGGACTGCCTGCGGCGTGCTTGCTTCTTGCGGCGCAGCACCTCGTCGGTGCCGACGATGTCCTTCGAGCCGCCGGTGATCGCGGTCGAGACCACTGCCGGCGGATCGCTTGCCGGAAAGGAGTCCTCAAGGCCGGACTGCAACTGCTCTTCCAGCGTGTCCGGATCTTCCGAACGGCCTTCGGCGCGGCGTCCGTCGATCTCTTCCAGATCTTGCTTGGCGTCGGGATGCCCGCGCACATTGCGCAGCGTCGACACGATGAGCTCGACAGCGAATTCCTTCATCTCCTCGCCCTGCGGCGCGGCGACGTCGGTCTCCTCGATCAGCCGCACCAGCGATTGTTCGAGCTTGTCCAGTTCGCGTGTCCCCTGGCAGAGCGCCAGTTTCTGCGCCAGCGAATGAATCAGCAAAGGACCGAAGATCGAATAGGCCTGCATGCGGGTCTCGTCGACGCGTTCGGGGTGAAGTGTATGCAAGGACATTGGTGCCTCCATGTAACGCCCTGCGGCGACGGCTTCGCTTGAGGCCGCCGGCCCTTAAGGGAACTGGAGGAGGGGGAAGAGGTTCCATCCCGGGCTGGAAGTCGCGGAACAGCTGGAAGTCGCGGGACACGAAAATGGCGTCCGCGAAACGCGAACGCCATTCTGAAACTCAGCGCTGACCGCCCTTGCGGCCGGCCTCGGAGGCGCGCTGGCGGTCTTCGGCGAAGTTGCCGCTGCCACCTCGATGCTGGCCGGCGCTGCGCTGACCCATGTTGCGGTCCTCGGCCTGCTGCTGCCCGCTGCCGCGATGCTGGTCTTCGCGGTTCTTGTGGCTCTGCTGGCCGGCCTTGACGTGCTGTTCGTGGGTTCCGCCTTGATTGGGCATATCGAATTCTCCGTTGTTTCGGATTTTTCTTGAGGGGTGAAATTCAAGGACGCGTCCAACATCCCTGAGTAAGGAGAACAGGCGCCGGCAACCGATGTTCCGGCCGAAACATTTCGTGACTCGGTCAGACTGAAGTCCGATCCGGCCCGCGCATTGGGCCGGCCTGTGCAACCAAATCTCTTTTTGCGAATTGGTGAGCGGCCGACGAAAAAGCCCCCTCCATCGCCGGCCATCATGGTGTCCGCCGGTCGCCCCCCGCGCAATTCCGGCGGACACCAATATCCATAAACAAGAAAGCCGCGCAGTCGGCTTCGGAGCGAGACGACGTTTTGACCTATATCTCTGCAAAGCCCGCTCGGCAGGATGCCGAAAGCCTGCCTGCCAACGACAACCAGCGTACCACCCGTGCCGATCTCTCGTTCCTCGATGTCATCAACGACGAGAACGAGGTCGCCGACATTGCCAGGCGCGCAGAGCGCCTCGGCCATGCCGCGCTCATTGCAATGGCAATCGGCCTGGCGGCCCTGCCGTTGCTCTACCTGATGCTGATGTGAGCCAGGCCGGCCGGCCGCTTGGCCGGCCGGCGCCATCTCCGGGAAAGAGCCTCTCCTCTTCCGGAGAAGAAGGCGTCATCTTCCAGAGAAGAAGGCGTCGAGCGTGGCCGCCGTTTCGATCGGCGACTCCTCCGGAAAGAAGTGGCCGCCGGGCATCGCTCCGCCGCTGGCATCGTCGGCCCAGTTCCGCCATATGCCCAGCGGTCCGTCTTCGTCCCGATACCATTCTGCCAGCGCCCCATGCTCGCTCCACAGCGCCAGCACGGGGCAGGATATACGCCGGCCGGCCTCCCGGTCCGCATGGTCGTGCACACGGTCGAGCGAAGCCGCGGCGCGATACTCTTCGCAGATGGCGTGGATATGCGCCGGATCGCGCAGGGCATCGACATAAGCCTGCCGCACGCCGGGCGGGAACGCGTCGGCTGCGGATCCCCAGCCGGAAAGCGCATTGTCGACGATTGCTTCGCCCGCCGCCGCCAGTATCGTCTCCGGCAGCGGCTCGGGCTGCGCCAGCAGCGACCACGGCCAAAAGCTTAGCGCGAGTCTCGCATCCGCCCGGTCCCAGGCCGCCGCGGTAGGGACGATGTCGAGCACGGCGAGCTTCTCGACGCGGTCCGGATGATCGAGCGTCAGCCGGTAGGCGACGCGCCCGCCGCGATCATGACCGGCGACCAGGAAACGTTTGAAGCCGAGTTCTTCCATAAGCACGGCCATGTCGGCGGCCATGGCGCGCTTGCCGTAGGGCGCATGGTCGGCGGCCGATGGCGGGCAGGAGCTCTGCCCATAGCCGCGCAGGTCGGCACAGACGACGGTGAAATCCCGCGCCAGGCTGGGCGCCACGTCGCGCCACATCACATGCGTCTCGGGAAAGCCGTGCAGCAGAAGCAGGCCGGCCCCACTGCCTGCTTGGCGGGCGAAGATGCGCGCCTCGCCGGTGTCGATTTCCAATGCCTCAAAATCGGCGAACATGCTTGCCTCCTGCGGGATGCGGCGCTGAGGCCGAACGCCTCAGATCCAGATCGAGTCCAGTGTCAGCGACGCCTCGAAGATCTGCGCCTTCTCGGTGCGCAGCTTCACGGTGATCTTCAACTGTTCGGTCCCGGGCGCCTCGTCGCGGGCGATGTCCTGCAGGATGCGCAACGCCTCAAGGCGGGCGCGCTCGCGGTTGGCAAAAAGCTGCCCCTGGTCGTCAACCTGGCCATGCTCGGCGTTATAGAGGTCAAAATAATAGCGTTCCATCGATGAAGCACTCCAGGCGGTTCGCAAGTTCAATCCCTGGCCGCGATCATGGTTCCAAGCGGTTGATCCTGAGGGGAAATCCGCAGCGCGCCCGCCCTTGCTGCGCGGCCGCCCGCAACCGGTCCAGCCCTGCGGCGTTAGCTGTTGCGAATGGAGAACCCCGAATGCTGGAATCGCTCTACCTCAACCTCGGCCAGCATGACGCCCTGTCGGAAGAAGAGAAGGCGCTGCTCGTCGGCGCGATGTCGCTCGAACGATATGTCGCCGCCGGCGAGGATATCGCCACCGAAGGCACGCGGCCGACCTACAGCACGCTGATCATCGACGGGCTCGCCGCCCGTTACAAGGTGCTGGAGGATGGCGGTCGGCAGTTCACCTCACTGCAGGTCGCGGGCGATTTCGTCGACCTGCACGCCTTCCTGCTGAAGACGATGGATCACGGCATCATGGCGCTTTCGCCGTGCCATGTGCTTGCCGCCGAGCATGGCAAGCTGAAGACGATCACCGAGCAGGCGCCGCACCTCACCCGGCTGTTGTGGCTCGACACGCTGGTCGATGGCGCCATTCACCGCGAGTGGATCGTGGCCATGGGCCGGCGCTCCAAGACCTCCCATCTCGCGCATCTGATATGCGAGCTCTTCGTCAGGCTGCAGGTGGTGAAAAAGACCCGCGAGATGAGCTTCCATCTGCCGCTCTCGCAGGCCGAACTCGCCGACGTGCTCGGCCTCTCCGTCGTCCATATGAACCGGGTCATCGGCACCCTGCGCCGCATGAACGTGATCAACTGGACAAGCCATATGGTCACGATCCTCGACTGGGAGCGGCTGGTTACGATCGCCGAATTCGATCCAACCTATCTTAGCATGACGCGCGAGCCGAGATAGGCATCTAGCTGGGCGGGGTCTTGGAGCGCGACCACAACTGGTCCAGCATGGTGAGCGCGGCACTCGGCTGGGCGGGCCTCAGGAGGCCTTGCTGCGCGGCGACCTTCTTGAAGGCGGCAAAGGCGATGGCCGGACGGCAGGTGCCTGCGATCGCGTCGTCCACCAGCCGGGCCGCTTCGAGATAGGCTGGCGCCTCCTTGTTCTTCCATGTGCCTCCGAGCGCCTTCTTGGCCTCCGCGACGGTGGTGACCACCATCGTGCCGCCATTGACGAAGCGTATGGTGAGGGGCAGGAAACGGCTCATCGGTCGTTCACCACCCGAGCCATTCGCGCGTCCGCCAGGCAAGGCCGGCGAAGGGAGCGGCCGTGATCATGACGGCGGCGAGAATAAAAAGCGGGCTGTTCATAGACAAGGATTTCATGTTTCACCGTAAAAATTTCGGATGGCGATAAACGATGACTCCGCCAGTCGGTTGCATCCGGCCGGCCAGTTCGAGGCTACAAATCTGAGCCTACATATTGCTCGCGGGCCGGGCCGGCGGCGCCGGCCGGTGCGGCGGACGCGGGCGCGGCCTGAGCGGCACATCCGCCAGCGAGGCGCGGATCACCCTGACCGGGATTGGCGGCGCTGCGGCACGCCGGCGCAGCATTGCCGCCGAGAGGCTGCCGATGAGAGTTCGAACGTCCATGGGACTCCTCCTGAAGAGTCCCCCCAATGACCAAGCGTTAGCACCACGGCCGGGCGGCCGCATTTAACTTTGATGTATGCCCAGGCGTCTCGGCGAACCGGGGCCAACCTTTTCCGTTGGCATGCGTTGTCCTCTGAAAAGGAGACCACCATGCCGACCACCAGCCGAACGAAAACCGACACGGCCAAAAAATCATCCGCCGGCAAGAAGACAGATACGGCCAAGACCGCGCGCAGGCAGCGCGGCGTCCAGCGCAAGGTCGATGCCACGGACCGCAGCAAGCCGAAGCCGAAAGCCCCGGGCGCCATGCAGGCCGGCGCCCGCAGATATCCCACGCCGCCTTTCCCAAGGCAGCATCACCCCAAGCCCGGCGAGGAATGGGCGATCGAGCCGGCGCCGCTCTATGACGCGCCGTTCTGGCAAGGGTCGGGCAAGCTCAAGGACAAGGTCGCGCTGGTTACCGGCGGCGATTCCGGCATCGGCCGCGCCGTGGCCGTGTTGTTCGCACGCGAGGGCGCCGATGTCGCCATCGTCTATCTCAGCGAGGACCGTGACGCCAAGGCGACGAGGCAAGCGGTCGAGGCGGAGGGCAGGCGTTGCATCACTTTGCGCGGCGACGTCGCCAAACGCGCCTTCTGCCGCAAGGCGGTGGATGAGACGGTCAAGGCCTTCGGCAGGCTGGACGTGCTGGTCAACAACGCGGCTTTCCAGGTCCACTCGGCCGATTTCGCCGATCTCACCGAAGCGCATTTCGACACCACGCTGAAGACCAATCTCTACGGCTATTTCCACATGGCGCAGGAAGCCGTGCCGCACATGAAACCGGGTTCGGCGATCGTCAACACCGGGTCGGTCACCGGCATCGAAGGGTCGAAGGAACTGGTCGACTATTCGATGACCAAGGGCGGCATCCACGCCTTCACCCGCGCGCTTTCCGGCAACCTTATCGGCAAAGGCATCCGCGTCAACGCGGTGGCGCCGGGCCCGGTCTGGACGCCGCTCAATCCGTCCGAGAAGGAACCGGAAGACGTTTCGCAATTCGGCGCCAAGACGCCGATGAAGCGGCCGGCTCAGCCGGAGGAGATCGCGCCGGCGTATGTGTTCCTGGCCTCGCCGCAATGTTCGAGCTACATCACCGGCGAAATCCTGCCGATCATCGGGGGTTACTGACCCATGAGGAGGTTCTCATGAAAAAAGCGCTTCTCATTGCGGCTCTGACCCTGATCCCGGCCCTGCCGGCGGCGGCCCAGACTGCCGCGCAACCGAAGGACCAGCAGGCGCAGAACTGCCAGGCCAAGCCCGATGCCAACGACCAGCAGCAAAAACAGAAGCAGCAGGCCGATACGGATGAACTGTCGGAACAGCTCGGCAATTGCGGCGGCGTGCTGAAGCCGCCCCCGACCGGCGACAAGAACGCGACGCCGCCCCCGCCGACAGGCAGCGACATGCCGGTGATCAAGCCGGGCGAAGTTCCGCCGCAGACGGGTCAATGAAACCCGCATCCAAGGTCAGTGCTTGCGCTTCTCGTCCGCCGCCGGCTTGACGGCCGGCGAGCCTTGGGCTTCGCGCATTATCTGCAATGCCTCGTCGCGGGTGAGGCCGCATTTGCGGGCAAAATAAGCCGCTTCACTGATCTCGGCCGGGGAGGCCGCCGCAATCTCGGAAGGAGCTTGCCTGTCTTTCTTCTTGGCCATCGGCTCACCGCGCCATGAATCACTTAGTCAGCTAAATATATATCCATTGTCCCTCATTGCAAATTCCGGAGACGGACCCGCTCAAAATCGTTCGAACCGCCGCTCCACATTGCGGGCGAATTTTGCCCGCTCCTCGCGGGTAATGTTCTCCACCGAATATTTAGCCAGATAGAGGTGTTTCTCCGTGCGTCCGCACATGGATTTCAAGCCGCGCAAAAGCACCTTTCTGCCCGGGTCCTGCATATAGATCCTAGTGTACCACCATGGCGAGCCGAAGGTGGTGACCACGCCCATCCGGCGGATGTTCAGAAGCGCCGGTTTGATCGTGCCGCCATCCGTCGATAGTTCGAAGGCAACGCCCGGCCGCCACACGCGGTCGAAATATCCCTTGAGAACAGCGGGCATGCCCGACCACCAGGTCGGGAAGCAGAACACGCACGCTTCCGCCCATTGCAGTGCGTCGATGTAGACCTGCAGATCCGCCGGCGCGGGCGACGGACCGGCGTGCCCCTTCAACTCATCGACCCGCATGACGGGGTCGAATTTCATGGCATAGAGATCGAAGTCGACGACCTCGTCGCCCCTGGCCTTCAGGATCTCCACGACGCGCCGGTGCAGCGACGCCAGGTAGCTGTCCTGCGCCGGATGCGCGTAGACGATATTGACCTTCATCGCATGGCCCCCCGCGCCTCTGATCCCCGCCTGAGGCTAGTTGAACGCCATTGCTTTGCCTAGGCTTGACCATTGGTCGTACGCGGCCACTCATCGATAGGTGGCCGGAACCATCGCGCCGGCACCGGGTTGTGTTCAGCGGGCCGCGTCAGCCGGACCCGGTGGCAAAGAGAATACGGCTTGGTTTCTCCGGCTTCACGCCCTGGCCAACGAAAAGGCAGTCGAGCTCTTATCCACCCGGCCCGCTCCGTATTGGTTTGGGCAGCAAATGGCAGAACAGACACAATCCGACAAAGCCGCCATAGAACCGCGCAAGGGCATGCCAAGCCCGCGCCTCGGCGAGGCGGAATTCAAACAGCGCTACAGGAAATTGTTCTACGACCCGGCCTTCGAGGCGGAAGCCGACGCCATCGGCCGGCTGGCCCAGATCGCCTGGCGGGCCTATAGCGACGAACGCAAGAGTCCGGTGACCCGGAAGGCGGGGCAGGGCTTCCACGACCCCGGCTACGACCTTTCGGTCGAATGGATCGCCGCGCATGATGCGGTCGAGGCCGCGCAGCGCCGGCACGAGGATAAGGCCGCGCCCTCGCGCATCCTGATCATCAACGGCTCGTCGCGCAGCGAGCATACCTGTCCGGGCGAGATGTCGAAGAGCTTTCGCCTGGTCGAGTTGGCGCGACGCGCCATTGCCGACAGGCAGGGCTTTTCGGTCGAGGTGCTCGATTTGGCGCGGCTCGCTTCGGAATACGGCCGCAAGATCTACCCCTGCAAGGCATGCTTCTCGACAGCGGCGCCCCTCTGCCACTGGCCGTGCTCGTGCTATCCGAACCACTCTCTCGGCCAGGTGCAGGACTGGATGAACGACATCTATCCGCTGTGGGTCGAAGCGCATGGCGTGATGATTGTCACGCCCGTCAACTGGTACCAGACGTCATCGCCGCTGAAGTTGATGATGGACCGGCTGGTCTGCGCCGATGGGGGCAATCCTGACCCGACGCTGACGCAGGGCAAGGGTGCAGAGCTTGCCAAAAAGGTGGAGCTGGCCGGCTGGGACTATCCGCGCCATCTCGCGGGCCGGCTGTTTTCGGTCGTGGTCCATGGCGACACCGAAGGCGCCGCCAATGTACGGCACGCGCTCGCCGACTGGCTGCGTTCGATGAAGCTCGACGCGATCGGTGAGGTGGCTGAGCTCGACCGTTATATCGGCTACTGGAAGCCCTATGCGAACAGCCACGACGAGCTCGACGCCGACAAGGACATCCAGGCCGAAGTGATCAACGCCGCTTTGGCCCTGGCCGAAGCAGTCGGGAAGCGTCGGGCAGGCGACTTTCCCACTATCGGCGCCCGGTTCGAGGATCCGCGTCAGAAGTGAGGGGAAGATGCCGCGCTGGCTCGACGAAGGCTGGATACTGCTGAAGGAAAGCGTCACCGGCTATATCGATGACAATGCGCTGAGCCATGGCGCGGCGATCGCTTTCTACGCCACCACGTCGCTGGCGCCGATCCTTTTGATCGTCGTGGCGATCGCCGGTGTCGCCATCGGCAATGATGCGGCCCAGATCGCGCTGTCGGCCGAGATTTCGGGCGTGATGGGGCCGCAAAGCGCCGACCTTCTGAAGGCCACTGTTGAGAGCGCCGCGCAGCGCTGGTCGAGCACGCTTGCCACGCTCATCGGACTGGTGACGCTTTTCGTCACCGCGTCGGGCGTCTTCGGCGAGATGCAGCAGTCGCTCAACGAAATCTGGAAGGTGAAGCCCAATGGCGTGTCGCTGTCGCGCCTTGTGCGGGCGAGGGCGGCGAGCCTCGGTCTCGTCGCGGCGCTCGGCTTCCTGCTGCTGGTATCGCTCGCGGCAAGCACGGCGATCTCGGCGCTGAGCGAATTGATCAACCGGCGCCTGCCATTCGGTGGCCTGATCGTCAGCGGCGTCAACACGATCGTCTCTTTTGTGCTGATCGCGCTGCTCTTCGCCGCGATCTACAAGGTCCTGCCGGACCGCACGCTCAAATGGCACGATGTCGGCATCGGCGCGGCGGTGACCGCGTTGCTCTTCACCATCGGCAAATCGCTGATCGGCTGGTACATCGGCACCAGCGCCATCGCCACTTCCTACGGCGCCGCCGGCGCGCTGATGGTCGTTTTGGTATGGGTCTATTATTCGGCGCAGATTTTTCTGTTCGGCGCCGAAATCACGCGCGCCTATTCGGTGCGCCGCGGCAGCCGGCGCGACCTCGCGCCGGTCATGGCGGACGCAAACGACCGGGCTGCGCCGCGCCATGCCGAACAAGTAGCCAAACCCGAGGCGACGATGCCGGCCAGCGCTGGCACGGTCAGCAGGGAGGCTCCTCGGTCACCGGCATTCGGCGGCGAGATCGTCGCATGGATTGTCCTCAGCAGCTTGATCACTCTGCTTGTCACACGGATCCTGCGCCGCGAAGGCTGATACCAACCTCGGACGCCTTACCGCCGTTCTTCCTGACGTTTCTCGATTTCGTAGGATAGCCAGCGGCAGAACATGCCGATAACCGAGGTAGCGGCTCCGCCCAGCAGGCAAGCAACCAGCAACGGACTTTTCGATGCGCTGTCCCAGCTGACGATCGCCAGCAGCGTCACGCTCACCGTGGAAATCAGATACCCTGCACCCTTGAGCAGATGAAGCGACGATCTGGTCATGCTGGCCCGCCTTGCAATGGAACTGACAACCCTGATCGAGGTTCCATTTCAGTCGTCCGTAGCTGGCGGGAGCAAGGAGGATGTTTGGAACCGGCTATCATGTGGTCGCCTCAGACCGGGAGGCAGGCATGGTGGGTCACGGAATAGCCGAACCTGCCGAACTGGCAATTCTGGCGAATGCGCTCAATGCTTTCTGCGTGAAACACGGCATTGCCGGCGAGATCGAGCGCGAACAGGTTGCGCTGAAAATCATGTGCCTTTTCAGGCGGGGCGTCATTGACCCCGGCGATCTATCGGCGGAACTCGAAAGCTGGGCCGGCAACAACGGACGTGCCGGGTAGCCGGCCGGGCGAGCCCTGCAACGCCGACGAGGCGGATTCTTGTGGGACGATTTGACGAAGATTTGAGTCCCTTCATCGTCAGCGGTTTGAACGCCCACCATTCGCGATTGGTGGGTGCCCGTTCGAAGACAGGTCATCCAGTTCAAGGGACGAGACCGGATGACATGCTGCACCGCATATCAGGTGGCTTTAGTTTGGCATACGCGATATTCGCTGCTCGCGGTCCTACTAGCTTTCGGCACGTGCATTGAGGCGCTTTGCCGCAAGATACATCACTGCCGACGCGGCACGGTTCCTGTCCCAGCCCGCAGCTTCCGCCTGTGCTAACAGGCCATCGAGAGAGCCAGCCAACGCTTCCTGGCAATCGCTGTCGTATCGGGCGGCGTTTACCTCATGAACAGGTTTTCTAATGGCGAGTTCTGCCATTGAAGGTTCCTCATCATTTATCCAGGTTTGGTGCGAGGCGCCCCGACAATGGTCGTGGGCGCCCCGATCATCATTGGTGATGTGACGGCTGGGCTTTTCCGATGGCGGGAGGGATTGCTCCGTCCTCGACCAGGATATCCTTCCTGCGCGCGAACGCGGCGAAAACGCCTCGCGCGGTTTCCGCGTCGACGTCGCCAACCAAGGCCGCCTTACAGGCGCGGATCGCCGCTTTCTGCTCCGGGCTATTGCCGCACCAGTCGATCGCGAACTGATAGGCATCGACGACGGTGTTCAGTTGCCGGGGAAAGCCCAGTCCGACCCAAATGCGAAGGGGTTTCTCGAAAGGTTTGGAAAGCATCGCGAACTCCCATACAACCGCGATGCTTTCAAGCAGTCAGTCCGCCGCCGCGGCCGCCTTTGCCGGTCATCCATGGCAAGGGGACACTCACGTCCTCGAGAATTTTGACCGACTTTGCGAAACCGCGAAAGGCATCTCTGGCGGCAGTCAGCGGATAGCCGCTGTCGAATGCCCGCTGGCAGGCACGAAGGGCCGTTTCAAATATGGTTCCGCGCCTGTTCCTGGGCCACGCGTAGAGAAACTCCAGGGCATCTTCCAGGCACGCGATTTCCTGGATGAGGCTGTTTTCGGTCTTCACGAAAACAGGGCTGTCGAATATCCGATCGTTCATAAGGTCCTCCAATCGAACGAACAATTGAGTTCAGGCGAAGGCTTGGGACCGACAGAGGCCAAGCCCAGCGGCGATATGGGTTTGTGGGTTTTGACCGTCAAGAGCTTCCCGGTCGCTACAAGAACCGGCGCGCCAATTCTGTTACCCGCAACGGCTTTATCGGTCCTGCAATTCGGCGTGATCGTTGGGTGGCATGGGCAAGGGCGGTCGCCATTCGCTTGAACGTGGGTCCAACAAGCAGCAGCGAGCCCCGGCAATCTGCCGGGGCTCGCTGGAAGCTGGGCCAAGGAAAGCTGCGCCCGGGCGCGGATCGTCGCTACGCGGCTTCAGCCGCGACATTGACCGCGGATTCGGCGAGCTGGGTGAGCGCTGCGTCCGTTTCCTTTTCTTCGGTCAGCGTCTTGTCGAGCAGGGTGACGGCTTCGGTCAGGCCGAGCTCCTGCGCCCAGGTCCTCAGCGTGCCGTAGCGCGAAATCTCATAGTGCTCGACGGCTTGAGCAGCGGCCAGCAGACCTGCGTCGAGCGACGGAGATCCCTTGTACTCGTCCATGATCTCGGCGCCTTCCTCGGTGATGCCCATAATGGCGGCACACGTCTTGCCGGCCGGCTTCTTGTCGATCACCTCGAAGACTTCCTCGAGACGCGCGACATGTTCTTCGGTCTGGTCGCGATGTTTTTCGAACGCGGCCTTCAGCGCGTCATCCTGTGCCGCCTTGGCCATCTTCGGCAGCGTGGCGAGAATCTTCTTCTCGGCGAAATAGATGTCCTTCAGCGTGTCGTGGAAAAGTTCGTTCAGGCCCTTGTTCGAGGCCGCCTTCGTCGTCGCCATATCTGCATCTCCTGGTGAGGTTGGATCATCAACAACACGGCCTGACTGAACTTGTTCCAGAAAGAAAATCATGCGGGGCCCCGCCCAAAACATCATTTGTTATTGACCTGGCTCTGGTATGGAAACGGGCCGGCGGTAAGGCGGTTCGCAGCCCATCTATAGGAACCACTGCGCCACGAGCCCCACCGACGAGGCTGCCATTGTCAACGTCGATAGCCAGCCAAGCGCCCGCAGCCAGCCTTGCAAAGGGAGCTCCCCCATCACGTCCTTGCGGCCGGCCATCAGCATCATGACGATCATCACGGGAACGGCGCATATGCCATTGATGATGGCGCTCCAGTAAAGCGCCTTGATCGGGTCTATCGGTGTGAACATGATCCCGGTGCCAAGAGCGGTCGCGGCGGCGAGCGTCGCGTAGAACGCCACGGCTTCCTTCGGCTTGCGCTGCAGCCCGACCGGCCAGCGCAACGCTTCGCCGACGGCGAAAGCCGCTGACCCAGCCAGCACCGGCACAGCCAGAAGCCCGGTGCCCATAATTCCCATCGAGAAAATAATGAAGGCGAATTTTCCGGCCGCCGGCTCCAGCGCCTTTGCCGCGTCGGTGGACGAAGCAATGTCCGTCACCCCTGCCTTGTGGAGGGTGGCGGCCGTAGTGAAGATAATCGCGATGGCGATCAGATTCGAAAAGGCCATTCCGACCAGCGTATCGGCGCGTATCCGCCGGAAGGCTCTGGGCGCCTGCCACGGCGCCCACCTCAGCGGCTTGGCGGTTGGCTTGAGCTCTTCCTCTTCAACCTCCTGCGAGGCTTGCCAGAAGAACAGATAAGGCGAGATCGTCGTGCCGAGGATTGCCAGCAGCGTGGTGAAGAAGGCGCCGCTCCATTCGATGTGCGGGATGAACAGCCCTTTGGCCGCGTCCGCCCAAGGCACATTCGCGGCGAACATCGCGGCAACATAGGCGAACAGGCTCAAGGTGGTCCATTTGAGGACTTTCACATAGCGGGTGTAGTCGAGGAAGACGATCGCGCCGATACAGACGATCGCGAAAGCGATCACATAGAGCGGGCTCGGCCCGCCGACGAGCAGCTTCAATGCATCTGCCATGGCGCTGAGATCGGCGCCGATATTGATGACGTTGGCGAGGAACAGCAGCATGACGACCGCGTAAAGCAGCGAGGCCGGATAGTACCGGCTGAGATTGCCGGAAATACCTTCGCCCGTGGTGCGCCCGATACGGGCGGCGATCTCCTGGATCGCGGCCATCAGCGGGAAGGTGAACAGCATGACCCAGCCGATGTTGAAGCCGAGCTGGGCGCCGGCCTGGCTATAAGTTCCGATACCGGACGGATCGTCGTCGGACGCGCCGGTAATGAAGCCTGGCCCGATCGTGCGGAGGAACCGCTGGAACCGTCCCTTTGCCGGCGTGTTGCTTTGTTCTCCCTCGACCTGGGAACCGACCTCGGTCATTGCCGGCCTTTCCAGCTTCGCTCAAGCGGGAAAGAAGCGGCCGTCGGGGAGACGGGCTGCGCAAGAGGCTGGGTGAGGCTGTTCCGCATAAAATGAGCACCGGCTAATGAAGGCATGATGTAACCGGCGGACATGACGTCGGTTCCACCGGGACCGCCACCTTGGCATCGCGGCCACACGGTCATCATCAACATTTGTTTGGCCAGCCCGCATTTGCGTCGGCGCCGCAGCGTCGGCGCGCAGCGTGACCTCGACCCCGAGCGCCCGTCGGGCAGCCTCGAACGGCGCCATCGCCTCGACGGCGTGCCTTGCAAGGACGGTCTCGCCGTCCAATTCCTCGACGCGATAGGCCCTCATTGCGCCGGGTCCCGCAGCCATGCGAGTTTGAGCGGCAACGCGAGGCGTTGAAAGTCCATTTGATATGAGGGGCGGCTAATTCGTCACGAATTGCAACGAGTAGGTCGCAACATCGCTGCAGGCGTGTGCCCGGCCGCTCTTTCAGTACAGCAAGTGCTGGACGCTCGCTCCTGTGTGGGGCGGGCGTTCAGCGCTCTTCTGAGACGGGCGCTCAGTTATTGCCGGCGAGGTCCCTGGTCGCCTTGCAGAATTCATCGTGGGACTTCGCGATGGTCTCGTCTGCGCAGTCTTTCTTCATGGACGCGCGATCCTCTTCGGTAAGCGCCATCCAGGCTTTCTTGAACTCATCGCCCGACCTCATGGTTTTCATGCCGGCATCGGTGAAGAAGGGCGACATTTTCTGGGGATCGTCCAGCGCGGACGTTCCGGTGCTCGCGCCAGCAAATGCCGAGCATGTCATGACCGAAATCGCGAACGCACTCATCAAGATCACTTTGGTTTTCATGGTACGCGTCTCCCTGCCTAATTTAGAAAATCCGCATCGAGATAGCGTTCTTGACGCGAAATAGTTCCAGCTAGCGGACGAAAAACAAGCAAGGCAATCGAGTATCATTCCCATCGCCTGCCTGGCGCACGGCGGTCCGGGCAGATTGTTCGCAGTTTTCACCGATTGACGAAGAAGGACGGTGAGGATTTGACCCGTGAGTTTCCGGCTAACGCGGCTCTCGCGTCATCGAGAGATAGGTCGGGTCGAACTCGGCGATCTGCTGCAGCTTCTGCCAGTCGAGGATCGTCACCGTATGGGCCGCCCAGGCGATCACGCCGCTGTTGCGCAGCGCGCTGATGACGCGGTTCATATGCACCACCGACAGACCGAGCACATCGGAGAGCTCGGCTTGCGAAACGGGCAGATGGAAGCTCATGCCGTTGGTGCGCTTGACCACCTGCAGCCTGACGAACAGATGCGCCAGATGCGAGACCTTCGAGCGCCGGCCCATGGCGACGATCCACTCGCGGTGGATGGCGCCGTCGATCAGCGTGTCGAGCCACAACAGCCACGTCAGGTGCGGCGCCCGCTCGGTGATGCTGCGCAGCTTCGAATGATCTGCCAGGATGACGCGGCAGGGCGAGAGCGCGATGACGCCATGGTCCATGGTCTTCAACAGGAAGGCGTAGAGGTCGACGAAATCGCCAGGAACCTGCAGCGAGGTGAATTGCCGGCCGCCATCGGCAAGCACCTTGTAGCGGGCAGCGAGGCCGTCGAGGATGAGTGTGCTGTAGGCCGGCCGCGATCCGGACGCGACGACATCCTGCCCGGCGGCGAAGCTGCGCTCTCCCGCCATCAAATTGCCGAGCAGCGCCTGCTCCTCACCCGATAGGCTGTCGTGCTGGCCGAGATTCAGGAAAAGCGATTCAAGCATTCATGTCTTCCATGAGCGAGCCGAGCGGCCCGGTCACAGGGGATGTCACAGGGGATTCAAGAACAGGCACGTTTGACGAGGTATGGGGTTGTTGGTCAAAGCGCGCTAACATTTGATACTTCGGCGCCTTTTCCCCGGCGAAATGCCGACGAACGCATTGCGGCCGGCGTCGCCGATCGCCGGGACCTTCCGTTCCCGATGCCATGCCTTTCTGGAAGCGACGCAAGGTGGCGCGCCGGGAGCGTCGCGAAGGCAAGCCGAATCCGGATAATCCGATCCGTCGGCGACGTCGAACCTTTTGCGCCGGCCGGGGGATGCATGTCGGCTTCATTGATTCCTGAACATCGCGTGGCGGCGGATTTCATCGCCGCGCGGCGCGCCTGAACAGCCAAAGGAAAAGGCGCTGCCGCGAGGCAACGCCTTCGTTTTCGGGAAGCCGGCTGCTACCAGCGCTGCATGTTATACCAGTCGTCGATGTCGCGGCGCACGCGATCCTTCTCCAGGCCGTAGCGTTCCTGGATCTTGCCTTCGAGCTGGTCGCGCTTTCCCGCAATGCGGTCGAGGTCGTCGTCGGTGAGCTTGCCCCACTGTTCCTTGACCTTGCCCTTCATCTGCTTCCAATTGCCTTCGACGCGGTTCCAATCCATTGCCGGACCTCCTGTTGGACACGGAAGGCTAACGGCAACGCCGTCGCGAGGTTCCTGCCGAAAAGCTTTTCTGCGTCGAGATCCTGCACCGAGCCCAACGACACGGCCGAAGGAGGGTTCATCTGGCGGTCATATTGAACCGGCAAACTGGCAAGCGCTGAACCAGGCCCCTCCGGTCAGCATGTTCCCAAGACTTCTCTTGCCCGGCTCCTGGTCCGGGCTTCTTTTTAGACGCCGCTTCGAAGGGTGCCACAGATGGCCTGATCGTTCTTAAAAATCCGCGAGCAGCGGAACATTCGCCTGGCGCCGATGTTCTTGAATGCAGGATGGCGCGCAGCCCGCTTCTCCCCCGCGAAAAGCGCGCCACCCGGGGCTCAGGCCCGAGCAAGCCCGCCTCGGCCGTCCCTCGCCGGGACGGGCTTTATTGTGACGAGATTGGAAGACCATGCTCCACGAAGCAGCAAGGATCGCTGAAGAGGCCCATCGCGGACAAACGGACAAGACCGGCCGGCCCTATATCGAACACTTGCGACGCGTAGCCGATGCCGTCGAAACGCTTGATGAAAAGACCGTCGCTTACCTGCATGACGTCATTGAGAAGGGCGAGGGCTGGACGCTCGACCGCCTACAGTCGGCGGGTTTTGGATTCGTGGTCGTGGCTGCCGTCGATGCGCTGACAAGGCGTCTGGACGAGAGCGAAGAGGGCTTCATCTGTCGCGCCGTCTCCAATGAACTGGCGCGACCGGTAAAGGAGGCGGATCTCAAGGACAATCTTTGGCAGGCTCACCAGGCGGGTGCTCCGGCGGAGAGATACGAGACCGGCCTGACCATCCTTGATCGTCTGGATGCAAGGGGGTGAACCTTAATGCATGTCGTCCAGAAGTGTGCAGCGGTTCTGGGACAACGACATGCAGCAAAACAAAGGCTTAAAGCGCGTCGCCTGAATCCGCTTCAGCGCGACGCGCTTTAAGACTGCGATGCGATCGCCTTGGCCTCGCGAATAAGCGAGCTCCAGTTCAAGCCGGCCAGATAGATGAGTTCGAGCGCCTGCGCTTCGCTTATTTCCGTTTCACTCACCAGCCGCTGCACGAACTCGTCCAAGGGTAGGGTGGTTCTCATTCCAGATCGGGTCGTCGTCCGCCGTTGCCCTTTCTCTTCCAAGGTCCAACGCCTTGTCGGCTGGCTCGTTGCCCTCGGCTGGTTGGCTCTCGATCGCAACACCATCTTCGGAAGTATTATTTTGAAAAGCCTTGTCGATCAGGAAATTTAGCGCTATGTATGGAAGATCGATCTTGCTGAAAGAACGTTGTTTTCGCGCTAAATGGCGCACTTACGATCTTCCCTCTCAATTTCGAAGATAGCGTCGCTCGGCGATTGTCGGGCGCGTATAATTTTGCGTCGATTTGTAAGGAGATCGCAATGACTACTGGAACGGTGAAGTTCTTCAATGCCACCAAGGGTTTCGGCTTTATCGAGCAGGGCGGCGGCCAGCCGGACGTGTTCGTCCATATTTCAGCCGTGGAGCGCGCAGGGCTGCGCTCTCTGGTCGAGGGCCAGAAGGTCAGCTTCGACATCGTGAAGGATGCTCGCAACGGCAAGAGCTCGGCAGACAATCTGCAAGCCGCCTGATCACAGCGCCTCGGGGTCCTTTGACCACGGATGTACTGGCATCGGCCGCACACGCGCGTTGGAGAAGGTCGGGCTGTGCCCGGCCTTTTTTGTTCTAATGCATGTCGCGCAAAAGTGACCTCGGTTTTGCGACAACGACATGCATCAAGCAACGACCTAAAGCGCGTCGCGTGAATCCGTTTCGACGCGACGCGCTTTAGGCAATTCCTGGAAAAGTGTGACGCGCTTTTTCGTCCGGAATTGCGTGAAACAAGGAGAAAACAATGAAGTCGCTACCGGATACCGGCCTGTTCAAGCCGGTCCCATCCCGCACGGAAGCCAAGACCGACACGACGTCCCGCGTCGCGCGACAGATACAGGACCTGGAAGCGGCTGCCCGGGCTGCCAAGACAAAGCGGTTGCGCGAAGCCAGGCTGGCGCAAGAGGCCGACGCACCTCCCGTCGCGCCGAAGAAACCAGCCCGCAAGCGCTAGCCGGCAAAGGCTGGCCGGCAGGTCATACTGCGAGAGCAGGCAGGAGGAAGTTTCCAGGGCGCCCCGATTGGTTGAACGCAGTGGCCTCGACCCCAAGTTCGCCAATCGCATGACGCGACTGATGGGGGAGAGCGAGGCTTTTATGCGCCCCGATCCACCTGAAGCAGGTGTTCCATGGACCCGTCCGGCAAGGATCGCTCGCTGAGCGCTCTTTCCAGATCGTTGCGATTGTCGCGGCCGCTGGCATCGGGCAGGTCGAGCGCGGTAAGCGCCTGTTCATCGAATTCCACGATCGCCCCATAGAGTTGCGCGACTTGCAGAACCAACTCCTCGATGTCCTCGCGGGCGATGTTTTCGGCGAGATTTAGGAGCCTTATCTCCTCAGCCACCACGACCAGATTCACGACTCCGTGAGCCCACAGGGCGGTCTGTACCCGGCTGTGGGCGTCGTCTCTCAGCTTGTTTGTGTATCTTATCCGCATGGAAAACCCTCCCTTTCACGGACGGTTTGTCCCTTTGATTCAATCATGCTCCCCTGGCCCTGGAATGGCAAGTGGAAATTAAAAAAATAGAAACGATATCAGTCAGTTATGATAGAGCACGTAGTGCTTGGTAGACGCATCGTTGGCATCGTTGGTCTGTTGCGGTTTTGACTCACAGAGCGACCTTGACGTTTCATTGGACGTAACCTAGTTAATTGCAAAATAAGACATATACTAACTCGTGGCATTTGTAGCCTTTAAAGGGAGGCACATGTGGCTGAACTTGAGCGTCCGCAGCGTTTGCAGATCATGCTCAATGACGAAGAACTCGCGGCTCTGGAGAACTGGCGCTTTGAAAAGCGCATGCCCAGCCGCTCCGCGGCGGTGCGGGAGCTTTTGCGCCGCGGCCTCGCCTCGGAAGGGTTTCTGATGGCGGAAATCGGGATCAAGTCGCAGGATTTCGGCGTCGTGCGACCGGCGAAAGCGCACGGCGACGCCGAGAACTCGGCCGATTAGGATGTTGCCTTTATGCAGTCCGGCGCTACCTTCAGCATATGACAAAAATCGGGGGGATTATCCGCCAGGACGCAAGCGCTGACGCACGCCTGGCGGCCATCGTCGATTCTTCCTACGATGCCATCATCGGCAAGGATCTGAACAGCATCATCACCGATTGGAACCAGGCGGCTGAACGCGTCTTCGGCTACAGCGCTGAAGAGGCCATCGGCCAGTCGATCCTGATGCTGATCCCCGATCATATGCAGAACGAGGAGAGCGAGATCATCGCTCGGATCCGCGGGGGTGAGCGCATTCCTAGCTTCGAGACCACCCGAAGGCGCAAGGACGGATCGCTGGTTGCCGTTTCGCTGACCATCTCGCCGATCAAGAACAGTGCCGGCGACATCGTCGGCGCATCGAAAATCGCCCGCGACATCACCGCCGCCAAGGAAAGCGAGCGCCGCATCCGGCTTCTGATGCGCGAAGTCAACCATCGGGTAAAGAACCAGTTCGCGGTGATCCTGTCGATGGTCAGGGAAACCAGCAAGCGCTCGACCGATCCTGTCGAGTTCGAGCAGATGATCCGCTCGCGCATCATGGCGCTGTCGCGCTCGCACGATTTGCTTGTCACCTCGGAATGGGCCGGCGCCAGCCTTTTCGACCTGATCCAGGAGCATTTGAAGCCCTTCGGCCACGAAGAGCGCATCTCGCTTTCCGGGCCGCTGCTTACGCTGCAGTCCAATGCGGTGCAGAATCTCGGCATGGCCTTCCATGAGCTCGGCACCAACTCGGCCAAATACGGCGCGCTGGCGGCCGAGGGCGGCCGCGTCGAAATCACCTGGAAGGTCGAGGCCGGCCCCGAGGCGCAGCGGCGCTTTCATCTTCTGTGGCACGAGACGTCCGGGGCGACAGCAAGCGAAGCCGGGCGGAACGCGGCCGACCGCAAGGGTTTCGGCGACCGCAAGGGTTTCGCCGACCGCAAGGGTTTCGGCACGGTGGTGCTGCAGCGGGTGGCGCCGCAGTCGCTGAGCGGTTCCTCAAGCCTCGAACGCGCTCCCGGCAGCGTGAAGTGGGAGCTCGACGCGCCGCTCGAGGCAATCGTCGTGCCGCAGCTGGGGGCGGAGGACGAAACCGACTTCAGCCTCTGAGAGGCTGCGCCCCCTGGCGCGCGGGGCTGCCCACCCGGTCGGCACCTTGCAGCTTCATAGAAGCGTAATTACATCAATGGCTAAGCGTGCGATGTCCACGCGAATGCAATTGCTTTGGTCAAGCTTCATCCATGGAGGTTGTCATGGCAAGCAAACTGATGGAAGCAAGACGGAGCCAGGACTGGATCACTCTGGTCCTCGCGATTTGCCTGTTCATCTCACCCTGGGTCATCGGATTCACCGCGGCGATGGTGCCCGCGTGGAACGCCTGGATAGTCGGCGTTCTGCTCGGCGCGCTGGCGCTCGCGACGCTTTCGGTGTTCGCCGAATGGGAGGAATGGGTAAACGTCGTCCTCGGGCTCTGGCTGATCGTGTCGCCCTGGCTGCTGGGCTTTGCGGCCGACACGCATGTCATGGCCACGCACGTCGTGCTCGGCGTGCTGGTGGTCGCGGCATCGGCCTGGGCCGTCTGGGACTTCCGTCATCCCCACGCGCATGCGTGAGCGGTGACTGAGCGGGAGCCCGCCGCGCAAGCGGCGAGCCCCTGGTATTGCGGTATCGGGGCATCGGGCTGGACGGTGATTGCGGCGTTCACGCAATTGCTGCAAGCGGGAACCTTTTGGTGCATTCTTGGGAATGGTCTCGATGCTCAACCCCGACACCCCCGCCAAATGCTGCTCCTATTGCGGCGGCCGCGACCATGATTTCGAGGAATGCCCGAAGCGAAAGGCCGACGCGGAGAAGGAAAAGGTGGCGCGGGCGGCTGACGCTATGCCTTTGTTCGCCAGCGAAGATCCCGCGGCAAAATCCTAGGGCCGCGATCCTTCGCGCCCGCTGTCCCGCCGACATCCACGTTGTCCGCTCCAGCACTCATCCGCTCGGGAGCACCCGCAGCCTCCGCAAAGATCTTGCCCTTGATCCCGCCTCGCGCCATCGAGGCACGGTCGGGCGCCCGCGCGCCGCGCCCTGACTTTTTCTGGGATGGTCGCGGAACGGCGTTGATCCGGTCTATGATCACGACGGGGGTACGCGGTGGCGGACATCATCTCGATCAGAACAGGCGCGGAGCCTGCCGGACGGCTGTCGGCGGGACGCTTGCGGCTGGTCGCCTTCACGGCGATCGCCGCGTTCATGATCGCCGGTCCGGCCGTGGATCAAATCTTCGGGGTGCAGACGCCATGGCTGCGCTCCTGGACCATGTTCAGCGCGATCGGGCTGGGCGTCATCGACGCTTCCTTCGAAATCCGCCAGCCGGACGGCGCGCTCATCCCGCTCGACCGGTTCGAGATGCTCGGCGCTCCTCGCGGCGGCAGGCTGAAGCGGATCGCAAGCCGCGAGGAACTGGCATCCGTCGTCAAGCGGCTCTGCACGGCCGCCGGGCAGGGCGCCGACATCCGCGTCCGCGCCCGGCTGGGCACGCGCAGCGGCTGGCAGATAATCCATACCGATGCCGAAAATGCCTGCGCCGGCTGACGCGATCACCGATTGGATGAGCTGGCGTTCGGCGCACACCGTGGCGGCGCGCTTCGTCGGCTGGGCGGTCGGTACGGAGGGATCGTCGCGCTCGTCCGCATTGATCCGCATCGGCCTGGCGATGCTGTTCTGGTCGCGCTGGGCCGGCGAATTGCTGCTCTACAGGGACCAGTCGGCGATCGGCCTGTTTCTGGCAGCCAACTTCTTCGTCGCGACGACGCTGCTGTTCGTTGGCTATCAGAGCCGCGCCGCCGCTGTCTGGGCCGGGTCGGTCGGGCTGGTGATGTATTATTATTTCGGCCACCAGCTTGGGCGCGAGCCCTGGACTCACCACCATACCTATCTGCTCGCCGTCGCGGCACTTCTGGTCGCGCTCACCCCATGCGGCCGCTCCTATTCGCTGGACCGCTACCTGGCGGTGGCGCACGCCGAGCGCAGGGGCATTGCGCCGCCGGCGGAGCGCGGCAATCTGTGGGGGCTGCGGCTGATCGTGGTGCAGCTGTCGGTGCTCTATTTCTTCGCCGCCTTCGACAAGTCGAACCATGCCTTTCTGAGCGGCGCGCGGATCGAGCAGATCTTCCTCTGGTTCTATGCGGGTTCGGATTACCCGGCCGGCCTTGCCTTGCCCGCCACGATCGTATCCTTCGGCGTGGTCGCGCTCGAATATGGCCTTGCCTTCGGCCTGCCGTTCCGTGCGACGAGGCGCTATCTGGTCCTGCCGGGCCTGGCCTTTCACGCCATCATCTATCTGACGCTGCCGGTCTATACGTTCAGCGCGACCATGGCGTTGCTCTATCTTGCCTATTTCGATGCGGATGCCGTGGACAGGATCATCGCGCGGCTCCAGGGGATCGGACCGACACCGACTGCCAGAGGGGAAATTTCGTGAAGCGTGGTTTGTCGTTCCCGGGCGCCGTCGTCGTCGCGGCCACCGGCCTGGCCATGGTCTGGGGCTCGGCGCGTGCCGGCAGCGCGGCGGACTATTATCCCAGGCGCGCGTGGGACGCCTTCAACGGCGGCCAGATGAACACATCGATCCTGGTGTTCCGCGACCGCAACAGGAACGGGATCTACGATCTCGGCGACCGGCCGATGTCGCATGTGGCCGTCGAGCTCGGCAAGCCGAATGGCGACACCATCATGCGATGGACCAATGTCAGCGGCTTTGCCAACTTCCGGATGTCGGTTCTCCAGCGCAATCTCGAGGTTGTCGATCCCGGACATTATTCGTTCCGGGTCGTGCCTCCGCCAGGCTTTTCCGTCACCACCGCAAACGCGTCCCAGGAAAGCGATTATGCGGCTTCCCCCGGCTCGCCGGGCGACATGATCGCACAGCGCACGACGCATCCGGTCGGCCTTGCGGCGGACCTGACGATCAGCGGCGTAGCCGCTCCCGGGGCGCGAATTTCCCTCACCGGGCCTGACGGGGCAGGCGTCGCCGCCAAGGTCGATCCGGATGGGCGCTTCAGCGCGCCCGTGACATCAGGCGAATGGCTGGTCGAGGTTTCGGCCGACGGAGCGACTGAGCGGCGCAAAATCGTGGTCGACGAGGCGCCCGTCGTGCTCTCCGCGTTTTCGGGCAAGGGCGGGCCCGCCGAGGGGCCGCTGCCCCGACAGCACGTCGTCGGCTTCGACGACCTTATGACGACGTCGGGCGTGTTCGAAATTCCGTCCGGCTATGGCGGGCTCGACTGGTACAATCTCGTTGCCATGCACCAGCGTTTCACCGACGGCCCGGGTTACATCAACACGACGATGTCCGGCGAATTCATCGCCTATAACAGCTCAGGCCACCCCGGGCAGGTGTTCAGCGACAAGCCGTTCGATTTCACGGGCGCCTATTTCGGCGTCGGCTGGAACGACGCCGAGGGCGAGACGCTTGTTCTCAAGGCCTGGCGGGGCGACCAGCCGGCCTATGAGGATCAGCTTGTGCTGTCCGCGAGCGGCCCGGTCTATTTCGCGGCCGACTACACGCGTATCACGCGGCTCGAGATCCGGACACGGCACTCCTGGCAGGCCGCGATGGACGACTTCGCCTACCGCACCGGTCCGTAGAGCAATTCCAGGAAAACTGCGCAGCGGTTTTCCGTCCGCGCGCAAACAAAGACTTGAAGCAGGTCCGTTTGATCCGCTTTGGCGCGACGCGCCTTAAGGTCAAGCCGCGTCAGCAAGACGATCGCCAGGAAGCGCCGCAGGAACCGACGTTGCCGGAATGACCGGAACCGGTGTTGTGATGGCCGGCGCCGCCACCGCCGCCCGAACTGCCATTGCCGCCGGTTCCACCATTGCCGGTGCCGCCGTTGCCACCATTCCCGGCGGAGCCGCCGTTGCCGGCGCCACCGTTGCCGCCGTCGCCGCCATTTCCGCCGGAGCCGCCATTGCCGGCGCCACCGTTGCCGCCGTTACCACCATTCCCGCCGGAACCGCCATTGCCGGCGCCACCGTTGCCGCCGTCGCCGCCATTTCCGCCGGAGCCGCCATTGCCGGCGCCACCGTTGCCGCCGTT